>NZ_CP182226.1:0-357158 GCF_048081595.1 Sulfurimonas sp. ST-27
TTCACATCTATTTAACCCTGTTTTATGGATAAAAAAAGTATTATTCACATATAAAAAAAGAAACAAGGTTTTATGTGAATATAGGTCAAGAAGTATTACAGGCACTCAAAGATGAAATAAGTGAACTCGAATATAACAGATATATAAGACATCTCTCTTATGATATAAAAAAATCTACTGCTGATTTGGCTATATTTTATGCTCCCAATGCACTGGTTGTCAACTGGATTAAAAATAAATACAGAGAAAAAATAGCACATCTTTTTGAAGTAAAAAACGGTTCCAAAGTAAATGTAGAAATAACGCTTAAAAACAGTATAGAAAAAAGAAAGACAAAAAAAGCCGTAGAAGTAAAACAAAGCAGCTCTTTGTTAAATCCTTCACACTCTTTTGACAACTTTATGGTCGGAGGTTCCAACCAGTTTGCCTATGCTGCTGTAAAAAGTGTCAGCGAAAATGCAGGAAAAGTTTACAATCCTTTGTTTATCTACGGTGGTGTCGGTCTTGGAAAAACCCACCTCATGCAGGCAGCCGGCAATGTTTTTCAAAATGAGGGAAAAATTGTCATATATACGACAGTTGAGCAGTTTTTAAATGATTTTATCCGACATGTACGGAACAAAACAATGGAACGTTTTCAGGAAAAATACCGTAAATGTGATGTACTGCTTATTGATGATATTCAGTTTTTAAGCAATAAAGAAGGTATTCAAGAAGAATTTTTTCACACTTTTGAAGCTTTAAAAGGTGCCGGAAAGCAAATTATTCTCACGGCTGACAAACATCCTAAAAAAATCGGCGGTCTTGAAGCGCGTCTGCAAAGCAGATTTGAGTGGGGACTCGTTGCCGATATACAGCCACCGGAATTAGAAACAAAAATAGCCATCATCAAGAAAAAATGTGAAATAAACAAGGTAAAACTCTCCGAAGATATAGTCAACTACATAGCAACCGTCATTGACAGCAATGTTAGAGAAATTGAAGGAATACTTTCCAAACTCCATGCCTATTCACAACTGATGCATGTTGACATTGATCTGGATTTTACAAAAAATGTGCTCAAAGACCAGATGAACGAGAACAGAGCAAACCTTACAATGGAAACCATTACCGAAGTTGTAGCCAAAGATCTCAACATCAAACCAAGTGAAATACGTTCAAAAGGCAGAAGCAAAAATATTGTATATGCCCGTAGAATTGCCATATATATCTGCCGCGAACTCACACAAAACACAATGCCTCAACTTGCACAGTATTTTGGCATGAAAGACCATACCGCCATCAGCCATACCATTAAAAAAATCAACAATCTGCTTAAAGATGATGAAGATTTTAAAGTAAAAATTGATGAACTTACAAACAAAATAACATCTATCTCCTGATTTTATTTTAAAAGCATTAAAAAAAAAGATATAATTGTAAAAGTGAATAGATGTGAAAGAAGCCTTAAGGTGTATTCACATCTCAAAAAGTAAGCCTGTAGGTGTTTGAGTTGATTTGTCACATATTCACTCCATACTACTACTACTTACTAAAATTATATAAATATATAGGGATTTAAAAAATGAAAATTACCATCTCAAAATCTATATTGGAAAATATACTCATTCATGCTGCACCTTTTTTGGAAAAAAAAGATACATCACAGATAACTTCACATGTCTATATGAATGTTTCCGGCTCAAAACTAACACTGAAGGCAACTGATTATGAAATAGGTTTTTTAGTATCAACTGATAATCTAAAAATTGAAAACGAAGGCAGTATTACCGCTAACGGTAAAAAATTTCTCGATATTGTCAGAATATTAAAAGATGATGATATTAATTTGGAAGCAAAAAATGACACTCTTCTTATATCACAGGGACACTCTAATTTCAAACTGCCTACTTTTTCATATAATGAGTTTCCGGAATTTCCTTCTTATGAAGGAAAACCAAGAATTTCCATCGAATCACACACACTCATTGAATCTTTAAAAAAAATAACACCTGCCATAGATACCAACAATCCCAAATTTGAACTTAACGGTGCTCTCATAGATATAAAAAAAGATTCTATTAACTTTGCAGCTACAGATACACGAAGATTGGCAGTTGTTACTCTTAACAACCAAAGTGAAAACGAATTATCTATAATAATTCCCAAAAAAGCAATTGTTGAAATCCAAAAACTCTTTTTTGATAATATCGAGCTCTATTATGACGAAACAAATCTTATTATCCATTCAGAACAATATACTTTTTTTACAAAACTCATTAACGGAAAATTCCCTGAATATTCAAGAATCATTCCCAAAGAAACAAACTATAATCTGGTTTTGCCTAAAGCCATTATGATTAATTCTATCAAACAAATTACAACTATATCTACAGATGTAAAACTCACTTTTTTCAATGATACCATCAGTTTTGAAAGTTTAAGCGAAGACAACATCGAAGCAAAAACAGAAATTAGTTACAACACAGGTTTTGATGAACCTTTTTCAATAGCAATCAATTCAAAATATTTACTTGATTTTTTAAATTCTATAAACTCTTCAGAATTTACAATCGGACTCAATGAAGGAAACCTTCCTTTTGTTTTAAAAGATGAAAATTTTATTACAGTTGTTATGCCTATAGTTATTTAAACTGTAGGTTCTCCCTTCCTCTGCACAGCTATAAAACTTATCATAAGATTATTTTAGATAAAATGTCTTTAATTATGCCGAAAACGGCAATGGAGTATTAAATGCAACAAGAATATGGCGCTAGTAATATTAAAGTTCTTAAAGGCTTGGAAGCTGTTCGTAAACGTCCCGGTATGTATATCGGAGATACCGGACACCGCGGTCTGCATCACTTGGTCTATGAAGTTATTGATAACTCTATTGATGAAGCAATGGCAGGGTATTGTGACACTATAACAGTAACACTCACTAAAAACGGTACATGTAAAGTCAGTGACAACGGTCGCGGAATTCCGACAGAGATGCACCCTACCGAAAATATGAGCGCCGCTACTGTTGTTTTAACAGTACTGCATGCCGGAGGTAAATTCGACAAAGATACCTACAAAGTTTCCGGAGGACTGCACGGAGTCGGTGTTTCTGTTGTAAATGCCCTCTCTTCTGATTTACACATGACAATTTACCGTGACGGGAAAATCCATGAACAGGATTTTAAAATGGGGATTCCCCAGGGACCTCTTGAAGTTACGGGAACAACTCGTAAAACCGGTACAACTATTGAATTTGCAGCAGATCCGAGTATCTTTACAGAAACAATAACCTTTGAATACGAATACCTGGCAAAAAGATTCAAAGAACTTGCCTATCTGAATCCTTTTATCACCATAAAATTCAATGATGAAAGAAACGGTACAAAAGAAGTCTATCATTTTGAAGGCGGTATAGCCCAGTATGTGACTGATATGAATAAAAAAGAAATTGTTGCCAATGTCTACAGTTTCAGCGGAAAAGCCGAAGATATAGAGTTTGACATTGCCCTGATGTATAATGACTCCTATGAAGAAAAACTTGCCTCATTTGTCAACAATATCCGCACGCCAAACGGGGGAACACATGAAGCAGGTTTTCGTGCAGGACTTACACGTGTCATATCAAACTATAATGCCAAAAACGGTGCCGCAAAAGAAAAAGATGTCAAAATTTCCGGAGATGACGTAAAAGAAGGACTGATTACAATTGTTTCAGTCCGTGTTCCGGAACCTCAGTTTGAAGGACAGACAAAAGGAAAACTCGGAAACACCTATGTACGTCCGCTTATTCAAAAAGCAACAGGTGAAGCTCTTAACAAATATTTTGAAGAAAATCCTATAGAGGCCAAAGCTATTGTCAGCAAAGCTTTAATGGCAGCACGCGGTCGTGAAGCTGCCAAAAAAGCAAGAGAATTAACACGAAGAAAAGATTCTATGAGTGTTGGCACCCTTCCAGGAAAGTTGGCTGATTGTCAAAGCAAAGATGCAAGTATCTGCGAACTCTATCTGGTGGAAGGGGATTCTGCGGGTGGTTCTGCAAAAATGGGGCGTGACCGTGTTTTTCAGGCAATTTTACCACTTAAAGGTAAAATTCTAAATGTTGAAAAAGCACGGCTTGACAAGATTTTAAAATCAGATGAAATTACAAATATGATAACAGCTATGGGTTGTGGAATCGGAGAAGAGTATAAAGAAGAAAAACTCCGTTACCATAAAATTATCATCATGACAGATGCTGATGTTGACGGTTCTCATATTCAGACACTTCTGCTTACTTTCTTTTTCAGGTATTTTCGTGACATTATAGATAAAGGCTATTTGTACCTTGCACAACCGCCACTGTATCGTTACAAAAAAGGCAAAAAAGAGATCTATTTTAAAGATGATGCTGCTATGAATGAATATCTTATCAGCAACGGTATAGAATCTTTGGAAGTTGACGGAGTGGGAAATAATGATTTGATAGCCTATTTTAAAATGGTTGATCATTATGCTTCTTCACTTGAAGCACTCAATCGTCGTTATGCTCTTGTAAAACTTATCCGTCATTTTATTGAAAACCCTGACCTGATTGCCCTGCCTGCAAAAGAGATGTTTGTTGAAATAGAGAAATTTTTAACTTCAATAAACAACAATATTTTAACCTATACCATTAATGAAGAAACAAATGAAATTCATCTTTTTGTACAGACAGAAACAGGAATGGAAGAGCTTCTTATAAATGATGATCTTTTTTCTGCTCCGCATTTCAATGAAGCAAGTTTTGTTTATAAAAAGATAACAGAATGGGATATTCATTTTGACAAAGATATCATAGAAGTACTGGAAAATATCAAAGACTATGCAAGAAAAGGTGCGTATATCCAACGCTACAAAGGTCTGGGTGAAATGAATCCTGATCAGTTATGGGAAACAACCATGACACCTGAAAACCGTGTCCTTTTACAAATTTCCATAGAAGATGCAACTGTTGCATCAGATGCATTTACATTGTTTATGGGTGATGAAGTTGAACCTCGTCGTAACTATATCGAAACACATGCAAAAGATGTGAAGCATTTAGACGTATAAATGTTATTGTCCCAAACAAAAGAGAGGGAATACCGTTTTAAGCTTGCACTTAGAATGGCTTTACCTATCTTTGCTCTTATACTTGCCTTTATTTTTCATACACTTATCAGTAATTACACTACACTTGAAATATCATTTTATATAGAAGCTGTTTTACTTTTACTTGTCAGTATCTACTTTATTTTTTTTCTTATATACAAAGGATTTGATGTAAAAATAACAGACAGTGTAACAAAAACATTCAGCAGAGAATATCTGTATCAATATTTGCAAAAAGAGATAAAACAAAAAAAAGAGTATACGCTGATTCTTATCAGTATAGATAATTTAAATGATATAAATACTCTTTACGGATTAAAAAACGGGGATAAAGTTTTAAAGTATGTTGTTGATTGGATAACAGAGTATTTAAAAAAAGAAGGGATTGAAAATTTTCCTATTGGTCATATTAAAGGCGGTGATTTTATCATAGGACTTGATGGAGCAAAAGACAGATACAGCACTTTGCTAGAACTTATATGTTTAAAATCCAATGATTTGAATGTGGATGATATAGAGATAAAAATATCAGGAGCCATGACAGATACGAGTTATTCAAAAGATTTAAATTACCTCATAGAAAACCTTTTTGATCTTCAAAATAAAAACAAAAATATGAAATACAAAGAAGAAGAGAGTATCAATCCAAATGAATTGGAATTATTGGTCATTGATGCTATTGAAAATAAAAATCTTCTTATTATGTCACAGGCAGTTTACAACAATAAAAATGATGCAGTCTTTAGAGAATGTTATATAAAACTCAAAGGACAAAACAAAAAAATAATTCATCCAAAAACATATTTAAAAGTTATCAATAAACTGGGACTCGGTGTGAGTTTTGATTTGATGGTCTTAGAAGAAATTTTAAAAAACTGCCAATACAGAGAAAATATTTACGCAATCAATGTTTTGCCTACATCATTGAGAAATGACAAATTCCTTTCAAAAACAAAAGAACTTTTAAAAGAATATTCTGACAAGAAAATAATGTTTGTTTTAAGTGAAATGCAGTATTATTCTTATATAAGCAGATATAATAGTATAATAAAATCATTAAAAGCTTTTGGTGTCCTTATAGCCATAGACAGATTAGGTTCACTACATACAAGTTTTTTATATTTAAGAGAATTAAATATTGATGTAGTCCGATTTGATACCTATTATTCAAATAAAGAAAAACTATTTCACAATCGTAATATAATTGATGGTTTTACTGTTATGGCTCATGAAAAAGGTGTAAAAACCTGGATAAAAAATATAGAAGATAAAGAAGTTTACACGGTTGCCAAAGAGATGAAAATTGATTATCTGGAAGGAAAATATCTCTTAGAAATTGAAACTGTTGTAAACTAAAATATAAGGAGTAGATTGTGTTTGGTAAAAAAAATCAAGATAAATTGGCAAATTCGCAATTAGTTGAAAAAATAGCAAAAATGAATCTTACCGAAATGCGCTCTTATATAAAAAATAATATGAAAGATCTTACACTAAGTGTTGAAGGCGCAAATGAAGTTATGAAAAAACTTATTTCGTTTGATGAAAAAACACAAGCATATTTTATTAAAAATGATGATATGGATATAAAAAAGAAAAAAGCTTTTGAGCTTTTTATTGCTGTTTTGACGAACAAACATATTAATATGAAAACTATCGAATCAGCTCAAAAATTTTTAGAAATTTATAAAGAACTTATCAATGATTATGACACACGTAATAAACAAATATACAGTTCAAAACTCGTTGAGACTTTAAAATCAGCAATAAACACTATAAATCAATATTCAAAACTACAAAATAAAATGAATATTTTAGGAAAGTAGATTTTTTTGGAGCCAGATGAGAGCATCAGATTTAGTGTTAAAAATATTTTGAATCTGTGCCTGATATGTTGATTGAAGTATTTTTGAAAATTCTTTTGATGGCTGCAGACCCAGTTCAATTAAATCTTTTCCACTGACGAGAGGAGGAATTGGTTTATGAAGTACATTGAGTTTTTTCGCTTTTTTGAGTAAATACTCTGTATCTTTTTTTTTCTTCTGCGTTACATGTAAGTAGTGTGCATAAAATGCAATATCTGTTTTTTGAGCAAGTTTGTATATATCATAATCATTAAAATCATCTAAATCAAAATCAATTGTATGAAGTTGCAAAACTTTTTTGATTACTGTTTTTTCATTTGTTACTCTCTGTAAAAATGTCTGTGTCTGTATTGTTGAAAACTTCGATGTTATAACAGCCAAAGCAAGTATAACAAACTCTTTATCATTTGTTATTGACAGTTGTTTTAACATATCCAAAGAGTTGAAAATTTCTTTATACTCTTGTCCGTTTAGAAATGCAAGTTCTCTAAAAAATGAAAATGCTCCTAACTCTTTAAGAAGATTAAATCCGAGAGAGGGTTTGTCTGATTTTAGAAGAAGCTTTTGTAATTCTTGAAAAACTCTTTCTTTGGGAAGTTCTTCAAGAAGTTTTTCTTTTATCATCTCTTTACATGTAAGTACAAGAATTTTATCAAGCTTCATACAGAAGCGGGATGCAAAGACAACGGCACGAAGAACCCGCAAAGGATCCTCTTTAAATTTTTGTTTATCCACAGAGCGTAATATTTTTTTATCTAAATCTTCTCTGCCGTGATAAGGATCTAATATTTTTTTACCGACAACATCATAACCTATGGCATTGATAGTAAAATCCCTTCTGAGTGCAGCTGTTTTAAAATCCAGATTTTTATCGATTTTGATTGCAAAACCCTGATGTCCCGAAGCAATTTTGTTATCTTCTCTTGGCAGAGAAAAATCCAAATCCAAATTTTTATAGTACATCTTGCAGACACCAAAGCTCTTTCCTACACTGTTTACCTTTCCAAATTCCTGTAAAATTTCTTCAACTTTATTAAGAGAACTGACTCCGTAGAGCTCAATATCAATATCATTTGAAGGAATTCCTAAAAGTGTATCGCGAATATAACCGCCTACAATGACAGGCAGTATATTGTGTGTGTATAATTTGTGAAAAATAGTATCGAGACTCTTCGGATAGTTAATCATACTCTAAGTATATCACTAATTTTACAAGGATATAATAATTATTTGGGTATAATTCGCGAAAAATAGCTGAAAGTACTCTGAAATGCAGAATTTTCTTCAGCAAATTTTCCAAATAAAGGAAACCCCTAATGCAAAAAATTAGAAATATAGCCGTTATCGCTCACGTTGACCACGGTAAAACTACACTGGTTGATGGGCTCTTGGAGCAATCCGGTACATTCGGTTCTCACGAACAACATGATGAAAGAGCGATGGATAGCAATGACATCGAAAAAGAGCGTGGTATTACGATTCTTTCAAAAAATACAGCTATTCGTTACAAAGATTATAAAATCAATATTATAGATACTCCGGGCCACGCCGATTTTGGTGGGGAAGTTGAACGTGTTTTAAAAATGGTAGATGGTGTTTTGGTACTTGTTGATGCCTATGAAGGTGTTATGCCTCAAACAAAATTTGTTGTAAAAAAAATGCTGGCACTTGGTAAAATGCCGATTGTCGTTATCAATAAAATTGACAAACCTTCAGCAGATCCTGAACGTGTTGTAGATGAAATGTTTGACCTTTTTGCAGATATGGGTGCAACAGACGAACAGCAGGATTTTCCTATTATCTATGCTGCTGCCCGTGACGGTATGGCAAAAATGGACATGGATGATCCTGATGGTGATTTTGAGTGTATTTTTGAAACAATCATCAATAAAATTCCTGAACCGGAAGGTGATGCTGCAAATCCTCTGCAGGCACAGGTATTTACACTTGATTATGACAACTATGTCGGTAAAATCGGTATCAGCCGTATCTTTAACGGTACTGTACATAAAGGCGACAATGTTATGCTTGCAAAAGCTGACGGCGAAATGGTCAAAGGAAAAATCTCCAAACTTATAGGTTTTCACGGACTGAACCGTATGGAAATCGAAGAGGCGGAAGCAGGAGATATTGTTGCATTTGCAGGAATGGAAACTGTTGATGTCGGAGACACGATTGCCGATCCTGTAAATCCTGTTGCACTTGATCCTATGCATGTTGAAGAGCCGACACTGACTGTTGTTTTTGCCGTAAATGATTCTCCTTTGGCCGGTAAAGAAGGCAAACACGTTACATCAAACAAGCTTCGTGAAAGACTTGAGTTTGAGATGAACACAAATGTTGCTATGCGTCTTGAAGTTGTCGGCGAGGGTAAATTCAAAGTTTCCGGCCGTGGTGAACTTCAAATTACAGTACTTGCCGAAAATATGCGTCGCGAAAACTTTGAATTTTCAATTTCGCGTCCGGAAGTTATTACCAAAGAGATTAACGGTGTGAAATGTGAACCGTTTGAGCATTTGGTGATTGATGTTCCGGAAGATTTAAGCGGTACGGTTATTGAGCGTTTGGGAAAAAGAAAAGCGGAAATGAAATCAATGCTGCCAATGGGACAGGGTTTCCAACGTATAGAGTTTGAAATTCCGGCACGTGCACTTATCGGTTTTAGAGGGCAGTTTTTGACAGATACAAAAGGTGAGGGTGTAATGAATCACTCATTTTTAGAATTTCGTCCGTTCTCAGGTGAAGTTGAGTCACGTTCGTACGGTGCACTTGTTTCCATGACATCCGGTTCTACACTGGCTTTCTCGCTTTTTGGTATTCAAGACCGCGGTGTTCTTTTTATCGGTGTGCAGACAGAAGTGTATGAGGGTATGATTATCGGTGAGCATTCACGTTCAAATGACCTTGTGGTAAACCCTATTAAAGGAAAAGCACAGTCAAATGTCCGTTCAAGCGGTGCAGATGAGGCGATTAAACTTGTTCCGCCTCGTGATATGAGTTTAGAGCGTGCATTAGAGTGGATAGAAGATGACGAACTTTTGGAAGTGACACCTAAAAATATTCGTATCCGTAAGAAATTTTTAACAGAGAGTGAAAGAAAACGTCACGCACGCAAATAAAAATAGAGAGTTTCAAATATCTTTTTGAACCTCTTGCTGCAAAAATGTTTTAAAAAAACTGACAACTCTTTTTTCCGCCCAATATTGAGGGCGGAAAATACTTCCTGACACAAACCCCACATGTCCTCCAAATTCACTGACTTCCAATTCAACAGCAGATGATATTTCATTATATTTTGGCAATATATCAGGAGGCATAAAGGGATCATCTTGCGCATGAATAACAAGTGTTGGAACTGATATGAATTTTAAAAACTGTCTGCTGCTGGATTTCGTATAATACTCCTGTGCAGAGCAAAATCCATGAACAGGGGCTGTGTAAACATTGTCAAATTCCCAAAAATTTTTTATTTTTTTTATCTCATTTTGCTGCAAAGAAATAATCTGTTGCATATTAAAAGATTCATATTTCTTTTCCAAGTCTCTTTTTAAATCTTTTAATAAAATCTTTTGATAAAATTTTGCAAAGCCTTTATTTATGTGTGTGGCACATTTGTCTAAAAGCATCGGTGCAGATACAGCAACAGCGGCAGTAAGTTTACATGTAGAGCGTTTCTCTCCTAAAAGTTTCAGGAGCATATTTGCACCGAGTGAAAATCCGACCGCAAATATCTTTGCCCGGGGATATCTTTTTGAAACAGCCTGTATAAATTCAAAAGCATCCTGTGTATCACCGCTGTGGTATGATCTTGGTTTGAGATTCTGCTTGCCCGAACAGCCTCTGAAATGCATGACTACACTGCTGAATCCCGCTTCTTTGAGTTCTTTTACTGTTCCTTGAATATAGGGAGACTTATAAGAACCTGCCAATCCGTGAAAAAGTATGACAACAGGAGACATTTTTGTATGATTATCAATTTTTTTCCAGTAGCATTCGAGAAAATCTCCGTCGCTGAGGGTGAATGTTTCTATCTCAAAATTTTTGACAAGAACCCTTCGATAGAGGCTGGCATAGACAGTTTGTACATGTCTGTTTTTTAATAAAATAGATGGTTTGAAATTCATTCTCATATCTTATCAAAAATTTATCTACAGATGGATATAATCATACACTCAAATAATCACTTACAAGGGAATTCCATGAACAGAAAACAGATATATAACCCTGACTCAACTGAAAATGTTAATGACAGAAAAGTCTTTGGCGGAAATCCGACAGGTATTTTTGAACTCAATAACATTAAATACCAATGGGCATATAATCTGTGGGAGATGATGCTCAACAACACATGGTTTCCAAAAGAAGTTGATATGACACGGGATGTCAATGATTACAAACAACTCACGGATGCTGAAAAAACGGCTTATGACAAAGCGCTTTCGCAACTTATTTTTATGGATTCACTCCAAACAAACAATTTAATAGATAACGTAAATCCTTATGTGACTGCCCCTGAGATAAATCTTATTTTGGTGCGCCAGTCTTTTGAAGAGGCTTTGCACTCACAAAGTTATGCTGTGATGGTTGACAGCATCTCTACAAACTCGGAAGAGATATATGATCTGTGGCGCAGAGATATGATGCTTAAACACAAAAATGATACGATTGCCGCAGTCTATCAGGAGCTGGCAAAAAATCCGACAGATACAAATTTTGTCAAAGCATGTTTTGCAAATCAGATACTTGAAGGCATCTATTTTTACAGTGGTTTTACCTACATCTATACACTGGCACGTTCGGGAAAAATGCTCGGTTCCGCACAGATGATTCGTTTCATTCAGCGTGATGAAGTGACACACCTGGTACTGTTTCAAAATTTAATCAATACCTTAAGAAAAGAGCGACCGGATCTTTTTACTGATGAACTCAGAGCCGATGTAATTGAGATGTTTAAAGAGGCTGTCAAGCTTGAGACCGAGTGGGGAAAATATATCACGCAGGGACAGATTTTAGGTTTGACAGATGGGATTGTTGAGCAGTATATTCAGTATCTCGCCGATGACAGATTAAACTCTGTCGGTTTTGACAAGCTGTACAATGTCTCCAACCCTATTAAATGGGTAGATGACTTTGCAAAATTCAATGACCAGAAAACAAACTTCTTTGAAGGCACTGTAACAAACTACTCAAAAGGCAGCCTTTCGTTTGATGATGACTTCTAACACTGCCGAATACTCTTTATGCTCTTTGTTGTTTGAAACAACACAGAGTTATGAAAATAATTTACAGACACTTTTGGCACTTATTACACAAACAGAAAAAAATACCATTATAGTTGCACCTGAAGTGTGTTTGACTTCTTATGATTATGAGCGTATGGATGCAATGCTTGCTTTTGCACCACGGGCTACTGAGGCACTGAAAAAAGTTTCTCATGATAAAATCATTGTTTTGACAATGTTAGAAGAAAAAGAGGGGAAAGTCTATAACTTTGCCAAAGTTTTTTATAACGGAGAAGTGGTGTTTCAAAGAGCAAAAGCCAAACTTTTTAAATTTGGTGATGAAGACAAATACATGCATGCAGGCAGTGAAGAAGATTTTAAAATAGTGGAAGTTGCCGGTATTAAGTTAGCCGTGTTTGTTTGTTTTGAACTGCGTTTTAAAGAACTTTGGCAAAAATCAGAAGGGGCCGATGTTATTGCCGTGCCTTCATGGTGGGGAGAGTTGCGTACAGAGCATTTTAAAATTTTGACACAGGCACTGGCCTTGATGAATCAGTGCTATGTTGTGGCAAGTGACAGTGCAAATAAAGAGTGCACAGCAATGAGCGGTATTATCACCCCGCAGGGTGAAGCCTTCAGAAACACAAACAAGTCTTGTTTGAAAATGCAGTACAGGAAAAAAGAGATAAAACTAATGAGAAGATATATGGATGTGGGGATAGAATAACTTGGACAGAATAACAGCGACAAAAACAGCCCGTCTGGCAGAAGAGTGTAGTACACAGTTTCCTTTAAGTGAAGAAGTAAAAAAAGCGATTGCTGCTACAAACAGAGAAGCATTTGTGCCGGCAGGATTTAGACACAATGCCTATAAACTCGATGCTTTGCCTATAGGGGCTAATCAGTATATCAGTTCTCCTTTGACTGTTGCAAAAATGACGGAATACCTTTTTCCGCGTGGAGCAGACAGGGTTTTGGAGATAGGCTGCGGAAGTGGATATCAGGCAGCCGTTCTTTCGCATCTGTTTCGCGGGGTTTTTACCATAGAGCGCATAGAATCTTTGATACTTGAAGCAAAAAAAAGGTTTCGAGAACTTGGTATAAATAATGTCCATGCCCGTACAGATGACGGACAAAACGGCTGGATTCAGTATGCGCCTTATGACAGAATTCTTTTTTCTGCAACAGCGAAAGAGATTCCAAAAAAACTTTTTGAACAGTTGGCTGAGGGGGGAATTCTTGTTGCCCCTTTGCAAAAAGGAAACAAACAGGTTATTACCCGTTTTATAAAAAACGGGGAGTATATTGAAGAAGAAGAGCTTGAAGAGTGTGATTTTGTTCCGATACTTGACGGGGTGCTCAAGTAGCTTTTTAAAGCTTTTTATAGTAGAATAGTAGTAATTTAATTGAGGGCATAATCATGGAAGAGATGTATGGCATAAAGTATACGAAGCCAGAAGTTGTTTTGCTGCAAGATACCGGTATTGGTGTAGCAGAAACAGCTGCACGTACCTGTTATGACAGTTTTGGCAACAGTGAAAATGAGATTATTCAAGAAATTGAAAAGGTGCTTCCTGATACGAAAATGTGTGAATCTTTGAACAATATAGAAGAGTCACAGCTGCTTGATGATTTGGCATGGACCTATTTTCACCACTCTATTTTGGAACATGCCAATTTGAGTTATCTTATTCGCTCAACAAGCAGAGGGGTTTTACAAGAACATGCAAGACACCGCATACAGGCAATCAGTGTAAGAAGTACACGATATACAATGAGCTCGCTTATCAATGCTTTTGTTGCTGCAAAACACTCAGGAGAGAAAGAATTTTTTATAGAAAAGGTTTTGGGTTTTGATATGTTTGTCACTGCCGATGAAGCCTATAACAGACTCGAAATCAGCGCAATGTATGATAAGCTTGATTTTCAGTCAAAAAAAGTAGACAATTTTTATGAACTTGCTGTTGCAAAAAGTTCTCTTCCTCTTTTGAAAGAATTTCAAGGCAAGCCCCAAAAACTTTATGATGCTCTGCAGACCGGAAAAAAGAAGAGAAATGTAGGCGATGCTTTTAAACACATCATTACAGACAATGTCAAAGTTGACATGGTAGTGACATTTAATCTCAGAAGTTTGAAAAACTATCTTACATTACGCGACAGCGGTGCTGCCTATTTTCAAATACGCTGGCTGGCTCAGGAGATGATGAAAGTCACTCCAAAAAAATATCTTGATTTGATTATCAAGAAAAAATAGGATTTTTTATGATTAAGATTTCAATGCTTACAATACTTTTTTTGACAGGATGTTCCAATATTACTATAACAGCCGCCATGTGTGACAAAATTCAAAGTGATCCCACTGCCACGATTCCGCAAGAGTGCCGAGACTATAGTGAAAAAGAGGCAGATAAAGCATTTAACAAAGTTGTGAATGAGAAAAAAGTATCTGATTCAGATTTAGAGTTTCATAAAGAAAAGTAGTATAATTCCAAAAAAACAATGAAGGAATAAAATATGCCAAGAAGTGAAGTATGTGAATTATGTGCCAGCAGTGAAGATGTGACTCTTTTAGAACTGCCTGTAAGTGATGGCAGTGAAGAACAAAGCGTTTATGTTTGTGTTACATGTAAAGAGCAGATAGAAAATGATGAGCTTGATGAAACACATTTTAACTGTCTCAATGATGCTATGTGGAGTGAAGTGCCGGCTGTAAAAGTACTTTCGTATATATTATGGAACAGGCTTGGTCGCGGGGATATGACAGATATGATGTATCTTGAAGAAGAAGAGAAAAAACTTGCAGATGCGGCTATTAATGCAGAAGCAAACAGGGTAGTTTTTCGAGATGCAAACGGCGTTGAACTCAAGGCCGGTGACTCCATCGTTATATTAAAAGATTTAGATGTCAAGGGTGCGGGATTTACTGCAAAACGCGGAACAACTGTGACAAGAATTGCATTGCCGCATGATATGGATGACCATGTTGAAGGTCGGGTCAACGGAACAAAAATCTATCTAAAAACCGAATTTATTAAAAAAGCCTGAGAAGAACAATATTGAAACCTTATGAACGATTTTATAAAATAGAAAAAGATTTTCGCAATCCTTATGCCCGTGACAGAGACAGAATCATTCACTCTGGATCATTTAGAAAACTTGAGTATAAAACACAGGTTTTTCTAAACCACGAGGGTGATTTTTTTCGCACACGTTTAACACACTCTATAGAAGTATCTCAGATTGCACGTTCCATAGCATCACAGCTTGAACTTAATGAATCACTCTCTGAATCAATTGCTCTTGCACATGATCTCGGACATACGCCTTTTGGACATGTAGGGGGAGATACTCTGGATGAGTGCTTGAAGGCTGACGGATTTTCTAACGGATTTGAGCATAATTTTCAATCATTTCGGGTTGTGACCAAACTTGAAAAACGGTATAAAAATTTTGACGGACTCAATCTTACTTTTGCAACACTTGAAGGAATTTTGAAGCACTCTTATCCCTACAAAAAGCCCTTTCTTCCAGAGATAATAGACAAACAGTTTGATTTAAACAAACATCCTACCTATGAGGCTATGGTTGTAGACCGTGCCGATGAAATTGCGTATATGAGCCATGACATAGATGACGGGGTAAACTCCGGACTGCTTACTTTTGAGGATCTCAAAGAGAGTGAACTTGCCTGTGAAATTCTTGAAAAGGTTGCTTTGGAAGGTGTAGGAGAAGAGAATGATGAAATGTTTCGCTACAGATTCAGTTCACATCTTATAAACCATCTGGTCTATTCTCTCCTTGAATACTCAAAGCAAAAAGTTGCGCATTGTGAAGAAACGCCTATAGGTTTTGAAAAAGAGCTTGAAACAAAAATAAAAAAACTGAAGAAACTTCTTTTTGTCAAGATGTATCAGCATAAAAATATAGTTCGAAAAATGTATGCCGGGAAACAGGCAGTCAAAGGACTCTATAAAGGTCTGATGGAAGAAGAGAAAATGCTTCCGCAGTTTTATTATAAGCAATTGGATATAAGAAGCAAACACAGGGTTATTGCAGATTATATTGCAAGCATGAGTGACAGGTATGCACTTAATTTTCATAATGAAATGTATGGAAAAATAAATTAAAGGATTAAGAGAAGAAGAAACGTTCTCCCAAAGGAGAAGCGTTTACAGGCGTGATTCGTAACGTCTCATCATATAAAGACGTTTAAGCATTTTCTTACGAGAAGCAATTTTGAACTTTTTACGTTTTTCAGTCTCTGTTTCATGGAAACGGCGAGCACGAGCTTCTGTAACGATTAAGTTACGGTCAACTTGTTTTTTGAAACGTCTGTAAGCAGCATCAAAGTTGTCATCCGGACGTAGTACAATACCAGGCATATCACATCACCCACTTTCTGTTTAAATTTGAAATGGAAGTATAGCATAATAAATTTTTCTTTCAAAGTTGATATTGTTTTTTTATCGTGTGGTACATGAAATAATTTTTGGTAAAGTTGCTATGTCTTCCTGTATTGTGTCTAAAAAGCAGTACAGAATTTTATTTTTGCCAAGAGAATAAATGATCCACTTTCCGCTTTGTTTTGTTTGTACAAGTTGGGCTTCGCGCATCTGTTTCAGATGGCGTGAAACCAATGGCTGTGAGAGCTCTAATGTGTCACAGATTTCACATACACAGAGCGCTTTTTCTCTGTAAAGCAGTGCTATTATTTTTACTCTGTTACTGTCTGACAGTATTTTTGCAAGCTGAACTAATTTTTCCATCTAATCTCTTTCGAAGTTTTATTATATAACAATATCGTTATATGAATTATATCATAAAAAGGAATTTTAGTTATGAAAAAATTATTATTAGTTTTAATTTTAGGATTTGTTTCTCTTGGAGCAAATTCGGGAGAAGATATATACAAAGCAAAATGTGCCTCATGTCATGCTATGAAAGGGATGATGGATCAGACACAGATGCAGGCAATGCGTCAGAAAATGCAAAATGCCACACAGGAAGAAAAAATGGCAATGCGTGAAAAAATGATGCGCAAAATGCAAAAAAGCAAAATGAAAGCACCGCCGATGCCTATGGTATCAAAACGTTTGAAAATGATGCTTAAAACCCGTGAAGATTTTATTGCTTTTGTAGCAGATTATATACAAAACCCTTCAAAAAAGAAAGGTTTCTGTATGCCGATGGCATATAAACGTTTTGGCACAATGCCTCCGATAGGAAAAACGCTAAGCAAAGAAGAGAGAGCGGCTGTTGCTTCCTGGCTGTATGATAATTTTAAAGAGTCATGGGGCAAATTTATGGGCGGTAAAATGTGTGAAATGAAAAACAAAAATATGAAATGCGGCGCAGGAAAATGCGGCGCCGTAAAAATCCAAACACATTAGGTTTATGATGGAAACTATTATGCTTTTTTTCTCTGCTCTGGTTGATTTAAGCAACGCCATGGCCCCTTATATTTTGTTCGGACTTGTTTTTGCCGGGTTTTTGCACGAACTTGTTCCTGAGAGTATTGTAAAAAACCATCTTGGAAAAGATTCTGTTATGTCGGTAATCAAAGCGACAGTTTTCGGTATTCCTCTTCCTGTGTGTTCTTGCGGGGTAATTCCTTTGGCAACGGGTATCAAAAAAAGCGGTGCAAGTAACGGTGCCACACTCTCTTTTTTGGTCTCTACACCGATTACAGGAGTTGATTCCATACTTGCGACTTATGGAATGTTTGGCTGGGCTTTTACTATTTACAGGGTTGTGACTTCGATGATTATTTCTGTTATTGCCGGAATTTTATCCAATTTTTACCCTGAAAAGGAGAACAAAAAAGAGCAAAAACCTGCCGCAGTATTTAGTATGAAGGCTCCGACAAACCAGCCCTCGGTAATGACTTTCTCGGCAGTAAAAACATCTGATGATGCAAGTTGTTGCAGCACGCAGGCAAGCAGTGGCGAGAAAAAAAACAATATTGTTAAAAATGCCTTTACCTATGCTTTTGGAACACTTTTAAAAGACATTGCGTCACCATTGCTCGTAGGTCTTCTTCTGGGTGCTTTAATAACTGTGGCGGTTCCTGACAATCTGAGTGAAATACTTATAAAATACAACTGGCTCTCGTATATCATAGTGATAGCCATTGCCGTGCCTATGTATGTATGTGCAACCGCTTCTTTGCCGATTGCCGCAGGTCTGATGTTAGCCGGTGTGAGTCCCGGAGCGGCTTTTGTTTTTTTAAGTGCAGGTCCTGCGACAAATACTGTAACAATAGGCGTTGTAAAAAAGATGTTGGGAACAAGAACGCTTTATATCTATCTTGGGACCATCATAGCCGGCTCCCTTCTTTTCGGACTGGGGCTTGACTATCTTTTTCGCGATGTGAATGTCAAAGAACTTGTGCATATGGATGAGGATGCCGGTTTTATCGCTTGGATTGCAAGCCTTGTTCTTTGGGGATTTGTGCTGTACTATGTAATAAAACCATATTTTTTCAAGGATAAAGAGTGTAATGACGGCAGTTGTTGCAGTGCTTAGGGTATAATACGATTATGAAAAAGAGACTGCTCACATTTGTTTTATTGTTGTCAATGAGTTTTAACATACTCCATGCGTACGCAATAGAGGTTCTTGAGACAGACCCGTGTCAGGTGAGTGAGTATGTCCATGAATTTAGCAATAACAGTGAGACAGCGGATAACTGCATTTGTCAGTTGCACCATTGTTTTCATATTGCTTTTATTCTTCCTGAAATAAATATCCCTTTTGCACGTGAAAATTTTTCTCAAAAACCCTATTCAAATATCAAGATATATGAGTTTAACTCATACGATAACTTTCTAAAACCTCCTATCAGCGCATAGTTCTAATCTAATATTTATAAATTAACAACAAACAAAAGGATAACTATGTTTAAAAAAAGCATATTTGCAGTATTTGGATTTTGTGCAGTTCTGTCCGCACAGGATTTTGATACATTTTTATATGAGGCTTTGCAGGCATCTCCCTATCTTAAAGCGAATGCTTTGGAGATAGAGCGTGCGGATGAGCAGTCAAACGTGATACAGAGATATAAAAACCCGAAACTCTCCCTTGAGGCATCAAAGTTTACTCCTGATCTTGGAAAGAGTGAAGCAGGCTACAGGGTTGCCCTGATGCAGCCTGTTCGTTTGTGGGGTGTCGGCAAAGACAGAACAAATTTGGCAGCAGCAACAAGGGCAGAGGCTAAAGGACTGGTGACTCTTCAGCATGCAGAATTTGTGAAAGTACTCTCTTTGCTTTATGTTGAGTATATGACCGAGTCTGCATTGCTCCGATTGGCCCGGGAGGAGTTTTTAATTTCTAAAAATATTGCAAATATTTCAAGAGAGCGATATGAAGCGGGAACAATCGCAAAAGTGAAATATCTTCGGGCAAAAGTGGATTTGACAAGCAGTAAAAACCTGCTGAATGAGAAAAAAGCAATGCGGCTTGCAAGTTATTATAAACTGTTGGCATTTGCGGGTCTGCAAAACGAGAAAGAACTCGATGACAACTATGTGTTTAGGCTTTCAGACAAAATGCAAAAAGAAGAGATACAAAACAGTTCGGCAGAGCTGTACTACCTCAAAACACAGCAAAATACCGCAAACGCAAAAGCAAGACTCAATGCAAACAAAATTCAGTGGATGAACGTTTATGCAGCCTACGAAGCTGAACCGGACCAAAGCATTGCCAGAGTCGGTATGAATATTCCTCTTGCTCTGTTTAACACAAAAAAAGAAGAGCAGCGTATCGCCGTATTACAGGCAAAACAGAGTGAATTTCTGCTGCAGCATCAAAAAACAGCGCTTTCGCGCAATATCGAGCGGTTAAAAAAAGAGTTAAATATTCTACGTGCTGTTGTAGGCTCTACACAGGATCTTTACAATGCGCAAAAAGAGCTGTTAAAAATGTATGAAGACGGTTACAAAATAGCAAACATCAACCTTTTGGAACTGCAAAATATCAAAAACCAAATGATACAGACAAAAGAAAAAAAGATAATACTTGAAAATAAAATAAACAGAAATATAGTTCTGTATAACTATGAAGTAGGAGAATATAATGAATAAGTTATTACTATCACTGTTGCTGGGAATCGGGGCTGTTGTACTGGCTGCTGAAGTTCCACTGGCAAAGACACAAATGCACAGTTTTAAAAAATCGGTAGCACTCAATGCCAAGATCATACAGCTTTCAAACGCGCAGCAGTCTATCACCTCGTTAGTGGGCGGGCATTTGGAAAAATATTTTGTCAAACCCGCACAGGATGTAAGTGAAGGGGATAAAATTGCTCTTATCAAGTCTATTAAAGTTTCAAAAATGAGCGCAGATTATATTGCACTGAAGAAACAGTATAAGTCAGCACAAAAAAATTATGAAGCTGTTGAAAAACTTTACAAAAAGGGAATGACGTCAATGCAGAGTCTTAACTCTGAAGCGATTAAGACAAGTGAAATTGCGGCCAATCTTACAGCCTTGCAGTCGCAACTTGAAACATTGAATATAGATGTGAAAAATCTCAAAAAAGCAACCGCTGACTTTATTTTATATGCACACAGCTGCGGACGTGTTTCAGCTCTTTTAAAACCATTGCACTCTTCTGTATCACCAAATGAACCGATTGTTTCAATAGTAAAGAATCAAGCCTATTATGTGAAATCCTATCTGCCTCTTGAATATGCGACCAAAGCGCGTATTGGGGATACAGTAGTGGTTGACTATGCAGGAGAAGAGATTATTACACATGCCACGCAAATAATGCCCAAGGTGGATGAAACAACACAAAGAGTCGTGGTTCTTTCAAGCGTGGATCAAAAAGTGGATGATCTTTTTATTGATGTCTATGTAAAGGCAACAATATATTTTGCTGATGCAAAAAGCTATGTTGCTGTGAAAAAATCGGCACTTTCTTTTTTTAACAACGAATGGGTGGTTTTTGTTCCCAGCAAGGAAGAGTCTCCGGAATATGTGCCGCAGGTTGTGGCAATAGTTGCAGAAGATGATGAATATGTCGGGGTAAAAGGTTTGGAGTTGGGAGAAACCTATGTGAGCGGTGAGAGTTATTATGTGAAATCGGCATTGCTCAAATCATCTCTTGGCGATGGGGATTAGGGGCTGGTATGTTAGATAAACTTATAGAGCTTTCGCTCAAATACAAAATTTTAGTGCTTGTCTTTTTTCTCGGAATTATTGCTTTTGGTTACAGGGCATACCGGGATATTCCCATTGATGCCTTTCCTGATATTACGCCGAAACAGGTTGTCATTTATACAGAGAGTCCGGGAAATTCTGCCGAAGACATAGAAAAGCTCATCACCTACCCTATAGAATCAGTTGTCTCTGGGATGGCAGGGGTGAAACTTATTATGTCAAACTCCATTTTTGGACTCTCTTATGTTTCTGTCTTTTTTGAAGACGATATGGACATATATTTTTTACGCCAACTCGTTTCAGAACGACTTGCAAGTGTGGATATTCCAAAAGGCTGGGGAAAACCTGTTTTGGGACCAAATACAACCGGTTTGGGACAGGTTTTCTGGTATCAGGTAGAAGATACAACAGGAAAATACTCCCTGCAGGAACTCAAAGAGATGCAAAAGTACATTGTTACCCCTCTTTTTAAAAGTGTCAGCGGTGTCGAAGAAGTCATCGGCTGGGGCGGTTATGAGAAACAGTATAATGTTTTGATAGATACAAAAAAACTGCAGGACTTTGGGATTACCTATGGCGATATCATTGAGGCACTGCAAAAATCAAATCAGGCAGCAGGCGGACAGTATTTGGAGTTTAACCGGGAACAGTATCTGATTCGCGGAGCAGGTTTGTATAAAACGCTTGATGATATAAGAAACAGTGTCATAAAACCCAGTCAGGGGCAGGCCATTACCATTGGTGATGTTGCCAGTGTAATGCCGGGTGTGAGCCCAAGATTTGGAGCGGTGACGATAGACGGGAATGAAGCTGTTATGGGAATGGTGCTGCAACGGACAGCTACCAATGCGGCAAAGGTCGTCGAACGTTTAAAAGAAAAGATCAAGACAGTCAACAGTGCTCTGCCGGAGGGTGTGAAAATTACCACTCTGTATGACAGAACAGACATTACACACAAAGCGGTAAATACAATGACCTCGGCACTTTTAAGTGGTGTAGTTTTAGTTGCCATTGTACTGTTTTTATTTCTGTTTGAACTGCGCAGCGCTTTTATTGTTATACTCTCTTTGCCCCTGTCTTTGTTGAGTGCGTTTTTGCTGATGGATTATTACAATCTTTCAGCCAATCTTATGAGTTTGAGCGGTCTGGCAATTGCGGTAGGTATGATAGTTGACGGAACCATTGTAATTGTAGAGAACAGTTTTAGAAAACTGCATGACAATCCTTATGAGCCCAAATTGCAAGTAGTCACCGAGGCGGCAAAAGAGGTGGCAACCCCTGTGACTTTTGCTGTTTTAATCATTGCGGCGGTCTTTATTCCTCTGCTCTCACTTGACGGTTTAGCCGGAAAACTCTATACGCCGATGGCACTCAATATTGTGTTTGTCATGCTCGGCTCGCTGCTTGTAGCACTTGTACTGGTTCCGGTACTTATTTTGATGCTTTTAAAACCGACAAACTCTCCTGAAAATATCGTGATGAGAGGTATTAAAAAAGTCTATACGCCTGTACTGCTGTTTGCACTGGAAAATGCAAAAAAGATATTGGCAATTGTCACTGTTGTATTTATTGTTCTTGCCTATATGCTTTCTCAGCAGGGACGGGAATTTTTGCCAACACTCAATGAAGAGTCTATTATGTACAGGGTTATTGCAATTCCGGGAACAGCGCTTACCCAGTCCATAGAGGTTTCTGAAGATATAGAAAAGTATATACGAAAACATTACCCCAAAGATGTAGAGTCTGTGCTGACAATGATAGGACGAAGCGAAAAAGGAGAAACGGCGCAGGCAAACTACATGGAAGTGCTTTTGACGCTCAAACCTAATATTGAAAATTTGCCTGCTTTGACGAAAAAGATGAGTGAAGATTTGGAACATCATTTTGCTTTTGTACAGTTTATTCCTACGCAGCCTATTGCAATGCGTATAGAAGAATTACTTGAAGGCGTAAAAGCAGAACTGGCTATTAAAATTTACGGAGAGAATCAAAAAGAACTCGACAGAATTGCCAAAGATATTCAAAACACAATTAAAGGCGTGGACGGACTGGAGCGAATGGAAGTAGAATCACAGCTTGGTCAGGCACAGATTAAAATAACTCCGGACTATCTCGCTCTTGCACGGTACGGTATAAGTGTAGAAGATGTGATGCAGGTTATTCGTAACGGTATAGGAGAAGAGGGTGTCACCCAGAAAATAGAGGGGATTAAAAGATTTGCCATTGTTGCCAAGATAAAAGACGCAAAAGAAGATATTGCATCTATAAAAAATGTAACACTCCGTTCACAAAACGGAAATATTGTCAGGCTCAAAGATGTCTGTGCCATTGAAATAGTCCAAGGCGCCTCTTTTATCAAAAGAGAGAACCTGAGCCGTTATATGGTCGTCTCAATGGATGTAGAAGGACGAGATACTGCCTCTTTTGTCCAAGAAGCAGACAAACTGATAAAAGAAAAAGTGAAAATGCCCGCAGGATACTATATAGGCTGGGCGGGTGACTTTAAAAATATGAAAGAAGCGACACAAAAGCTGATTATTATTATTCCTGTAACACTTCTTTTGGTTATTTTACTGCTTTATACGGCATTTAATTCTCTGAAAAAGTCGATGATTATTTTGCTGAATGTTCCTTTTGGGTTTATCGGCGGTATCATTGCTCTGCTTGTCGGCGGTATATATTTGTCTGTTTCGGCGATAGTGGGCTTTTTGGCTATTTTTGCCATCGCGATACTCAACGGTATTGTATTGGTGAGTTTTATAGATGAACTGCGAACCAAATATCCTGATGTGGATTTGAAGATACTTTTAAAAGATGCAACACTGCTGCGTCTGCGACCGGTACTGATGACAGCTTTTACAACACTTTTCGGAATTCTGCCGCTTCTTTATGCGACAGGTGTAGGAAGTGAGATACAGTACCCTTTGGCGGTGGTTATAACAGGAGGGATTATAAGCTCGACACTGCTTACTTTACTGATATTGCCATCAACATATCTGCTTTTTTATGATAAAAAGAAAAATCAGTGAAGTGCTAACACTTTGCTAACTCTGTTGTGTGATAATACCAACATCAAAACAAGGGAATCAAAGAATTCCCGGGTTTGAAAATTAAACACAAAGGATTTCAGATGAAATTAGTTAACATTACATTATCAGTTGCTTTGCTTGGTCTTTTAAGCATAGCTTCGGCAGAGGATGTTGTCACTACAGACACAACAGTGAGCACTGCTCCAACAGAAGAAACTGTTTCAACAGATACTACGACAGATACTACGGTGAATATTGATGCACAGATAGAAGCTATTCAAAGTGCACCGGAACAAGATAGAGTGGAATTGATGAATGAGTTTAAACAAAGACTGATGCAGATGAATCAGGAAGAGAGAATGGCTGCAATACAAGAGATGCAGAGTAAAATGCAGGCAGAAGCTGGTACAGAAACTGCAAGCATGGCAAGAGATATGACACAAACAAGAGCTCAGGATCATGTGCAGGAGATGCAACTGCAGACAAATGAAAATATGAGCCAGGTACAAAATATGATACAGCAGCAGGCTGGCAGTCAGTATATGCAAACTGTTGAAACGAGTGGAATAACAAGTACCACTAATATTCCAAGCATGAATGCTGGAATGATGCGACGCAGATAAAAAATTAAACAATCAATCATCTCCAGAGCTTAACGAGGTGATTGATTAATAAGGAGATATTTATGAAAAAAATGTTTATATTAATGATGCTGGGCATGTTCTCTGTCAGCCTTTTTGCCTACTCTGATTCAGATATGGACGGTGTGGATGACAGTAGAGACAAATGTCCCAATACCCCTTTGACCGATTTGGTTGATATAAACGGGTGTACTAAAAAAAGCCTTGTCTCCTCCCATCATTTTGATATTATAATCGGTGCAAATTATGCCGGATCCAATTATGCCTCTTTAAATCAGACAGATACCTATTCCAGTTCCCTTCAAATTGACTATTACTATAAAAACTTTTCACTTCAGGCGTCTACATCCTATTATACTACCAATGGAGACGGCTATAGTGAAAATGGTTTAAATGACTCGTTTCTGGGAGCATCGTATCAGTTTAAACCACTGAAATCTTTCTCTTTGCGTGTAGGGGCGGGCGTTCTTCTGCCTACATATGATACAGCGTTAAATAACAACAACACTGACTATACAGCTTCACTGAATGCAAGTTATGCTTTAGGAAAAGTCAATATATTCGGTGGTTATATTTACACAATGATTAATGATGATGATATAGCAGGAACGGTTGCCTATCAAAACACAAATGCATTTAGTGGCGGTTTAGGGTATTACGTTACAAACAAACTGTACCTAAGCGTGGCACATAATACTTCAGACAGTATTTATGCAGGTGTTGAAAAAATCAGAACAGTTTCGGCGTACGGATACTACAGTATCAATATACACTGGTTCACTACCTTCTCTTATGCGTACGGACTGAGTGACAGTGCAAGTGACCAAGCCGCTTCCGTAAAACTGGGCTATTATTTTTAAAGAGAGATGATGCAAAAACATATACTTTTACTTGAAGATGATGTACCCCTCGCCCTGACTTTGGCAGAGCTCTTGGAAGGGGCCGGATACAGTGTCGATACGGTACACAACGGAAATGATGCTATTGACGCTTCTTATGAGAACAGGTATGATTTGTATGTTTTTGATATTAATGTTCCGGATATGAACGGACTGGAACTTTTGGAGAGTCTGCGAAATGCCGATGATACTACACCGGCAGTTTTTATCAGTGCTTTAATAGATTTGAATTCTATATCCAAGGCGTTTTCCATTGGTGCGGATGATTATCTCAAAAAGCCTTTTTTCCCGGAAGAGTTGCTTATCCGTGTCAATGCCAAATTGTCTCAGACAAACAAAGACATTGTTTATAAAAATCTGAGATATTCAGCAGAAAAAAAAGAGCTCTATAAAGATGGCAAAATAGTCTCTTTGGGAGAAGTGCAAGAGTGCCTTTGTGATCTGTTTATGCATAATATCGGCAAGGTTTTGGACAAAACTGTTCTGATGGACTGTCTTGTCAGCCCATCAGATGCGGCTTTACGGGTTGCACTAAACAAATTTAAACATATCACAGGTCTGGATATAAAAAATATTCGCGCAATAGGATATATGCTTGAAAAAAGTTGAAAAAGAGTCCCTGCTGAAGAGTTTTTTTCTCTTCTTCTTATCACAGACACTCTTGGCAGGGGCTCTTTTTCTACTCAACTATCAAAAAGAGCTGCAAAGCCTTGATGAGACTGTTTTTTCAAAAATGAGACTTTGCAGTTTTTCTCTGCAGTGTAAAGAGTTTCAATACGATTTTGTCCCCAAAAAAGAGTATGAACTCTACAGACTGTATAAAAATGAAAGCGAATTAAGTGCTTATTTTTCCATTCCGAATTCTACAAAAAATGCCCTGAAAATTTATCTTCCAAAAGAGAAGTATATGCAGGAGGTACGCACTCTGCAAAAAGAACTTTTATGGAATTTTTTTATTGTTGTATTTATCATTGCAATATTGTCTTTTTTCTTTGCTCTGTATGCACTCTCTCCGTTAAGAAAGGCGTTACATGTAACCGAGGAGTTTATAAAAGATATTTTACATGATTTTAATACGCCTTTGTCTACCTTGCGCCTCAATGTTTCCATGCTCAAAAGTGAAACGGGAGAAAATACTAAAATTGAGAGAATAGAAAATGCTGTGCAGAATATTTTGAATCTGCAGGCAAATTTGCGAGCTTATCTGCATTCACATGTAACGCAAAAAGAGCAGCTTGTGTTAAAAGAATTTTTGAAAGAGCGTATAAATCTTATAGAAAGTAATTACAGAGATATCAGCTTTCATACAGAAATTCCGGCTGTTGTGTTACATGTAAACAAAGATTCTTTTACGAGAATCATAGATAATCTGATCTCAAACGCTGCCAAATACAATCAAAAAGAGGGAAAGGTTTTTATCCGATTTAGCGATAATATTTTAAGCATTGAAGATACAGGCAAAGGCATACAAAATCCCAAGCGTGTCTTTGAGAGATTTTACAAAGAGCAGGAGAGAGGTATAGGCATAGGACTGCATATCGTTAAAAAACTGTGTGAAGAATTAGATATTGCTGTTTCTGTACAAAGCGAAGTCGGCAAGGGGACAGTTTTCACGCTTAATCTTAAAAATATCATAGTATAATTTCTTTATGATTTCCCAAGATTCCATAGAAGCCCTCAAAGCCAGACTTGATATTGTTGATGTTGTCGGCAGCTATATAGAACTGAAAAAAGCAGGAGGTAATTTTAAAGCACCTTGCCCTTTTCATGAGGAAAAATCCCCCTCTTTTGTAGTGAGTCCGCAAAAACAGATCTTTCACTGTTTTGGATGTGGAGCCGGCGGGGATGCAGTGAAGTTTGTGATGGAGTATGAAAAGCTGAACTATCCCGAAGCTTTGGAAAAACTGGCGGATTCCTATAACTTTACACTTGCTTACACCGATAACAAACATAACAAACCACGTTCACAGGTTATGGAGAAGCTCAATGAGTGGTATCAATCACTTTTAACGAAAAACCAAACAGCCTTTTCGTATCTTCAAGAGCGGGGCATTTATGAAAACAGTATAGAAAAATTTGGTATCGGTTATGCACCTGATTCGAATGCAACGCTGAACTTTATCCGCTCACAGCAGTTCAGTATCAAAGAAGCAGTAGATATGGGTGTTGTCGGTTACAATCAGGAACGCAACCATACCTATGCCCGTTTTATAGAGCGAATAACCTTTCCGATTTTCTCCGCCAACGGCAGTATTGTCGGCTTTGGCGGCAGAACCATAACCGGACATCAGGCAAAATATGTCAACTCTCCCGAGACAGCCTTTTTTAACAAATCACGTCTTTTGTATGCCTATCATCTGGCAAAACAAAGCCTGCATAAAAAAGGCGAAATCATTATCACAGAGGGTTATCTCGATGTTATAATGCTGCATCAGGCCGGATTTGACAATGCTGTGGCAACGCTGGGAACGGCGTTGACACATGAACATCTGCCGCTGCTTCGAAAAGGTTCTCCTCGTATTGTCATGGCATATGACGGAGATAAAGCAGGGCGTGCAGCAGCCCTCAAGGCTTCAAAACTTTTAAGTGCTTCTGGTTTTAACGGCGGTGTTGTGGTGTTTGACGGAGGACTTGACCCTGCCGATATGGTCAAAGAGGGTCGCGTTGAAGAGTTGAGCAGTATGTTTCGCAAAGCAAAAGCTTTTATAGAGTTTGTCCTTGATGAAATTCTTTCTCTGTATAATCTCAAAGACCCAAAAGCCAAAGAATCCTGTATGCAAGAGGGCATTGCCTATCTAAAAACACTCTCTCCCATACTGCAAGAGGAGTATAAAACCTACCTTGCTTCACGTCTGGGCGGATTGGGTGTCTCTCCCTCGCTTTTGCGATTCAATACCCAGACAGACACAAACAGGCAGAACATGCCACAGCAAAGAAACAGTGCGCACAGAGATATGTGGGAACTCTCTTTGATTAAAACTATTTTGGACAAACCTGAGTATATTGAACAGATTTTGGATGTGATTGACCCGAGTTTTTTGCAGTTTCACTCTTATGAATTTTCACTGGTCCTGCAGGGAAAACAAGATACTCCCGAGATAATGGCTATTCGGGTAGATGAGACTATCACACCGCTTCAAGATGAAGAGGCTTTGAATGCGGAACTGATTACTTTTTTGACAAGATACTATGAAAGAGAGTTGAAAAAGGTCAATATTGCTTCAAATATCAGTTTTGAAGAGAAAGCTTTTTATATCCGGAAATTCCGGGGGAAAATTGCAAAACTCAAAAGAGGGGAACTGGTCACACCGAATGATTGAGTCGGATTAAAGATTTTTTGTTATACTAAAGAAAACAGAAGGAACCCAAGATGGCAGGCGTACATTTCTCATTTGACAATTTTAAAAATTTACTGGATTTAAATATTGGTATATCGGACAGACTGGATGAAAACCGTGCTGAGAGTTTTACTCTGCTCTATTGCGATTTTTCGGGGATTGAACAGAGTGTGGTGGATGCTTCTTTAACGGAAATACTGCGTTCATCAGATTCGATAGCAAATGACGGCGCGGATTATTTTTTTGTCCTTCCTTACACTGACAAATACGGAGCTGAGATTGTCAAAAAGATGTTTGATGAGTTTTTTGCAAAGTATCTGGACTCTTTTTTACTGAGCTATCCCGTGGACGGTGAAACAACAAAAGATATTCTTGAAAATATGCAAAACAGTGTCAGTAGATTTTTTAAAAAAGAGTTGCACTGTCTGGACAGGATTACAAGAGACTATTAAGTAGGTACTTAGAAGCCTTTTTTTGTAAATTTATAATATTTGGAGTTTTTGTAAAAAGAGATTGCTTCGGATATTTTTTGCTCTTTGTATATTTTTTTATCGCACACCCATCTGCATTTTATTTTTGGGTTGTGCATCGCTTCAATATTTGACTTGGAAACTTTTGTGGCATATATGGTCTCTGCAATCACCAATAACGGCAAAAGTATAAAAAATATAATTTTCATATTTTTAATATCGACACTTCTTTAAAAATATTAATGCTTTCTTGGAACCGGTACTTTCTAACGCTAAAGCGTGACTTGGAAAAAAACTAAATTTTTTTCTGCAGTGTCTGCTGTTGCAATAGTCTTGCCCCCCTCAGTCCGGACTGAAGTCCGCGTTCCGAAAAATCTGCTTAACTTAATGGAACACTAAATGCTTTGTATTTTAAAATTCTTTTGAAAAGCAGAGGAGCAAAGTGTGATTTCAGTAGATATAAAAAAAGAGATTTCTTCCTTATCTCCTTTAAATACAGCACTTCCGGAAGAGGAAGAGCCAACGATCTCTTTTGCATCCTTGCTTAAAGGAACAAAAGAATCAAACAGTAAAACTATGCAAAACGGTTCATTGATTCTTGCATTAAATGATGAAAAAGTTCCTGTTGGATCTGCCACAGAAGTAGAAAGTGCCGAACTTGCTTCGCAAATAACAGCCAAAATGTCACAAGAGGATGTTAAAGTTTTGATAAAAGAGGCAAAAGAGTTTCTCAAAAGCAAAATTGTGCAGAGTGAAGGGTACAAGAAAGCCGAAATCGATGCCTTGCCAAAAACACTGAACGGTCTTGTACAGCTTGCAAAGAAAACAGGGATTGAACTTTCAAAAATCACATTGGAAGAGGTGAAAGACTTTGCACAGACGAATGCAAAAACAATAGCAGAGCAGAAATCTCCTTCTTTGCAGATAAAACAAGAAGCAGTACAAAAGTCAGAACAAACTTCTTTTTCCCAGATAAAACAAGAACCAAAAGAAGAAGCAGACGTTTCAAATGAAGAGATACCGGTTCGTGTCAAAGTAAAAAAAACAAAAGCAGATGTTGCAAAAGTTCAAGAGACAGGGGTGGCAGACGAAAGTTTGGAACTGGTAAAAAAAGAGATTGTTAAAAATACACAGCAGGTTAAACAAGAGCAGAAACAGACCCCCTTGTTTAAAGCGCAGAGCAGCGTTACTGAAATTACGACACAGCAAATTGTAGATACAAAAGTAAATACACTGACAATAGACAAAACTCCAAAACAAAAAGCTGATGACACATTGAAGCTTCTTCTGCGTGGAGAAAAAATCACAAAGAATGAATCAGGTCTTACAGCAGATTTTTCAGTGGCAACAGCAAAGGTGATGGTAGCACCGCATACTTCAAGAGAGACAGAAAAATCATTAGCGTCTCTTTTGCAAAATGACAAGAGTGAAGACGGCGCTGTACAGGCAAAGACAGATGGATTGAATATTGCAAAGGCAGACAGTTTTGAGGTAAAACTCAATGAAGCAAAACAGATGGTCAAATATCTCTCTCATGATGTAAAATCTGCAATTGAAGAGTATAAGTCGCCATTTACACGTATCAAAGTTCAGCTAAATCCACAAAGACTGGGTGAGGTTGATCTGACGATAGTACAACGCGGAAAAAATCTTCATATAAATATCAGTTCAAACAATACTGCCATCAATACTCTGGCTGTGAATGCTAATGACTTGAAGCTGCAACTTAATAATAATGGAATAAATAATGCTACATTAAATTTTAGTAGCAGTTCTCAAAATTCAGAAAATTCAGCTGGTGGACAAATGCAGCAACAAGGACAAAATAATCAAAAAGCGCATGAAGAATATAATTATTTTGACAATAAAGAAAAAAAAGAAGAAATTATAAACTCTTTAGAGATTATAGTTCCAAATTACGCATAAAGGATAAACAATGGCAATTAATTCTATAGGACAAGATACCTCGGTATATGGCGATTATACAACAGGTGCAGATGTTGTAGAAGATAAAACAAGTTTAAGTAATGATGATTTTATGACACTTCTTTTGGTAGAACTTCAAAATCAAGACCCAACGGAACCTACTGATACTGAACAGATTTTGACGCAAACTTCACAGCTAGCCACTCTTGAAGCAACAGACAATACAAATAAAGCATTAGAGGACTTGGCCGCGACAATGGCAGCTTCTAGTGATTTTTCTGCTATTTCAGCCATTGGCAAGACTGCAGATTTAGGGAGTAATGCGATAACATATACTGAAGGAGAAGATACATCATTTGAAATCTACTTTCCTTCAGATGTCGCTTCAGGGAATGTGGAAATACTTGACAGTAATGGGAATATTATTCAAACAATTACGGCAGAACAAGGTGATGCCGGAATTTATACATATACATGGGACGGAAAGGATAGCGCAGGCAACAGTGTTGATGAAGGAATCTACTATGCTACTGCCTCATATACAAATTCAGCTGGTGAGAGTCTAACAGCAAGAGTAGGTACATACCCAATAGAATCTGTACGATTTGATGCAGGTGAGACTTATGTAAAAGTTGGTTCTGGATATGTGCCTCTTGCAAATGTTGTTGAAATTTATTAGAGGATAAACTTATGATGACGCAAGCTTTTTATACAGGTCTGAGTGGACTTAAGACAAACTCTTCAGGTATTGACATTATCTCTGATAATTTAGCGAATGTAAATACAGTCGGATATAGAGGTAATACATATGAGTTCTCATCACTTTTTGAAGATGCTCTCATGACAACAAATGGCACTACAAGTGATTCTGTTGGTTTGGGAACAACTCTTCAGGCAACACCTATGATAGAATCAACAGGATCATATTTGTTAACAGACAGAAGTACAGATTTGGCAATATTGGGTGATGGGTGGTTTGGTGTTCAAGGAGACGGGGATCCTGTATATACCCGTAATGGGGCTTTTTCATTTGACAGCAATGATGATCTGGTGACTACCGATGGCTATCATGTACTAGGTACTATGGGCGGTAATATAGATGGAGAAGTGCTGACACAACAACTTGATGAAGTCCCTTTGGCAGATGCTGGAGAACAAGAGAAGTTGCGTTTTCCAAAGTCATTAACCTATCCTGCAGAACCAACAACAATAGCACAATTTTCCGGGAATATAGGAACTGTTTCAGAAGTAAGAACTATGAGTGCGAGTGTTGTTGATCCGGCTGGTGTAAAGAATGAACTTAAACTTGAGTATACACTGGTTGATCCGCAAATCCCTCCTGGAACACAATGGAATGTTGTTGCAACAACACAGTCTTTAGACGGAGAAACTATATATGACACGCAGTCAGGTATTGTCGAATTTGATGAAACAGGTGCTTTAGTGACAAACACTCTCACGTCTATAGATAATAATGGTGCAAGTGTAACAATTGACTTGGGCACAGGCTTTGATGGCATAGTTGCACTCTCAAATGTAGATATAACGGCTTCTTCTTTGTCTAATGGTACCATAGGTGGAGAACTGAATGGTTATGATATAAATAAAAATGGTGAAGTTATTGCAACATTTACAAATGGCATGCAGAGTAGTGTTGGAAAAATTGCTCTTTATCACTTTCAGAATGATCAAGGGCTCAGTCGTCTTTCTGGCACAAATTTTGCACAATCTTCAAATAGCGGAGAAGCTTTTTTTTACAAGGATGCCGCGGGACAAAACGTCATAGGTACAGATATGACAAATTATAAATTAGAAGGTTCAAATGTAGATATGACATATGGATTAACAGAGCTTATAGTATTACAACGATCATATGATGCAAATTCCAAATCAATTACCACAGCTGATGAGATGATGCAAAAAGCACTTGATATGGATGCCTAAATAAAAGTTGGAATGATATATGCTTAATGTATTTTACTAAATCTATCATATGAGATAGAAGATAAAAAGGATTTAAAATGTTAAAATCACTTTATTCTGGTATTTCTGGGTTACAATCTCATCAAGTTGCCATGGATGTCGAATCAAATAATATTGCTAATGTAAATACTACGGGTTTTAAATATTCACGTGCAAATTTTTCAGATCTTTTGGCACAAACAAGTTCCATTGCTACAGCTCCACAGGGACAGTTAGGCGGTAAAAATTCTGTTCAGGTTGGACTTGGTTCAACTGCAAACTCAACAACACAAATTTTTTCACAAGGTTCCATAACGAATACAGATAAAAATACAGATGTCGCTGTGCAGGGAGATGGTTTTTTTATTATCTCTCCAGATGGAGGAAATACTTACAAATATACACGTGCGGGTGATTTTAAGTTTGATGCAGGCGGAAATTTTGTTGATAACAACGGTTTTATAGTCCAAGGATGGCTGCGTGACCCTGTAACCGGAAAAGTGGATTCGACAGCACCGATTGAAAATATAAATATACCGCCAGGACTTACAACACCAGCACAGCCAACAACAGAAGTGGTATTGAAAGCAAATCTTAATTCAGGACCTTTGGTTTCGAGCTATTCCCGTGCGTACCCGATTGATGAAAATGGAGTAGTGAGTGATTATGATGGAAATACGGTAGGTGTCAACTCTGGTGATATAGGGGCAATGTTTAACAGCAATGGAGAGGCTTTTTCTTTACAAAACGGGCAAGGTGTAACAATTGATTATGGTGATGGAACTATTTATACATATGAATACCAATCAGACGGCACAGGAGATTTTACAACTTTAAAAGATCTGCGAGATAAAATGCAAACGGATGTTGCTAATATTTCTTCTACAGCAACAGTAGTTGTGGATGATCAAGGGAAAATAAAAATTGACAACTCTGCTGCCGGTGGTGCTGATTTAAATATCAATATAGAACCAATTACGGGTACAGTAACAGAAAACTCACGCTTTACTACAACAATGAGTGCGCTGGAAGGCAGTTTGCCAAATACGACTGGTGCAACTGCTTTCTCTCAAGACTTTAATGCTGCTACGCATTCAAGTTCTATAGATATTTTTGATTCACTGGGGACAAAACATACACTTAGAACAGAATTTAGAAAAGTTTCTGCAAGTAAATGGGATATGACGATTACAGTTCCTGAGCCTTCAACAATAAGTACCGTAGCCCCAACAAATCAAGTCAAAGGTGCGATAACATTTAACACAGACGGCTCTCTCAGTACATATGATCCAACAAGTGTTTCTTTTACCGGCAACAATGGTTCGGCTCCAAATCAGACGGTGAATCTCTCTTTTGGTACGCCTAATGATTTTGACGGGATGACATCGTTTGATAGTCTGAGTGCGACCTCTGGAATTTCTCAAGACGGTTTTACGGGTGGAGATTTAGTAGGTATTAGAATTGATCAAAGTGGGACACTGGTTGGTTCATTTTCTAATGGCCGATCATTTGGTTTGGCACAAATAGGTATGGCAAAATTTACAAATAATGAGGGACTTTCAACAGAAGGCGGAAATGTTTATAACCAAACTGCCAATTCCGGTGATCCGATTATAGGAACTGCTGCTACTGCCGGACGTGGGTTTATACAATCTTCTGCATTGGAAGCATCAAATGTTGACTTGTCTTTAGCTTTGACACAGTTAATTGTTATTCAGCGTGGATATCAGGCAAACGGAAAAACGATTACAACATCTGATCAACTGCTTGAAACCCTAATAGGATTAAAACGTTAAATTAACTCTATTTTGATATAATTTCTTCAATACAAATTGAAGGAATTATGCTCATGCAATTCAGTGCCCCCCTTAAATCAAATTCAAAAAAAATCATGTTGCTCGGTTCCGGTGAACTTGGTAAAGAAGTCATCATAGAAGCACAGCGCCTGGGACTTGAAACCATAGCCGTTGACAGATACGAAAATGCTCCTGCTCACCAGGTGGCGCATCGTTCCCATGTTGTCAATATGCTTGACAAAGATGCCCTTTTGGAAATCATCTATCGTGAAAAACCTGATTATATTTTACCGGAAATCGAAGCTATCAACATTGATGCGCTTTTTGCGGCAGAAGATCGAGGCTACAATGTTATTCCAAATGCCAATGCAGTCAGCAAAACGATGAACAGAAAAAATATCCGTACCTTTGCGGCAGAGGTTTTGGGACTCAAAACCGGACCGTATAAATTTGTTACAACACAAGAAGGCATGCTTGAAGCAGCATGTGAGCTTGGCTTTCCCTGTGTGATTAAACCGGTTATGAGTTCAAGCGGACATGGGCAGAGTATTGCCAAAAGTGAAGCAGATATTCCTGCTTCATGGGAAGCGGCAAAAGAAGCACGCGGAGATGCAAGTGAGCTGATAGTCGAAGCATTTGTAGATTTTGATTATGAGATTACAATGCTTACGGCTCGTAACGGCAAAGAGACAGTTTTTTGTGAACCTATCGGACATGAACAGCGCGACGGAGATTATGTCTTTTCATGGCAGCCGATGCAGATGAGCGAGATAGCCAAAGAAAAAGCACAGAAAATGGCAAAAGAGATAACAGACGGACTTGGAGGACAGGGGCTTTTTGGTGTTGAACTTTTTATCAAAGGGGATGAGGTTTATTTTTCTGAAGTCTCCCCGCGTCCGCATGATACGGGAATGGTAACGCTTATAACACAAAGCCAGAGTGAGTTTGCCTTGCATCTGCGTGCTGTGTTGGGACTGCCACTCGGATTTACTTTTTACGGTGAAGGCGCATCTGCCGCATTCAAAAGCGAAAAAGAGAGCTTTGCTCCTGTTGTTGATGTGGATGAGAGCCTCTTTAGTGACAATTCCTATGTCAGAGTATTTGGAAAGCCCGAAGCACATAAAGGACGCCGCTTGGCTGTGGCACTTGTTTTTGATAAAGTAGATGCCGCACTTGAAAAAGCGCGTGAACTTATAACAAAAATCAGAGACATGTAAATGCAAAGCCGTACAATAGTTTTACTCGATACATTGACCTTTGGCGATACAGACCTGTCCTGTTTTGACAAGTTGGGAAGCGTAACAGCATACAAAACAACATTACCGCAGGAGACACTCAAACGTATAACAGATGCGGAAGTTATAGTAACAAACAAAGTTGTGATAACAAAAGAGCATATGCAGCATGCAAAAAACCTCAAACTGATCTGTGTTGCGGCAACAGGAATGAACAACGTTGACCTTGAGGCTGCAAAAGAGTTTGGCATTGCAGTAAAAAATGTGGCCGGATATTCTACCGACTCTGTTATCCAGCACACATTTTCTATGCTTTTTTATCTCATAGGCCATTCACGCTACTATGATGAAGTTGTCAAAAGCGGTGCCTACTCCAAGAGTGCCCTGTTTACCGATGTAAGTCATCCGTTTTTTGAGATAAAAGGAAAAAAATGGGGCATCATCGGTTTGGGTGAAATAGGCAGAGGTGTTGCTAATATTGCCAAATGTTTCGGTGCGGATGTCTGTTACTACTCGACAAGCGGGGTAAATCGCAGTCAAGATTTTCAAAGAGCAGACCTTGTCGAGCTTTTAAAGAGTTGCGATATTATTACTGTGCACGCACCGCTTAATGAAAAAACAAAAAACCTTTTAGACTATGAAAAGCTCTTTACATGTAAAGAGGGTGCAGTGGTACTGAACCTCGGGCGTGGCGGAATCATTAACGAGTTGGCAGTTGCCAGACTTGTGGATGAAAAAAATATCTCTTTCGGGCTGGATGTGTTTGAAAAAGAGCCCTTGCCGCAAGAGAGTCCCCTGTTACATGTAAAGAACAAAGAGAGGCTCTATATGACACCGCATATTGCCTGGACATCGGTTGAAGCCAGAGAAAAGCTCATTCAGAGTGTATGTGAGAATATACAATGATTACAGATGTATTGATTATAGGAGCAGGCGGGGCAGGACTTACAGCGGCTCTTGCTGCCAAGGATGCCGGTGCAAGTGTGCGCGTACTTACAAAAGAGTACCCGACAAGAAGTCAGACCTGTATGGCACAGGGCGGGATGAATGCTGCACTTGGAAATGTGAGTCCGGACTCTGTAGAAGAGCATATTCAAAACACGCTGAAATCTGCACACGGACAGGCAGACGAAGAAGCTGTGCGTTACATGTGCAGTGAAGCACCGAATGCCATACAGTGGCTTGATGAAATCGGTGTCTGTTTTTCCCGTACAGCTGATGGAAAAATTGCCCAAAGAAAGCTTGGAGGGGCATCCGCTCCAAGGGCCTGCTATGCACAGGATTATACAGGATTAAAAATACTCCATACACTTTATGAGCGTTGTTTGAAAGAAGATATTGAAATATATAATGAACGCTATTTGCTTGATTTGCTCACAAAAGAAGACGGGAGTATCTGCGGTGCATTAATTTTGAATATAAGAAGCGGAGAATTGGAACATCACTTTGCAAAAAGTGTTGTTTTGGCATCAGGAGGGTACTCACGCATATATGACAAATACTCTACAAACTCAACAGCTTCTACAGGAGACGGTATCGCGGCAGCTGCTAGAATCGGTGCAAAACTTTTGGGTATGGAGTTCGTACAGTTCCATCCGACAGGATTGAAAAATTCTTCTATCCTTATCAGTGAAAGTGCCAGAGGAGAAGGCGGGTATCTACTTAATTCCAAGGGAGAGCGTTTTATAAACGAACTTGCACCAAGAGATGAAGTAAGTCGTGCAATCAATGAACAAATCTTAGCAGGTGAAGAGGTCTATTTGGATATTCGACATCTAGGAGAAGAGTTTATAGACGAGAATCTGCCACAGGAGAGAAAACTGGCGCTTTTGTATGAAAAGGTGGACCCTGTAAAAGATCTGATTCCCATCAAAGCAGTTGCACACTATACCATGGGAGGAATAGAAGTTGATAACAAATCGCAAACAAGCGTAAGCGGTTTGTTTGCCTGTGGTGAGTGTGCAAACCACAAAGTGCATGGCGCAAACCGTTTGGGTGGCAACTCTTTGCTTGAGATTATAGTTTTTGGTCGTGAAGCCGGTAAAAGTGCAGCGCATTATACTTTTTGTGATGATAAAAGCAAAAATGAGCGTACATGTAAAAAAGAGACAAATTTTCTTGATAAGCTCAAAAGCTTTAGCAATGAAATTGATTTTTATGAAAAACGTTCGTATGTAGGGGAACTTTTTTATAAAAAAGTGGGCATTATAAGAAAAGAGAGTGCACTGCTCCAAGCACGAAAAGAGATACAACTCTTAAAAGAACAACTGCCCCTTATGGGTGTCAAAGACACCGGCAAAGTTTATAATACCAATCTTGTAGAGTTCATAGAATTTAGAAATATGCTTGATGTCTGTGAAGCGGTAGTGAGTGCTGCGTTAGAGCGAAAAGAGAGCTGCGGCGCTCATTTTGTACAAGAGGAGCAATAGATGAAAGTAAGCATAAAAAGAGCATCCGGCTTTGTGATGTATGAAGTAGATTTAAACGATGCAACGCTTTTAGAAGTGTTAAACAGTATAAAAACAGAGCAGGACAGTTCTTTGGCATACAGCAGCGGATGCAGAAGCAGTGTCTGCGGCAGCTGTTCGATGCGTGTAAATGAAAAAGAGGTGCTTGCCTGTGCCTATAAAGTGCAAGACGGGGATGTGATAGAACCGCTCAAAAATGTAGCAGTCATACGTGATTTGGTTGTCAATATGGACAAAGCCCTTGAGACGAACAAACGTGCAAAAACATGGCTGCAGACATATAACAAAGCAGCAAAACTCACGCATGAAGATGAAAAAACAAATGCTTTGCAGAGTGACTGTATCTTATGCGGTTCGTGTTATTCTGCCTGTCCGGTTTACAGTGTCAATGAAGAGTTTTTAGGACCTTTCGCGTTGACAGGTGTCTGGAAATATGTCAGTGACAAACGCGAGGCAGAGCCCAAAGAGAAGATAGACACCGTGCAGACAAACGGTGTCTGGGATTGTACTTTGTGCAATGAATGTACTTTAGTCTGCCCTCAGGGAATATCTTCAAAAGCAGACATAGAAAAACTTCGCATGAAGTCTACAATGGCAGGGTACAGCGACCCGAGTTTTGCGCAAAATTTTGGTGGAGGACTTTCATTTTAACAAAAAATAATTTTCTTGATTGTTTTACGCAAATAAGATATAATGATAAGAAAAATTCAGAAAAAATTAATGGAAGTAGATATGTTTAGCTGTATACAGGAAAAACAAAGAATTAAAAATGAAAATTTTACTGTTCTTATTGTTGAAGATTCAAGAGTCATTAACAATACATTAACAGCAAGATTAAAAGAACAGGGTTTTCGCTGTTTGCAGAGTTATGATTTGGCAAAGGCACGAGAGATTTTGCAAGAAAATGAAATTTCTCTTGTTATTCTTGATTTGCATCTTCCCGATGGAGAAGGTGAAGATTTAATTGATGAGATTAAAGAAGCCAACAAAGAGACTAAAATTGTTATATTTACTTCAGAAAATGATCTTTTGCGAAGAGACGAGTTGTTCAGACTCGGGATACTGGACTATCTGCTCAAAGGAAAAAATGCAAATTTAACAGTCAAAGAGATTTTGTCCATTATCGAAAGTATGCAAATAAATCCAAATTATACACTGCTGATAGTCGATGACTCCCGTGTTATCAGAAGAATGATGAAAAATATTTTATCTTCTTGCGGGTATACGATTCTTGAGGCACACAATGGTACAGAAGCGATTCAAAAAGTCGCACAGTCCAAGATTGATTTAATGCTGTTGGATATGCAGATGCCGGATATGAGCGGGTTAGAGGCTTTGAAGCAAATCAAAGAAGATGAAAAAAATTTCCATTTACCGGTGTTTATGATTTCGAGTACCCTAGATATAGAAGTGATGCGAGATGCGTATAAAGCGGGGGTGCTGGATTATTTCAAAAAACCGTTTTCTCCTGAAGAGCTCAAATTAAAAGTAGAGCAGGTTATTCGTCAAAAACAGATTGAAACTGAACTGCAATGCAGCATGAAAGTCAGTACACTTTGCAAAAGTTATTTAAATGAGTTTTATGCAACGGCAATCTTTTATACAGATACAAAATTGAAATATGCAAACGAAAAATTTAAAAATGAGTTTGGAGAGTCTTCTTCAAATATGGCACAGGCTTTTGGAAAGTTTGACGCAAAATTTATTGAAGATATCATTATAACGATGAAAAATTATCAGACATACAGCAAACAGGTGACAGATAAGCAAGGCCAGCATTATCTTGTGAAGGCATTTCCAATGCAAGAAAATGAATATTTAATCTCTTTTGAAAAAGTAAACTGTAGTTAATCATCCTGAAATTTGGCATAGATGGTTTTTATTTCATCTATGTTTTGGATAAAATATTCGACAATCTGTGGGTCAAAATGCTCTCCCTTTTCGGCGATTAACAGCTGTAAGGCTTTGTCAAAGTCCCATGCTTTTTTATACGGCCGGTTTGATGTCAGTGCATCAAATACATCAGCAACAGCTACAATTCGGGCATATAAAGGAATCTCTTTGCCACTGAGTCCTTTTGGATACCCTTTGCCGTTGTATTTTTCATGATGTGACTGGGCTATGACTGCTCCTGCCTTGAGAAAAATATTCTCTTTGCCTTGCAATATTTTCGCACCAATTATGGAGTGCTTTTTCATTTTTTCAAATTCATCTTCTGTCAGTTTTCCTGGTTTGAGTAAAATGGCGTCATCAATGCCGATTTTTCCTATGTCATGCAGAGGAGCGGCATAGTAAATAATATTTTGTTCTTCTTCAGAGAGTCCGGCTGCTTTTGCCAAAAGCTTAGAATAGTGAGAGACCCTGCTGATATGGCTTGCTGTTTCGGGATCTTTGTACTCTGCTGCTTTTGAGAGTACCTCAAGGGCTTCATATTCGCTCTTTTGCAATGCGGCTGTTGCTTTTTCTACCTTTGTTGTTAAAAGTTCATTGAAATGCTGCGTGATATTGAGAGAATTTTTCAGTTTCAAAATATTATTTAAACGCAGTTTAAAAACAAGCGGAGAGATAGGTTTTGTCAAGAAGTCTGTTACACCATTTTCAAGGGCACGGTGCATCATTTCGTTGTCATTATTGGCTGTGATCATAATGCTTACCAGGTCAGGATAGAGTGTTTTTGCCTGCTTGAGAAGTTCTATCCCGTCCATTTCAGGCATATTGAAGTCGGTAATGAGTGCATCAACAGTGTTTGATTGTATATAGCTTAATGCTTCGTGAGCATTTTCAAAAGTCTGGATATGCTCGTAGCCTTCTGCATTTACAATACTTTCGAGTAAAAGCAGATTGACTGTTTCGTCATCGACTATGACAATATGTAGTTTATGTTGCATCTTTTAAACCATCCTCCAGTAGATTGGTATAGGTGTTGAGTGTTTTAATTTTGTCATTATAGCTAATTGAAATATTATTGGCTATATCTTTTTCTATCTCTCCCATTATATCAGCTATTTCATCCAGGGCAAGTGTTGCTGAGGAACCTTTGAGTTTGTGGGCCAGGTGCAGTATGGTTTGTGTATCATTTGTTTCAAATGCAGTTTCAAGTTCTTCAAGTGCGCTGCGAAAGTTTGTTGTAAAAGCACTCAGAAGTTTTATGATGATGGTATCATCGAGTTCCAAGCGTTCTTTTATCTCTTTAAGCAGAGCATTAAAATTAAAGTCACCGGGTTTGTCATCTGTGTGAATACTCTGTGTGGGAGCATATTTTGTGATGACTCTTTGGAGTTCCTTGATTTGGATAGGTTTGGCTATATAGTCATCCATTCCTGCAGCGAGAAAGCGCTCTTTGTCTCCGTCAAGTGCATTGGCTGTGAGCGCTATGATGGGAATATGATGCTCTAGTTTTTGTCGTATTTTCTTTGTTGCATCGATACCGTTCATTTTTGGCATATTGACATCCATAAATATCATATCATACGAGGAAGCCGTTGCTTTTTGAACAGCTTCTTCCCCGTCATTTGCAAATTCATAACTGATGTTTGGATGTCTGTTCAGAAGAGATTCTATAAGCATGCGGTTAATGTCATAATCTTCGGCAACAAGAATTTTTAATGTCTGTGTTATAATCTGTTCGTTTTCTTTATGCATTGCAGCATGATTTTGCATTTTGGAGAGAAGAAAATTATATAAATTCGAACCAAAAGATTCATCAAAAGTCAAATCAATACAATCAAGATGCTCATTATTGCATGTATCGCTGATACAGATGATTTGTTCCCGCGGGAGAAGATCTCTTGCCTGCATACCAACAGTGGTATCCAGGGTTAATAAAATAGTGTTTTGAGAAAGTTTCTTTGTAAAATCATCCTCTTTGGGCAAACGTGTATAGTTCAGATGAAAAGAGTCTAATGTTTGGGCTATCTTTTGTATAACAAATTCATGATTGTCTTCTATGAGTATCAGTTCATAGTCTGCTAAAAGCTTCTTCAATGTAGGCATGCCTGTACACTTTTTAAATTCCAAATCAAAGAAAAATGTGGTGCCTTTGCCTTCTTGCGACTCTACTTCCAGTTTGCCTCCAAAGAGTTTTACCAAATCTGCACTTATGGTGAGACCGAGTCCTGTACCGCCGAATTTACGTGTGGTAGAGTCATCGGCTTGAGAAAAAGGTTTAAATATAGTTTGCAGTTTTTCTCTTGGTATGCCTATGCCTGTATCATGAATACTAAAACGGATAGTTTGAAAATCGTTATTTGTTTTTATAACCTCCGTCTGAAAGAGAACCTCTCCATTTTCAGGAGTGAATTTAATGGCATTTGAGAGAAGGTTTGTAATGATTTGGCGCAGTCTTGTCGGATCACTGATAATGCACTCAAACATTTTTGTATCAAACTTATGCAGATAGAGCAATGATTTTTTTTCTGCCAATGATTTAAGAAGCTCATAGGTTGTATTGAACTCAACATAAGGATTTATTTCTATATGTTCAAGTGTTATTTTATTGTTGGCAATTTTTGAAGAGTCAAGAATATCGTTAATAATGTTTAAAAGTGTCTGGGTTGAACTGTTGATGATATCTACATATTTTTTTTGTGTATCTGATAGCTGGGTGTTTTGCAAAAGTTCTCCAAAGCCCAAAATACCGTTCATCGGTGTTCGTATCTCATGGCTCATATTTGCCAAAAACATTGCCTGCGCCGCTTCTGCCCGTTGTGCTTTTTCTTTTGCCTGCTCGAGTTCGGTAATGTCATTGAAGGTATTGATGATATAGATGGTTTCATCATCATAAACAACCTGACGGGACCGTACATGATAAATCCGTTCCTGGTTATTTGCATCAAGCATCATTGCCAGATGAATTTTATAAGGCTCTTTTAAAACTGTGTCATACCAGACTTTCGGTCTTTTTTCTTTTTTCAGATAGCCCTCTTTTTCTATAAAAAGGTCACAGATACACTCATGCCAGCTTGTAAAATCTTCTAAAGTTTTATATCCGAAGCGCCTGTAAAATGCTTGATTGACTTTGTCTATTTTATTGTTTTTTGTGACAATGACTATGTTTTCTTCATTGTCAAGGAGCATATTTGTAAATTTGAGTTGATTTTCATAGGCTTTTTTACTCTCGATAACATCTGTTATATCTTCGCGGATAGCCAAATACTCTATGATAGTATGGTTTTGATCAAAAATTGGAAAGATATGTGTTTTTATATAGTAGAGAGAGCCGTCCTTTTTGCGGTTTGAAAGTGTTCCGTGCCAGATATTGCCTTTTTGTATGGTTTGCCATAAATCTTTAAATACATCTGCTTCAATCAGAGGACTGCGTACTATATTATGCGATTTTCCCAGCAGTTCACTTTTTTTGTAGCCGCTGATTTTTTCAAACTGTTCATTGACATAGGTGATTTTTCCCTGTAAGTCAGTTTTTGAAATAATGACAACACTGTTGATGGCTTCTAAAAATTCGTTAAGTTTGAATTTTGTTGCATCAAACTCTTTTTGTTGGAGTTGAAGGTTTTTGGAGACATAGTCGATGAGGTGCAGGGTGGCACTCTCTGTCAATTTACCTGTTTGCACAGGTGCGTCTGTTTGTTTTGGTGCTTCTTTTTTTATATGTTGTGTATTTTTTTCATTAAGAAACAGCAGAGTATTTGTAATATTGAGCAGATTTGCCTGTTGCGTGTCTGTATAAAATTCGCCATAGGTAAAAAAGCCTGCTGTAGGGGCAAGTTGTGCTATGTGGGAGAATGCTTTTTCCAACTCAAAGGACAAAAACTGCTTGCGTGCGGCGCAGGAGTAGATAAAGGCAGCCTGAATTTCTTTGTTTTCTTCTTTGAGTATTTCTTCAGGGTGATGTGCATTCACCTGTGTGGCACTTCCCAAACCGAAACTGACTTTGTCTCCTTCTTCAAAAAGTCCTGCATAGAGGATACTTTCATCTTCGAGAATACTCACCATTGCACGCGCAACCAAAACACCGTTCTTTTGCTTTAACAGAGGAAATTCGACTGCCGAGGCGGGAAGATTTGTCACAACGTCTTCGCCTAAAACTTCTGTATAGAGTGTTTTTACGGGTTTGTTGTCTATTTCATAAACTCTGTTGCCCTCTGCTTTTGTCACTGTAAAAGTCGGACCGACGGCTCTCCAGCCAAGGTTGTAATCACTTGTGACTTCAAGGTCTTCTCCTCTGAGCGCAACTCCAACAGCACCTTTTTTGTAAATTTTGTTTTGATAAATGACAAAAGTATCATCAAAGCTAAAAAGGTCTGCAGACATACCACCGGCTACAAGAACGCCTGTTTTATTGCAGGAGTTAAAGCCGTTAAGGTACTCTTCTCCAATGTGTGATAATCCATCTACAAACGAGATGACACATTTTGTATCGTCTTTTAAAAGTTCATTGGCAACTTTGACACCAAGCCGATAGGAATTTTCATCATCCATGTATAATGTTTGGAGGGTTGTATTTTCAAAAACAGAGATACTTAAAACAACACTTCTCTCCAGCATTTTGTCTTCAAGAATCTCTCCCGCACTTGAACAGCCGATGAGTTTTGCATGAGGCAGGATTGCACAGACATCATTTGCAATGCGTTCTATCTCTTCTTTATTTTGTAAAGAGGTGAATATTTGGATTAAAATTTTGTCATCAAAAAGAGGCACATCGTTTACATGTAAATACTCGATGAACTCTTTTTTTGATGTGTAGTTATAGTTTAGTTGTTTCATAAAGGATACTGTATAATCTTTTTTTATTTATTCTAGCAAATTTAAACTTTATCTGACATTTATCCTTTTCATAGGCGGTTTGTAGTGTGGGTCTTTTCCCTCTACCGTCCATAACTCTTTTGCTAAAGCACTTACACTCTTTTTAAAGTCGTTTTCTATAAGTATTACATCTGAAAAACTTTCAAAAAGCAATTTTTCTTCTTCTTTACATGTAAGTATATTATTTTGTTTTGGAAGTGTGAGTGCTGTTTTGTTTTTGAGATTGTACAGATGCCAAAGACTTAAGAAATCTTCGGAATATTTATTCAAAAGATGATGTGCATAGAGCTGAAAATTTTTATATTTGCTTTTTTCAAAAAGATTTACAATCAGTGTTATTGTCTCTTTTAGGTGCACAAAAGGCACCATGGAAAAGAGCTGTCTTGCCACACTTTTTCCGCTGTCGTGTTCGGCACCTATAAAAACTCTTGCGCCGCCGTCGGTATCTCCGAAGTTATTGGTTTTCAAGCCTATGAGCCCGATGTCGGTATGGCGATGGCGTCCACACCCTTTGGCACAGCCTGAAAACCCGACTTTTATTTTATGTTCGTAGATTTTTTCCAGGGGCAGGTATTTGGCACTTTCATCCTTAATGCTCCAAACTGCGTAGGGACAAAGATTGCCGGCACAGGATACTACTGTAGAGCTGAGCGCGGGCGAATCAAAAGGCGCTGTTTTTTCGTTTATGCCGACAATATAGATGTTTTGGTCAATCCCCAAACGAATATGGGCATCGTGTTTGTTCGCATAGTCGCTGATTTGGCGCATCTCTTTTGGCGAGAGACGGGCGAAGTCTGTTTGATAACAAAAGGCATATTTGTTGTTGTTTAAAAGTTCAAATTCATTAAATTCGCCATGAAAAAGCTGCAGTTTGCCGGCAGCATTGAATTTTTTTCCATAGACATCTTCGATAAGTGCTTTGAGTCTGTCCAGCCCCAACTCTTCTATCATGTAAAAGAGTCTGGTTTTAGAACGTGAAAAGCGTGAGCCGTGCGTATAAAATGTCTCTACAAAAGCCGTAAAAAAATCAAAAACTTCCTCATAAAGCAAAAATACATCTGCATCCTGTGCTATTTCCGTATTTTTGCCGCCCATATAGACATTAAAACCGTAAGTGTTTTCTTTTTTGGCAAGTGCAAAGTAGAGGTCATTTGCAAAAAAGGAGTTGACATTTGCCTCGTTACCCGAGATACCGATACTGACACGGCGGGGCAGCATGCCGACATATTTCGGGTTTTTGATGATGTAGTCCTGCATCTGTTGTATCAGCGGATAGACTTCAATTTTTGCGTGTTTGTTGGCGCCGTCATAGACATCAGTGACTATATTTCTGATGTTGTCGCCAAAACTTTGCCAGGTAATGAGTCCGTTTTCATTCAAGAGTCTAAAAAGTTCATGGACATCGTCGGCTTCGACATCATGGAGTTGAAAGCCTGCACGTGCCGTGACTACAAGGGTTAAATCATATTTGTTGACAATATCTGCCAAAAAATTAAACTGTTGTGTGCTGATTCTGCCTCCGGCTACGCGAATACGAATGGTGAATTCATCTTCCAAAAAATCGGTATTGAAAATGCCAAAATCCTGCAGATAGTACCTGTCACCTTCACCCAGACTCTCAAAATCAATGGTATCGAACTCTTTGACAAAATAGTCATAGGGTTTGAGTCTGGCTTTGTAGCGTTCACGTTTGTTGAGTTTTTTTTCTAACTCTTCTTGCATATAAGTACCTAGATGTAAAATAATTAGAGTGATAATAGCTATTTTTTCTTTACATGGAGATGATATAAGTCAATTTTAGTTAGATTTATACTGTTTGGAATCGGTACTTCAGTGCCGACCTTGTGCTTTCAAGCCGCAAAGCCCGCACTGAAGTACGGGTTCCTAAGAGGAGGTTTATATTTCTTCGGAATCGGTACTTCAGTGCCGACCTTGCATTTTTAAAACTAATTTTTTTTCTGTAGTACCGACTGTTATTGATAACAAACAAACTATGTTATAATTAAAACAAAAAAAGGATAACACCTATGGCAAAAGAACACTCGTTTGATATAACGGCAAAAATAGATATGCAGAATTTGAAAAATGCTATTAACCTGGTAGACAGAGAAGTCTCCAATCGTTATGATTTCAAGGGAACACCGTATGAAGTGAATCTGAAAGAGAAAGACAAAGTACTGGTACTTGTTGCTTCGAGTGATAACAAACTGGATGCACTCAAAGACATTGTTATAGCAAAACTGCTAAAACAGGGGCTTTCCTCAAAAGTGCTGGATGAACTTCGTGTGGAAGATGCCAGTGGAGGCACACGCAAGGCGACTTTTAAAATTGTGGATTATATAGAATCCAAAGAGGCGAAAAAAATCACTGCAGATATTAAAAAGATGAAACTCAAAGTCAATGCCCAGATAGAAGGGGATTCTATCCGTGTAAAAGGTGCAAAGCTTGATGATCTGCAAAAGGTGATGAAGATGGTGCGTGAAGGCGAGTGGGAAGCTCCTTTGGTTTTTGAAAACATGCGTTAGCAGGGGAAAAAAGATGAAAAAGATGAGCATAAATGATGCGGCTGAGTATTTTGGTGTTTCAAAAGAGGCTATACACAACCGGGTCCGACGGGGTTCTTTGCAAAGTGTTGTAGAGGACGGTGTCAAAATGGTGCTGCTGGATGAGACACAGGCAAAAACAGGGCGAAAAACTGTGCAGCCAAGACGCAACACACTCAGCAATGACAGATATTACAAACTTCTTGAAGAACAAAATCAAAAACTGCAGTCGCGTGTGGATACTCTGGAGAATGAAACAAGGAGCCTTAGAGACCAAAAAGAGCAGATGCTTATAGCCGAGCGTGAAAAAATAGAAAGAATCTATAAAGAAAAAGATGAACAGCTCAAAAATATTCTCAGCAGTATTTCGTCACAGTTTATGCTCAATGCTCCGCAAGAAGCAGTAGCCGAGGAGGAGGAGATGCTTGAGGCAGTAATAGAATCCGAGGTTGCCCAAGAGAGCAAGGTTGTCTCTTTAAACAGGCATCTTAAAAAACGTGGTTTTTCAGCAAAAAAAATCAAAAAAATCAAAGCAAGATTTAAAAAGAGTGCAAAAAAAGATGAAAGAATTATTATTGTAGGGAAAAAATATTACATAGATACAAAAAAATATGACTATAGTGATATAATTGGCTAATCTTTTTTAAGGGTGGTATATGCATATAATTATTGCGGGTGCCGGAAAGGTTGGTTTTAACCTTGCCAAAACACTGAGTGTGGGACACAACGTTACTGTCATTGATAAAAATTCACAGGCTTTGGACAGGATACAGGAGAGTCTGGATATTTTACCGCTTCAGGGGGATGTCGAAGACATACATACATATAAGCGTTTTATCGGTCAGGAAATCGACCTGTTTATAGCAGTGACAAATATTGACAATGTAAATCTTATTGCTGCAATGACAGTAGATGCGGCTTTACATGTAAAGAGAAAATTTGTACGGGTGCAAAAATATTTTTTTCAAGAGCAGGTTATCCAAAAGAGACTTGCTGTTGAAAAAGTTATTTTCCCTTTAAAGCTTACCTCGGGGGCCGTTTCTTCACTTCTTTTGTACCCAAAAGCAAATAATGTAAAATTTTTTAAATACACACCCTGCAAACTTATTTCTGTTATGGTTTCAAGCAAAACACTTCCGCAAAGCATCAGTTCTGAGCATTTTAAAATAGTCGGCATTGAACGCAAGAAGGATTTTTGCATTCCTGATGCAGATGTGGAAATTCTTCCCAATGATCTTGTCTATTTTTTTGGTGATGAAAATGAAATCAAGCAGGTGTGCCAGAAATTGGATGTGGACAACACTCTGGATATTCAAAGATGTGTTGTATTTGGCGGTGGTGAACTGGGGATTGCCATTTCACAGGAACTTCTAAAAGCAGACAAAGAGGTCAAACTGGTAGAAAAAGATTTAAAACTTTGTGAAACAGCGGACGAAGAGCTCAAAGGCAGGGTCTCCATCATTAACTATAAATACGGTTCGCATGATATTTTTGAAGATGAAGGACTGGAGAGTGCCGATATTTTTATAGCAGCGACCAACAATGATGAGTATAACATCATAAAATGTCTCGAAGCAAAAGAGAGCGGCATAAAAAAAGTGGTTGCGATTAACAATGAAATGGAATATTACAACCTGATGCACTCTTTGGGGATAGTCGTTGTCAGAGGTCCAAAAATGAGTGCCTACAATGCAATCATGGAAGAGATCAGTTCTACAGGTGTTGTTATTCAAAAAAGTTACTGCGGGGCAAAGGCAGTGGTTTTTATGCGTAAAGTTTTTCCCGCCTCGAGGCTTATTGACAAAGTGATAAAACCTTTACATGTAAAAGAATCCAGCCTCTTTTATATAAGAGAAAATGTGATACGGAGTCTCAGTGAAAAAATGAGACTGCAGGAAAATGATTTGATTGTAGCTTTTTGTGCAGTAAAAACAAGTGCAAAAGTAAAAGAATGGATTTATGAACTATAAAAATGTGCTGAAGATTCTCTCTCTTATAGGCATTACTGTTTCTGCACTTTTTTTGTTTGATGTCTTGATAGGCGTTATATACAAAGAAGCGTATGGAAAATTTTTGCTTTATGACGGGGTGTTTTTTTTGATCAATCTTGGCGTATGGCTGTGGCTGAGAAAGCATGAACTGGATTTGAAAATAAAAGAGAGTATCCTGGTGGTTAATCTGCTCTGGGTGTTGCTTGGCGTTGCCGGAGCCATACCGCTGTTTCTTTATACAAATGTGTCTCTTGCCTCTTCGTTTTTTGAAGCCGTCAGCGGATTTACAACAACGGGAGCAACAGTTTACAGCGATATAGAAGCTCTGCCCCATTTGATACTTTTTCACAGAAGTCTGATGCACTGGCTTGGAGGGCTTGGCGTTATTGTCTTGGGCGTTGGGCTTTTGTCAGTCATCAATCCTACGGGAAGCCTCTCTCTTTTTAAAGCCGAATCAACAGGAATTTCTCTTGAAAAACTGACACCAAAAATAAAAGATACAGCCTTGCGTCTGTGGATAGTATATGCCCTGCTGACACTGGTTGACATGCTGCTTTTGAAGTTTTTCGGTATGAGTTGGTTTGATGCGCTCAACCATGCCTTTTCGACAGTTTCCACGGGAGGGTTCTCTACAAAAAATGATTCTCTTGGCTCTTTTGGCAATGATGGCATTATTTGGACAACGACAATTTTTATGATGCTGGCAGGGATAAATTTTTTAGCCCATTTAAAGCTTTATTTCAGGGATGTCAGCGGGTACAAAACAGAAGAGGTCAGATGGTATTTTACAGTTTTTTTACTGCTGAGTCTTGCTTTGAGTCTTGTACATGTAGATATCAGCGGAGATTCTTTTTATGATGCCCTCAAACACTCATCTTTTACGATTGCTTCTGTCATGACAACAACAGGATTTGCAACTATAGATTACGGCTCCTGGTCGCATTTGGCTATAGCAATTATATTTTTGGGGCTTTTGATGGGGGGCAATGCCGGTTCAACGGCAGGCGGCATTAAAATCATCCGCCATGTAATTATTTTTAAAACACTCTCTGCGGAGCTTAAAAGAATACTGCATCCAAATATGATTATTTCTGTTTTTATCGACGGGCTCAAGCAAAAAGAGCGGATTTTGTCTTCAACGTTTGGTTTTTTTACGCTTTTTATGATTACTGTAGCCATAGTAACCGTCTATATTTATGCCCGGGGGTATGATGCGATGACTGCAGTTTCGGGTGCATTTGCCATAGTGGGCAATATCGGTCCAGGATTCTCTATGGTAGGCCCTGCAGACAACTTTTCTTTTTTCTCTGATTTTGACAAAATCTTTCTCTCCGTGGCTATGATTATAGGCAGATTGGAGTGTTATACTGTTTTTGTCCTGCTCAGCAGTTCTTTTTGGAAAAAGTTCTAATACAATCTTAATAAAAAGTGTTATAATCTTTTTAAAGACTTTAAAGTAGAAAATGAGATGATACAAAATCATATAACAGAACAGACAGCTATTTTTTTCAGTGTTACAAAATGGGTTTTTCTCTCATCAATTATCGGCATAATGATTGGTGCAACAGTTACAGGCTTTTTAAAAATTTTAGCCTATAGTGAAACAAGCCGTTCTTTTTTGCCGTTTGAATACTACTATACGCTTCCTTTTGCCCTTGTTCTGACTGTATGGCTGGTGAAAACCTTTGCCCCGAGTGCAGAAGGGCACGGAACGGAAAAAGTTATTTCCGCAATTCATAAAGATAACGGGAAAATAGATGTTTCTGTCATTCCCGTAAAAACACTTGCGACCGTTTTAAGTATTTTTGCAGGTGCTTCTGTCGGAAAAGAGGGTCCTGGCGCGCAGATCGGGGCAGGTGTTGCCTCTTTTATTTCTACGCTTTTGAAGTTTCACAAACAAGACAGAAAAAAGCTTGTTGTATGCGGGATCAGTGCCGGTTTTGCCACAGTTTTCGGTACCCCGATAGCCGGAGCAATCTTCGGTGTTGAGGTGTTAATTATCGGTGTGATTATGTATGATGTGCTTCTGCCGTCTTTTATTGCAGGTTTTGCCGCTTTTACAACAGCCCAGTTTCTGGGGATAGAATATACCTATTATGACCTGCATTTTTTTCAGGATATCTCTTTGGATATCTGGCTGATAGCCAAAGTGGTCATTGCCGGACTCTTTTTCGGTTTTGTCTCTGATATAGTGATAACAACAATCTACTACAGCCATACATATGTAAAAAGCATCAAAATAAATACATACATCAAAGCCTTTGTGGGCGGTATTTTGATAGTCGCACTGACCTTGGTCTTCGGTGAGCAGTATATAGGTTTGGGAATGAGTACAATTGCAGATGCTCTCAATCCCCATACCGCTGCATCTCAGGACATTCACTGGTATACATTTCTTTTAAAAACAGTATTTACTTCTCTTTCTCTTGCCGCAGGAGGAAGCGGGGGTGTCATTACGCCGATCTTTTACATCGGGGCAACAAGCGGGCATTTTTTTGGCTCCATCATCTCTCCTGAACATATTACGCTTTTTGCAGCCCTCGGCTTTGTAAGTGTTGTTTCGGCCACCACAAATACACCTATTGCCTCAACGATTATGGCAGTAGAACTCTTCGGGATAGATATCGCACACTATGCAGCACTTGCAGCAGTTATAAGCTTCTTGATTTCAGGGCACAGAAGTATCTTCTCTTCACAGATTCTGGCCATGAGAAAATCCGAAATGCTGAGTGTAAAAATAGGTGAAGAGGTAGAAAATATAAGTATTTCGCTGGAAAAACACGAGATAGATAAAATAGAAAAATTTCGAAGAAGACTTCATAAAAAAAACAAAAAGAAGTAAGCATTTCTTTGGAACGCGGACTTCAGTCCGGGCTGAGAGCGGCAAAACTATTGCAACAGCCGGCACTGCAGAAAAAAACTTAGTTTTTTTCACAAGTCATGCTTCAACATAGAAAGTACCGGTTCCGAGAAAGCATTATAAATCAGTGAGTTTCAGACGCAGGCCTTTGATGTGAGAAACAGGGTAGGCGAAGGTAAGCCCTCTGCCGTTTCCTGTGATGTCGAGTTTTGTTATTATTTCTCTTATAATTTTGTCAACATTTTTTGTCTGGGTGATAAACATCAGGTTTGCATCAGTCGCGCCCGCATGGAGTCTGTCATAAAAATTTTCCATATGTTCAAGCCCCATACCGTGTGCACTCATGATAGTTACCCCTCTTGCACCCGCATCTCTTGCTGCAATAATTGCCTCTTCCTGTTTGTCTTTTGGAACGATTACATGTACTGCAGAAAAGCTCATATGCGGAGAGTGGTGTAGTGCGTCTGCACCGTCCACTCTTATAGTTGAGAGTTCCATATTCTGTACATCTTCGAGTGCATGTCGCAACTCTTCCATATGGATTTCTTCTTTTTCCCGCTCTCCTTTAACGCCCATTTTTTCTGTAATAATACCATAGAGCATAACGGTAAGCATTGGAAACAAAGAAGCAAAGGCAATGAGCCCGAAACCGTCTATCAACGGGTCTCTGCCGTCTATGTTTGTTGCCAGTCCAAGTCCAAGAGCAGCAACAAGAGGAACTGTAACGGTTGAGGTTGTGACTCCGCCGCTGTCATAGGCTATGGGAATAATGTATTTTGGTGCCAAGAAGGTGAGAATGATGACAAAAATATATCCGCTTATGATGTAGTAGACTATTTCACCGCCGGTAACGATTCTGTAGGCTCCGAGTGCAATTCCTATAGCAACGCCCAGCGCTACAAAAAGACGAAGAACAAAGTCATTGATTTTACCGTCACTGACCTCTTTTGCTTTTCTAGCGATTGCTGTAAGCGCCGGTTCTGCCATGGTGGTTGAAAAACCGATAAAAAAACCAAAAGAGTAGATGATAAGGTTGTTGTCATAACGGGTAAGCTCAAATGCCATAGTCTCACCGACAGAAAAAAGTCCCATCTCCAAACCGACTATAAAGGCATCAAGCCCCAGAATAACCAGCCCGAAACCTATCATCACGTTCTTGAGATTTTCTATGGGTTTTTTTAGAATGATGTACTGAAAAAAGAGAATAATCGCCAAAATAGGCAGGACATCTGTGATGACACCCAGCAGTCCTTTTAAGATTGTCATGGCGCTAAAGTCCAGGTTGACTGTCTCAATCTCTTTGATAACAGCAGGAACAACAGTTGCAGAAGCATCTATGAACTGGTACACAACGATACCGTAAAACTGTACAAATATCATAGGTGTGAGCGAAGCAAAGGCGATGAGACCAAAGCCGTCAAGTACAGGATTGCGCCCTTTGATGGTAGAAGCCAGTCCTATACCAAGGGCGGCAACAAGCGGAACGGTGACAGTGGATGTGGTAACTCCGCCCAAATCATAGGCAAGGCCCACTATCTCCTGGGGAGCAAAAGCCGTTGCGCTGACAACCAGGATATACCCTGCAATGATATAGTAGTGGATAGGATGCCCTTTAATGATGCGCCATACCCCTAAAACAATGGCAAAACCGACAGAAAAGGCAACAACAGTTCTTAGCACTGTAGCGTCAATCCGTCCTGCACTGATACTTGCAGCCTTGTCTGCGATGACGATAAGCGCAGGTTCGGCAATGGTGGTTCCAAAACCTATCATGAAGCCGAAAATCAAAATCCAAAAGGTTGAGCCTTTGTGGGAAAATTCACTCGCAAGCCCTTCTCCTACAGGAAAAATCCCGACTTCAAGACCAAGTAAAAATACTGCAAGCCCCACACCGACGATGCCTAAGCCTATGGACGTGCTCAGCCAGTTTGGCGGGACACTCTGGATGATGGCAAGCTGGAAGAACATAATCACAAGTATGATTGGCAAAAGGTCACGGAATGACTCTTTTAGAAGTTGCAAAAAAGTTGAAATGCTCAGCACGTTATATCTCCTCTCGTTAATTTTCCAGAACCTGTACTTTAGTGCGGGCTTTATGTTTTGAAGACTAAAAGACGAAGCTAAAGCATCGCTTCCGGAAATTATTTTATGCAATAATATCGAAAAATATTATAAAACTGCTATAATTTTAAAATGAAAACATTATTTATAGGCGGCATTAAGAGTGGAAAATCCCGTAGTGCCGAAAATTACATTAAACAACTCTCAGACAAAAAACCTGTCTATCTGGCAACGACTGAATTCATAGATGATGAAATGCAAGAACGTATAGCACAGCACCAACAGCAACGCAAGAGTGATTTCATCACAGTCGAAGAGGCGATAAATCTCAGAGAAAAAATAGCTTTGCAGGAGGGTGCGGTACTTGTTGAATGTGTAAGTATGTGGATCAATAATATGCTCTATCGTGAAAAAAGTTATACGGAAATGGAAGCGGAATTGGCGAATGTTATAGCATTAAAACAAGACATTGTGTTTGTTATGAATGATGTGAGTTGTGGCATTATCCCTGAGAATAAACTTGCCCGTCAGTTTGTGGATATCAGCGGAAAGCTCTCTCAAATGCTTGCACAAAAATGTGATGAGGTCTATCATGTTGTGGCCGGAATCAGTACACAGATAAAATGAGCAAACTCTTCAAAGGCTTTACTCTGGCTGTTTCAATGCTCAGTATTCTTCCTTTTTTTAAAGTGCATGATTTTTATAAAGGCATAAACGGCTATGCGGTGATGTTTTATCCGTTTGTCGGTTTTTTGCTCGGTTTGCTTTTGTATGGTACTTTTTTGTTGCTTACTCTTATTTTTCCGCCTTTACATGGTAGCCTCATTGTCTTTTCTTTGTGGGTTTTAGTGACAGGTGCCTTGCATCTTGATGGTTTCGCAGACACTGTAGACGGCTTGTTTGTTCCCAAAGAAAAGGCTTTACATGTAATGAAAGACCCCTATAACGGCGGGATGGGTATGATTTTTACGGTAGTGTTTTTATTGCTCAAGGCATCTTCTGTAGCGGCTTTGGATGCGATGTATCTTTTACCTGTCGTGCTTATGCTTTCACGTTTTACGGCAGTTGCTGCAATCTGTCTCTATCCCTATCTCTCTGCAAACGGAATGGGTGCCTTGGCAAAAAAAGAGTTTTCGCAAAAACAGTTTTTGATAAGTGTGGTATATGTTACAGTAATCAGCATACTCTTTCACAGTTTTGTTTTGCTGTTTGTTGCTTTGTTGGTGCTGTTTGTATGCAAACATTTTTTTATGAAGCGATACGGCGGGTTTACGGGTGATATTTACGGTTTTTGCATAGAAGTGACAGAACTTGTACTGTTAAATGTTCTTATAGTCGGTTTGGTATGAAAATAACACTTGTCCGCCATAGTGAAGTGCAAAAGGCATATATCGGCAAATATAACGGACATAATGACATAGGCCTTTCAAAAAAAGGGCATGAGGATGCCAAAAAGCTGGCAAAAGCTTTTACATGTAAAGCATTTGATTTGGTCTACTGTTCAGATCTCAGACGGGCAAAAGAGACAATACAACCCTTCTCTCAGGCAAAAAAAGCAGTATATACATCAAAATTGCGGGAAAAATCATGGGGAAGACATGAAGGACTCGGATATGAAGAGATTAGGGCGCAAGGCATAGAATATGAAAACTTTGCACAGTGGATAAAAGCCCTTGACGGCGAGCCTTATGGAGTTTATATACAAAGAATAAAAGAATTTTTCTTTGAAACAGTGTTGCAACAAAAAGCTGAAAATATTTTGGTTGTAACACATGCAGGCGTTATTAGAACTTTTATGGCAGTTGTGCAAAATCTGTCACTCGAAGATGCTTTTGGCATTGCGCTTCCTTATGCGTCATATACTGTTTATGATACAAAATTACAAACTTTTAGCACTATTAAAACTTAGCTCTGCTATAATACCGCTCTTACAACAAAGGACAGCTGGCCGAGTGGTCGAAGGCGCTCGCCTGGAACGCGGGTGTAGAGCAATCTACCTAGGGTTCGAATCCCTAGCTGTCCACCATCTGTTTATAGTAAAATCATTAAGCTTCTATAAAATAACCAATTCCCTGATTATTTTTGATAATGTCAGTTTTTAGTTTGTTTCTGAGCCGCCATACCAAGGTTCGCAAATTGTTTTCGGTTATCAGCTCTTCTTTGTTCCATATATAGTTTGTGGCCTGTTCAAAGGTGACTACCTGTCCCATGTTCAGGAGAAGAAGCTTCAAAAAAAGGCTCTCTTTTTTAGTCAGTTTGAGCTTTTGGTTTTGATAAAAAGTTTCTTTTGTTTTGAGATTGAAATGGTAGCCTGTTGCAAATTCAATAATATTTTTATCTGCTTTTTTTGTTTTTTTATCTATTTTTTTTATTTCATAGCCACGGGAAGCTATATAGTTTTCTATATCTACTATATCTGTATCATTTGCTTCGAATACCAGTACAACATTTTTACTCACAAGCTCCTCCGTTAATATTAAAAATAGCAATAGTATAACAATGAAGTGTAAAAGCTGTGTAAAATATTTCTTTTAATCAACTGATAATTATGATAAAATTTCATTATGATAACTCAGTTTTTCAAAAAATATCTCAGTATTATCTTTATTATTGCAACTTTTATGGGTGTTTTTCATCATCATAATGATTTGAAACAGCATAACGACTGTAAAATCTGTACAGTGCAGTCAAGCCTGTCACATGCCGATACCCCTGTTGCCATAAATTATCTGACAGCACTGGAAATACTGAAAGAATCTGTTGTTGCGCCTCTAGTCTCGTTACATGTAAAGCAGGTTCACAACACTCTTCAAGCACGAGCCCCTCCAAAAATCTCCTAATTCAATACCGTTTAATCCAAGCAGCTTTTTCGGAACCCGTACTTCAGTGCGGGCTGAGAGTGGCATGAAAGAAACAGCAGTCGGCACTACGGAAAAAAATTTAGTTTTTTTCACAAGTCACGCTTTAGCGTTAGAAAGTACCGATTCCGACAGCTTTTTCGGAACCCGTACTTCAGTGCGGGCGAGAATGGCAGGAATGTTTCAGCAGTCGGCACTGCAGAAAAAAACTTGGTTTTTTTCACAAGTCATGCTTTAGCGTTAGAAAGTACCGATTCCAAATAGTGCAGCTTGGATTTCAAAAAAAAACATAAAAATTACTACTAAAATATTGGAGAATAAACAATGAAAAAAAGACTCTGTCTCTCTGTGCTTGTATGCTCCTCTTTATTTGCGGATGCAGATATGGATGCACTCAAACAGCAGTTGGAACAACAAAAAATCAGTATGCAAAAACTAGAAGCGAAATTTGAGGCTTTGAATACAAAACAATCGCAGATGCAGGTGACACAAAGTGTCAATACCTCTGCCTCTTTTTCGCAAAATGCCTATTTGCCGGATATCGCTTTGATTTTAAATATGTCGGCAGTAAGTCGGAATGTGAAAAACAGTGATTATGAAAATTTTCAGATACCGGGTCTTATAAATGATGATGGTATATCACCGGCGCCTTTGCCCTTTAACAAAAACAGAGGCTTTAATCTTAATTATGCAGAAATAGCCATGCACTCTGTAGTTGATCCCTATTTTCAGGCCTATGCATATTTTCATCTGCAACCAAACGAGTTTGAAATAGGTGAGGCATATATTCTGACTACATCTCTGCCTTATGGGCTAAGAGTCAAAGCCGGAAAATTCAAAAGTGATTTTGGACGCATAAATGCAAAACACCAGCACTCCTGGCATTTTGATGCACAGCCTGTTATTTATGAAACACTTTTTGGTCCCGATGGCATCAGTGATCCTGGTGTGCAATTCCAATGGGTTGTCCCGACAGATACATATATTATGGCGGGTGCAGAAGCGATGCAGGGAACAAATGACAAAAGTTTTGGCGATACCGAGTCAAATAATCTCTATGTCGGCTATATAAAATCAAGTGTCGATGTTGGCGATGATTTGTCAGTTCTTGGCGGTGTAAGTATTGCCCACGGGAAAAATACAACAGCAAATACTACCAATGTTTATGGCCTTGATTTGACACTGCGTGAGCAGTTAGGAAGCTACAGCGCAGTTGTCTGGCAGAGCGAATATCTTTACAGAAACAAAGATGTCGGCACAGGAACAGATAAACAGGCAGGACTTTACAGTGAACTGATTTATCAGTATAACAACAACTACTCAGCAGGTTTGCGTTATGGGGCAATTACAAAAAATGAGACAGACCTGTCTTCTTATGCGGGCATTGACACGGGTAATTTGGACAGGTACACAGCCGAACTGGAGTATAAACCATTTCCGATGTCACGTCTGCGTCTCTCTTATACTTACGACAGAACAAAAATCATAGCCGGTGAGAGAAAAAACATCAGTGAAGTAATGCTCTCACTCAACATTGCAGCAGGTGCACATGGCGCGCACTCGTATTAGGAGAAACATATGATAAACATTAAAACTATACTACTAACAGTTTTACTCACAAACTTTTTGTTTGCTACAGTCAAAATAGATACAACATATACAACAGCCGGTGCCATTGCGCAAAAAATAGGAGGAGATTTAGTACATGTAACGGTTCTTGGAAGTTCGAAGTATGACCCGCATTTTATTGTACCCAAGCCTTCGCTTATCGCAAAACTCCGTCGTGCAGATTTGCTCATCATTAACGGAGCAGGTTTGGAGCTTGGCTGGCTGCCTCCGCTTTTACGTGCTGCAAACAATGCCAAGATTCAAAACGGAGCCAAAGGCTTTTTGGATCTGTCTCACTATGTGCACTTGATAAATGTACCGACAACCGTTTCACGTGCTTTTGGTGATGTGCATGCACAGGGCAATCCTCACTATACAACAGATCCTTATGCTGTCCTGCCGATGGCAAAAGCCATAGCACAAAAACTTTCGCAAATTGACCCGCAGCATGCAGGGGAGTATGAAAAAAATTTGAAAAAGTTCACAAATGATTGGCAAAACTATTTACAAAAGTTTGATGCAAAAATGCTTACATGTAAAGATAAAAAGGTCGTACAGTATCATCCGCTTTTTAACTATTTTTTACAGCGATACAACTATAAAATATATGGAACGATTGAACCGCTTCCGGGGATTGCTCCGAGCTCAAAACACACTTTGGAATTGATCAATATAATGAGAGACAAGGGTGTGCAAAAGATTTTGCAGGATGTTTACCATGAGAAAAAAACAGCAAAATTCATTGCAGGAAAGACAGGAGCAAAAGTTCTGATTATTCCCCATGACTTAGGGGCTGACGGCAGTAAAACACTGCAAGAGTTTTATAACAGAATCGCTAAGAGAATATGTCAGTAGTCGAGTTACTGTGGCCGGCTTTTGTGCTGGCTGTTGCCTTAGTGTTTATCCACTCTGTATTTGGTTTGGAGATTATTAAAAGAGGTGTTGTTTTTACCGACCTGGCGATAGGGCAGATTGCCGCTGTCGGCATGGCGCTGAGTGTTGCATTTATGGATTCGCAGTATCAAAGTGCCATGACCCTGCTTTTTGCACTTTTGGCTGCCGTAATTATTACCTGGGCTACAAAAAAAGTACAAAAGATTGAAGCGTTTATAGGATTGTTATATGCTTTGGGTATATCTTCTATAATGCTCATACTTGCACAAAGTGCAGAGGGGACCGAACTTTTTTCCAAACTCAGTGCGGCAGATATTCTTTTTACTTCAAGTGAAGACCTGTATAAAAGTCTGCTGTTATACAGCGGCATTGCCTTTGTTATGTTTGTGCTTTATCCAAGAATGAGCGGTGCAAAAAAAGAGTTTTTATTTTTTGCAATGCTTGCGTTAACCGTGACATCTTCTGTGCAGTCTGCCGGTGTGCTGGTTGTGTTTGCTCTGCTTATCGCTCCTTCATTTGCAGGGTTGAGCCAAAGAAAAACAAAGCCCTTTGTGTTTGCCTGTCTGTTTGGTTCTGTGAGTATTGTGTTAGCACTTTTTGGTTCATACTATTTAGATTTGCCGACGGGATATGCTATTATATTTGTAACAGTTTTGTTTTCACTTGTTTTTGTTGTTATTTCCAGTATAATGAGTTCTAAAAAGAGAGTAAATGAAAAGTAAGATATTGGTCGGTTTGCAGTTTTTTATTATATTTTTGATGATTTTGCCTTTGGGCTCAAAAACCCAGCATTTATATAGCGGTTTGGTGATTCTTGGTCTTGGAATAGGCATCGGACTTTTGGCGATAAAAGAACATAAAAGAGGAAACTTTAATATTCGCCCCGATATAAAAGAAAATTGTGAACTGGTCACAGGCGGTATATATGGATATGTGAGGCATCCTATGTATCTTTCGGTCTTGGTGAGTATGTTTGGTGTCGCCGTGATCTATTTTACCTATTACGAGTTTGTGCTTTTCCTTTTTTTGCTGCTGACGCTTTTGGCAAAACTGTTTTATGAAGAGAGTTTGTGGCAATGCCATAATCCGGCATATATTGCATATATGAAAAAGACAAAACGCTTAATACCTTTTGTCTTTTAAAAAAGGCTGCTGCAATGGATATAACACTTCTTATAAAATCTCTGGCTGCCTTGAGCGGAGCGCTTGGCATCTTGGTCCTTTTATATTTTTATTTTTTACATGCAAAAAAACCGCACAAGAGAAACACTGCCAAAAAGCCAATGCATATAAGGGAAGTCAAGCCTGACTTCGAGATGCTTTTGAACGTGATAAAAGATAAAAAATCAACAACAGAGGAGCTCAAAGAAGCAGTTGAACTGATACTGAAGTATTACGGAAAAATTCCTCAGAAACTGGGTATGCGTGCTCATCCGAAATTTGAAATATATTCGGAACTGATTTTAAGAATCTGTCATCATCCCAATGTGAACAAAGACATCATCATAAAACTTGACAAAGAGCTGCACAGACGCAACCCTGAATATGCCCTTGAACTGGATGACTCCTTGACAAAAGGTTTGGATACAAGAGGCTTTTAGACTTTATCTGCCTGTTGACTCTTTTACGGCAGAGAGAAGCTCTTCAAAGCCGACTTCACTTGCATGCTCGACCTCTTGCAATACCTGAAGTGCTGTATCAAAATTCCCCTGCATATTTTCCTGTATCGCTTGTTTAAGTCCCTGATGAACCGTTTTGTGATGTTGTGTAATGCTTGAAAGGTGAGTGTTTCCTTTAAGCAGAGTGTGGCTCACTTCTGAAAACCACTTGCCAAACCGACAGCTGTTTTCATCCGGAATATCAGTTGTTGTTTTATCAAGGATTGCTTTGTATCCCTTGATTTTGAGTGCAATATGGTCAATTTTTCCGTTACTGACATTGAATTCATTTGTCAGGCGTTGTGTTCTGTTTTTAATCTCATTGGAGTTTTCGACAACTTTTTGGATATTTTCATTAAAAACATCGACTATTTCCATCACTTTGGATGTTTCATTCATAAAAGTGTTGCCGATTTCTATAATAGAGTTGGAATTTTGTTTGAGTCCGTTGATGTTGATTTCTACTTCCTGGGTTGCTTTTTGTGTACGTTCTGCCAGTTTTCTTACCTCATCGGCAACAACGGCAAAACCGCGTCCGTGCTCACCGGCACGGGCAGCTTCTATGGCTGCGTTGAGTGCGAGCAGGTTGGTCTGATCCGAAATATCTTTAATGAGATTGATGATTTCTGAGATAGACATAACACTGTCATTGAGTGCATTTGAGTCTTCTCCCAAAGTATTGGCATGTTCTTGAATTGTTTCTGTTGTAGAGATGATTTCAGCAGTCTGTTCTTCAATATTGTGCATTCTGTTGTTTGTTTTATCATTGAGCTCGTTAATCTCTTCAAGTTGAACGAGATTGTCTTCGATGGTTCCCTGCAAAAAGTGTGTGCCGCTGCTGTAGCTCTCTATAATGAGTTTGACAAAAGCATCATCTTTCATCCCGGAAGTACTCTCTTGGGTGTTTTGCTGATTTTTCAGTTGTTGAATCTCATCATAAAGCCTGTTATTTTCAGCCTCCATCTCTGCTATCTTTGCTTTATATTCATTTTCAAGTTTTTCAAGTTTTGCACTGCATCCAAACATTTTCGATTCCTTTTGTTTATATTTTGTTATTTTAGCAGAAAAATAACTTATGATGACTTAAGGGCACCTCTAAATTAAGACTCACACACTGTATCAAGTGGCAGCAAAATTGAAAAACAGCTCCCCTCGGTATCACTTTTCCATGAAAGTTTTCCCCCAAGATGTTTTTCTACAATAATTTTGGACATATATATGCCAAGTCCTGTGCCGTTTTTGGATTTTGATGTGACATAGGGCTCTCCGAGTTTTTTGAGTATTTCCGGTTTTATGCCTCCGCCGTTGTCACAGATATTAAAGAGAATCTCCTGCTCTGATGTTGTCACATTTATACTGATGCGGCCTCCCTCCCTTCTGTTCTCTTTAATGGCATCTTTGGCATTGTTGAGTATATTGATCAGGACCTGCAGCAGCTGATTTTGATAGGTACAGAATTCAATATCGCTGTTTTGCGGAAGGGAGAGTGTGATGGCATTGTTCTCTAAAGATTTTTCAACAAGATGTGTGAGTTTTTTCAAAACAGTATCTGCCGTGACAAGCTCTTTCTTTTTGTCAGGCTGGAAAAAGTTTCTAAAGTCATCAATGGTGTGCGAGAGGTATTGCGTCTGTCCGTTGAGTGTATGAATGAGTTCCTGCAGAGATTTTGCATCAACATTTCCCTGCAGATCAAGCTGTACCTGAATATTGTTTGCGACCATGGAGATCACACTCAAAGGCTGTCTCCACTGATGGGCTATCATGGAGAGCATGTCGCCCATGGCTGCCTGACGGGACTGTGAAATCATCAGTTCGTCTTTTCTCTGTATATCGGTGATATCAACAATGGCTATGAGGTACAGGGTTTCATTGCCGTTGTACTGGTCGTCAAGTTTGACGGCATGCAAAACTCCGACTCTCTGCTCTTTTGATTTTGTGGTAATACTCTGTTGTTGTTTGGGCTTTTTTAGAGGGTTTTTGTAGTATTGCCTAATGCTTTTCATACTTTCTTCCTCTTCGTGAACAAAGAGTTTTTTCAGCATTTTTTCGATTGTCGGAATTTCGCTGAGGGTATAGCCTGTATTTTCCTGAAAAATTCTGTTGAGCATTAAAATTTCCCCGTTTGCATTGTAGAGCATCAAAGGAATGGGTGTAAACTCTATCATTTTTTCAAATCTGTTCTTTTCGACTTCCAGCTGGTACATTAAAAGCTTGAGTTGTGATATGTCCCGAATTATTTTGAGCAGATAAAGCGGTTTTTTCTGTTCGTCGACTAAAAGCACCACTGCCAGACTTACCCAGATGACAGTGCCGTTTTTATGGATATAACGCTTCTCAATATGGTATGATTTTTTTTCATTGTTTTGCAGTTGTTCAAGCATGTATCTGTCTGTATCTCTGTCCTGGGCAAAAGTGATGTCGGAGACATGCATGTTTTTGAACTCCTGCTTTGTGTATCCCAGGAGTTTTGTGAGGTATTCATTGGTATCTATCCATTTTCCCTCAAGGGAGACATGCGCTATGCCTATGTCTGCCTCTTCAAAAGTCAGTTTGTAAAGATGCTCCTGTTCGTAAAGCTTTTCTGTGAGCGTTTCCTGGTCGGTTATGTCTACACCGGAACTTATTATGTTGATGATATTGCCGTCTTTGTCTTTGATGCAGGTATTTCGCCATGATACAGTGTGCTCGTTGCCCTCTGCATCTACCAGTTGACTTTTGTACTCTTTGGCAGCTTTTGCTTTTTGAGAGACAATCGCATCAAAAACATTCTGCATCTTCGGCTGTATTGATTTTGGTACAAAATGCTGAATGAAGTTTTTGCCGAGTATCTTCTTTTTTGGCAGCCTGAGCAGTTTGGAACCACTGTTGTTTATCATCTGTACGCTTCCGTGAAGATCCAAAATCAGCACTATTGTTTCTGTTGAGTTGAGATACAAATCGTTCATTTTGTGCTCATACTCAGCCTCTTGGAGCAGTTTTTTCTTTTGTGTGATGTCATGAAAAGAGAGCACAGCCCCATTGACTTTTCCCTCTTCTATAATAGGATTCTGCAGCACTTCAACATTAAAAGGAGTGCCGTCTTTTTTGAAAAAAAGTTCCTCTTTACGGATAGAAATACCTTTGATGAGATGCAGATGCAGGGTACACTCATCAAGAGGGTAGTGGCTGCCGTCGGGTTTTGTATGATGCCAGATTCTGTGGGCGTTTTTCCCAAGCAGCTCATCCTCTGTGTAGCCCAGCATTGTAAGGGCAGCTTCATTGACAAAAGTATGGCACCCCTGCAGATCAAGCCCGATGATACCGTCATGCGTGGAATTCAAAATCAAAGAGAGCTGCCTTTGCATCTTCTGCTCATTTGTGATGGATACCTGCAGCTCTTCATTGGAGCTTTGCAGCTCTTCGTTGGAAGTTTCGAGCTCTTCGTTGGCACTTTGCAACTCTTCGTTGGCACTTTGGAGCTCTTCATTGAGCAGTTGCATATTCTCTTTGGAAAGCATCAGCTCATCCAAAAGAGCGTGATTGTCCTCCTGGAGCTCCTGCACCCGGTTTGTAAGGTTTTCTATCACATACGATTCGTTTGGCAGGACTATTTCTCGGGTGTTGAACTCCAGATTGTTGGCATTGAGTTCCTGAAAGTAGAGTAAAATAAAAACAGCGTCATGTTTGTTCGCAAAAGGAGTGGCAATCACTTTGACAAAGCTCTGCCTGTCCTCGCCGAGTTTGACTTCGATAAATTTTGTACTCTGCACTTTTGCGCTTTTTGCAGTCTGATCAAGAATCTTTTTGACGCTGTACTGCAGCTCTTTTTTCAGGTTTTCGACAATATTCAAAGTCACAAAACCGTCATTAAGCTCTAAAAAAGGGTTGTTTCCCTGTTTGTAGACAATGGTGAAATTTGTATCGACGATAATGCACTCCGAAGAGAAAAGTTCAAATATGGTATTTGTTATCTCTTCTTGTATGTTGATATCTTTGAGGGTAAATGTTTTTACTTCCGAGAGGTTCTGTTTGGCATGTGTATGTGTTGAAAAGTAGTGCGAAGAGATTCTTGGAGGATTCTCAAGCTGCTCTTTGATGTAAATCTTATGCTCCTGGTTGAGCGTTTTAAAATAGGCAACGCTCGTAAGTGTTGATTCCGAGGAGCCTAAAAACAAGAGACCTTTTTCTTTGAGTGCATAATGAAAGAGCACAAAAAGATCCTCCTGGACCTCAGGCAAAATATAGATAAGAAAATTTCTGCAGCTGATAATATCCTGATTGATAAAAGGCGGATCGCATAAAACATTGTGTTTTGTAAAAATAATCTGAGAACGAATAGACTCTTTGACTTTGTAGGCTCCGTCCAAGGGAACAAAATACTCTTTGCGTATTTTCTTTGGAGTCTTTTGGAGTGCTTTTTTGGAGTAGATCCCCTTTTTTGCAATGTCAAGTGCTTTTTCGTCAATGTCTGTGGCAAAAATATGAACATCGAAATTTTTTTTGAGCTTTTTTTTGATTTGGTCAATGGTGACAGCCAGAGAGTAAGCCTCTTCTCCTGTAGAACAGGCAACAGACCAGACTCTCAGATCATAGCTGTCGGGTTTGTCAGAGAGGTACTCTTCAAGATGCTGCTTGAGTGCCTCAAATGATTTTTCGTCTCTGAAAAACTCTGTAACCCCGATAAGGATGTTTTGATACAGCAGATGCAACTCATCCGGATAGGCATTGATATAGTCAATATACTCTTCAAGCGTTGCGCATTTGTTCAGAAGCATGCGTTTGCTCAGCCGTCTCATAATAGTCTCTTTTTTATACTTTTGTATGTCAAGAGACTCTTTTTCTTTGAGAAGTTTTACAATCTTCATGAAAGGTTCAGGTGCGGTATGCACGATGTTTACAAGATTTTTGGCGATCTCTTTTACCTCAAATATATAGTCAATGAAACCGCTTGCAATCGCATGTTGCGGCATCTCCGGGTACTGGGCTTCTTTGGGAGACTGGGCGACGGTGATCCCGCCGTTTTCTTTGATGGTTCTCACACCCGCAGTTCCGTCATGTCCTGTCCCGCTGATGACGATGCCGAGGCAGTTTTCTTTTTTGTAACTGCTGAGCGCTTTGAAAAATACATCGATAGAAGGCGTCGGAATATGGGGAGTATCGGGTGCTTTTTCAAGGAGCAGTCGGTGGCGTGTGTAGATGAGGTTGTATCCCGGAGGAACAACATAGACATTGTTTGGCAAAAACTGCTGATCTTTTGTGATGAGAGAGACAGGCATAACCGTATATGCGGTTAATATTTCGGCCAGGGCACTTTTTTTATGCGGGTCAAGATGCTGGGCAATTATATAGACATACTCCTGGTCTGTGGGCAGCAGAGGAAACAGCTCTTTTAAAGCCTGTAACCCTCCGGCACTCGCACCTATCCCGATAAATACAGAATTTTTCATATTTCTCTGCCTTGTAGCTGAAACGAAAGCTTTTATTTCTTAATATTAGCATAATTTTGATAAGATTAGTGTATGATAAATTTAAAAGCATTACAATCATTGGCAAGAAAATTTAAAGTTTTATATGTAGAAGATGATATGGCTGTGCAAACTGCACTCACAGGGTATCTGAAGAATTTTTTTACATATGTGACGACTGCAAAAGACGGGCTGGAGGGTTTACAGCTCTATAAGAACGGGCAGTTTGACATCGTGATTACAGATCTGTCTATGCCTAAAATGGACGGTATAGAGATGCTCAAAAAAATAAGAGAGATAAATCCGAATCAGGCTATACTGATAACAACCGCACACAGCGGTTCAGACTATATGTCTCAGGCTATTAAAATAGGGGTTGACGGCTATATAATCAAGCCTTTTGATTATGAACAGCTGAATTACGAACTCTACAAAGTAAGTGAAAAACTCGAAGTCATGCAGGAGAATGAAGCGTACAAAAAGTCCCTGCAGCGTATGGTGGAGCAAAAAACAGCCGAACTGAGTGCTATGATGCAGTTTCAGCATGACAATTATGAAAAAACTCTTTTGGCAATGGTCAAACTTATAGAAGAGAGAGATACCTATACGGCGGGGCATTCCCAAAGAGTTGCCAAATACTCTAAAATGATAGCCCAAAAGATGGGACTCTCCAAAAAAGAGTGCGAAAAAGTCTATCAGGCGGGAATTTTGCATGATATCGGCAAGATTGTCACACCGGATGTTGTCCTTTTAAAGCCAAAAAAACTCAATGATCTGGAGTATAAACTGATTCAGGAGCATCCTCAGGTCGGCTACAGGCTTTTGGCAAATATTCCTATGTACGAGGAGCTGGCAGATATAGTCCGTGATCATCATGAGCGATGTGACGGCAGCGGATACCCAAGAGGCATTGCCGCCAATGAAATTGACACTCTTGCAAAAGTGATGATGATTGCCGACTGTTTTGATGCCATGACAACCAACAGAATATACAAAGGCAGAAAAACACCCAAAGAAGCACTCGATGAGATAGAACGCCTCAGTGGTGTGCAGTACGACAGGGATGCAGTCAAAGCAACACTCGAGGCGCTTAAAGATGTGGTTGTAGACAAAAATATCAATCAGTTGCCCCATACAGATATAGAAAAGGAACGATTTGCCTATTTTTACAAGGACAACCTGACCGATCTGTACAATCAGAGCTATCTCGATGTAATGTTGCTGCAAAACTCTTATGAAAAAAAATACACACAGCTGCATCTGTTGCGATTGAAAAATTTTTCGCGTTACAACAAAGAATCCGGATGGAAAGAGGGAGACACTGTTTTGGTGAAAATTGCCAAATCTTTACAAAACTGTTTTGACCTCTCTATGGTTTTTAGAATTTTCGGCGATGATTTTGCTCTCCTTGATAACGGAGAGTGCAATATGAAAAAAATAGAGCAGAAAATCAATGCCATTTTAGACAACACTATTATAGAATCAGACATACTGAATCTCACTCTTGACACCCAAAAGAGTATAAGTGTAGATGATTTGGAAAAACTTTGATATCTTCCAGGTAAGTGAAGAAAATTAATGCTTTTTCGGAACCGGTACTTTCTAACGCTAAAGCGTGACTTGTGAAAAAAACTAAATTTTTTTCTGTAGTGCCGACTGCTGCAACATCTCCGCCACTCTCAGCCCACCCTAAAGGAGGGGTTCCAAAACTCTGCTCAGCTCTTTGGAATCGGTACTTTAGTGCCGACTGTCAGGGTGCAAAAGCCTGAACCTGCCTTTTGTTAAATCCGGAAGTTCCCATTTTTGCCTCTGGGTGAAACTCTTTTGCATAGGGCTTGAGGTATGCGGGGATTGCTCTGCCTTTTAACTTCATCATATCCTGAAGCATATACTCTGCGATTTCCTCTTCGGTTATCTTTTTCTTTACATGTAAATAGGAAAAAAGCAGTTCGCCCTGTCTTTGCAGAGAGATTTTCCATGTCGAATCTGTCTGTTCGTAAATCCAGAGTCCAAAAGCATAAAAATTTTCATACACACTTTCATTCTGCCATAACAGCGGGAGCGTTGTTTTGAAATTTCCGCTGTTGTAATACAAATCCCAAAATCGTGCAAAGCGTTTCATAATCTGTATATCGTTGAAGCTGAGTTTGTTGTTTTTTAAAATATCGTAAGGGGGAATGTCGCTGTAAACCATGCCCTCTTCCCTGTCGTGACGGCTGATGTGCGTGCCGGAGAGTTTTTTCAGGATGCCTATCTGGATTTCACAGCTGCTGATGCGCATCAGCTCATCAAGGTTGTGTCCAAAACTCTGCAAACTCTCCCCAGGAAGCCCTACGATCAGGTCAAGATGAATATGTGCCGTTGTCTCATTTTGCAAAAAGCCGATATTGTCTTTGATTTTGTCGAGTTTGAGTTGTCTGGAGATATTGTTTGCAATTTTTGGGTTGAGTGTCTGTATGCCGATTTCAAGCTGCAGCGCACCGTGAGGAAAACGTTTTATTTTGTCCCGCAAAGAGAGGGGAAAATGGTCTGGAATAACTTCAAAATGGGCAAAATAGGGCGGCTCTTTTTCTAAAAAAAAGTCCAAGATTTTGTTTGCCGCTTTCATGTTGAGATTAAAGGTTCTGTCAACAAATTTAAAATTTCTCGCTCCCCGTTCCCAGAGCTTCTCAAATTCTGTCAAGACTGCATCAAGATCAAAGGCACGTACTTTTTCATCCATGGAAGAGAGGCAAAATTCACATTCAAAAGGACAGCCTCTTGATATTTCCACATAAATATAACGGTTCTTTATGTCCTCGTCTGTGTAGTACATGTAAGGAAGCTGAATAGCTTTGAGATCGGGCAAGGTCATTTTTATGATTTTCTCGGCAGGACGCTCTTCCTGAATATTTTTGCACAGCCGGTAAAAAGCCAGATCGCCTTCACCCTGTATGATGTAGTCGGCATCATCAAAGTTGACACGAAAAGGCAGGTAGCTCACTTCGGGACCTCCGAGAATTACAAGTGTCTGGGGTGAAACTTTTTTCAGGATGTGAATAAGTTCGTGCACCTCTTTGGCATTCCAGATATACACGCCTATGCCTATAATGTCAGGCTGCGAGAGAAGGAGTTTCTCTGCAATGGTTTGGATGGCATCATTGATGCTGAATTCGAGTATAGTCGTGTCCTGTTGGAGTTCCTGCATATTTGCATACAAATAGCGAAGCCCTATGGCACTGTGTGTAAAGCGTGAATTTAAAGTTGTTAGTATGATTTTCATTTACTAAGAGAGATATTTCTTAATATCAACTTGAACCTGTTGCGCTATTTGGATACACTGTAGGGTAATTTTTTCATTTGGTTCAAAATCAGGCAGTACTGAACCAAAAGGATATTTGGATGAAAGATAAATAGTGTCTATCAGGTCAATCTCATCTTCTGTAATAGTTAATAATACATTCTCTTTTTTAAGTTTTTCATTGAGAGATAATATACTATGTGTTTTTTGTAACTTTATTCCATATTCAATTAAATATGCTTTTATATATTTTTTTATTGCTTGCTGTGTGTTTTGCAGGGATGGATTATAGAGATGACTTTTTAATAAAATCTTAGCTGATTGAAAATTTTCTTCTGCAAAAACAAGCCATTTCTTTGTCTCATCTTTCATAAACAACTTTTCCTTTATAAATTTCATCCAAGAAGACACCTTTTGCATCCTCTTTAATGGGAATTATATCTATAGGAATGATTTTTGAAATTTCACGCAATACCTTTCTGTATTTTAGAGAAAGCGTTAAAAAGTTGTCATCTGAGTTTTGTATGACCGCAATATCAATATCATTTGGATTTTGGGAAGATAAAAAAGAGCCAAAGAGCACAACACTGTTTATCTCTGAAAATTGGGAGAGTTTCTTTGTAATAGTGTGAATAAAAGTTACTTTTTTATTTTTCGTTAAATACATAATGAGGAATAATATCATATTTCTTTTTTGAATGGGCTTAAAGGGAGGAAAAACAGCCGAGAGTAAAAAAGGGGGAAAACTCGGCTGTTTTAAAAATTTATAGGAGTAAATATCTCTCTTATGAAAGGGGAAAAACATAATTGAGATATAGAATTATATTTATTATAAGTAAATGTTAGGTAAATAGCGATAAATTACCTTGTTTCTTCATACTCTTTTAGCATGAGATTTAAATCTTTAAAAAGTTCATGCGAAGCATCTTCCATTCTTCTGAAATTTTCCACTATTATCTTAGGATGATCTGCTTTGAGAACACTGTGTTCTTTGACAAAAACCATGTTTTTGGCCACTGCATCATGCACAGTCGCATGCGGTGCATCCATTTTCTTAAAGGCAGAAGTGTTTCCAAAGCGTTCTTTGCCTGTACTGAAATACCATTGTCCCATTCTACAGTGTTTGTGATCCGGAAACTCTTTGCTTGCATCTTCGTTGAGTACAGCTGAGTACGCATTTGATTTAAATAAAATATGGTCAACCTTGACAAGTGTAGTAAAGAGACGGTTTTGAATACCGATAGCTGTTGTGTGCGCTGCATTGGCAAGCTCATTGAGTTCACTAAAGGTATTTTCAAATTCATGAATAACGTCGCTTGACTCCTGTGCTATGTTTGTAATCTCATCAGAGTTTGTTCGCATATCGTTTGCCTCTTGCTGAAGAGTGGAAATGTTGATTTCTATTTCTGTTGTTGCTTTTTGGGTGCGTTCTGCAAGTTTTCTGACCTCATCGGCAACTACGGCAAAACCGCGTCCGTGTTCACCCGCACGGGCTGCTTCTATGGCTGCGTTGAGTGCAAGCAGATTGGTTTGGTCTGCAATATCTTTGATGAGACCTACAACCTCTGAAATATCCCGTGAACGCCCTTCAAGGTTTACAATACCTTCATGCGAAGAAGATATAAGCTCCACAAGAGAGCCCAGTCTTTGTCCTATTTCAAGAACACTGTTAAGACTTCCCGAAGCTTTTTCTGCCGTTTGTTCGGAAACATGAACAATGTCTTCTGCTTCACCGGAAGAAGTTGTTAGGTCTGACTGGATGATAGAAAGCCCCTGTCCTATACCTCCGCCAAGTGTTGAAAACTTAGAAGAGAGTTCGGCCTGCAGTTTTCTTCTGTATCCGCTTGCGATTGCCTCTATGGCTGTATTGACTTGAGCGGCGGTAGTATGAAACAGCCCCTGCAGTCCTTGCGGATAGGTGTGTCTGTAGGTTTTTCCGGCTGATGCGCACTCTATCGTTGTTGCGATATCACGCATAAACGCTTCTACCTGGTCAAGCATATCGTTGAGCGCCCAGGCGATTTTAGCATCATGAGAGTTGTCATTTGGAATGTGTGTAATGCGTCCTTCGAGTTTTCCCTGCGCAGCCTGTACTAAAATCTCTTCGAGTTTGTCCATAACGGTTGAACTCTTCGAAGCTGTTCCTCCCGGAATAAAGAGCGCCACAATTGCTATAAGCAAAACAAGCCCGCCTACAATGTAACTTGCACTCAGCAGGCTGTAAATACCAACGCCTAAAAGTGTTACAAAAAGCAATAAAGCCTGGTTATTTTTGAAGAGAGATGATATACTCATCATAGCTGACTCCTTCCTGGTTTAATAAATCTGTTAAAATTTTCATACTTGCGTCCATACCGCCGCTTCTTTCTGCCTGAAGCATCTGTGCATAGAGCGGTTTGATAATCTCAAGTGCTTCAGGGTTTGGCTTTCTTCTTACAGAGTAGTATCCTACGGTATTGCCGCGTTCATCCAAAGAGGGTGTGACATTGGCGTAGACCCAGTAGGAGTTATTGTTTTTTGTACTGTTGATGACATAGGCAAAAATCTCTTCTTTTGCCTGAACTCTATCCCATAAAAGTTTAAAAATTGCCTTTGGCATATCCGGATGACGGACAATGTTATGAGGTTTTCCGAGAAGTTCTTCTTCTGTATATTCCGCTAAGTCAATAAAGATCTTATTGACATAGGTCAGTCGACCTTTTGTATCTGTTTTAGAAACAATAAAATCGTTTTCGCCTAATGTTCGTTCCATTTTAGCTCTCTCCTTTATTTGTTGAAAATATTGTAGCATATCTTTATTGGATTATTGCTATAATTTGTGATAAGGAAGTTTATGTTTGCTCTGTTATCTCTTTTTTACTATTTTTATTTTTCCATAGTGGGAATATACATTATATTTTTGCCAAAAATTCTCAGCGGTGTCGGCTATGATGCAAGTGAGATAGGGATTATTTTTGCGGCATCTCCTTTGGTGCGTTTTATTCTGCCTTTTTTGTTTTTGCGTGGACTGACGCTCAATGCTGCTGTTTTTAAATTTTCATTATTGACCGTTATTGCAAGTACGCTCTCTTTTTATCTCTCTTTGGAACACTTTTATGCCTTGCTGCTTTCAAACATATTTCTTGGATTGGGTATGAGCCTGATGCTGCCTTTTGTGGAGGTTATCTCTTTGCATACCATCGGTAAAGAGCGTTACGGAAAAGTACGGCTATTTGGTTCTGTGGGCTTTATCATTGTTGCGCTTGTGCTGGTCAGGTTTTTAAGTTCGGCCTATGTTGCCTTGGATTTTTTGTTTGTGTTGAGCCTTTTGACTGCTTTTGTAGCCTATTTGGTGCTTTGCCGCGCGCCTGACACCAGTTATGTAAAAGAGAAAAGTATCTCTAATGATATAGATATCTTCAAAGACTGGCAACTCTGGGGCGGACTTGTTCTGGTGCAGATGAGCTTTGGCTCCTTTTATAACTTTTTTACTATTTATGAAACGGATCATGGTATCAGTTTGGATATGACAATCTATTTGTGGAGTTTTGGCGTACTTATTGAAGTGGGGATGTTTTTCTTTCAAGGGGGACTGTTGCAGGGAAATTTACTCAACCTGTTACGCTTTACGGCGCTGGCAACGGTACTGCGTTGGTTTTTAGTTTTTGCATTTCCTGAGAATTTGGCGATACTGTTTTTCTCCCAGGCCCTGCATGCTCTGAGTTTCGCACTCTTTCATACAGCCGCGATCAGCTATCTGTTTCAGCGCTACAGACACAAAAGTCTCTCTCAGCAGTTTTTTTCCGGAATAACTTACGGTTTTGGAGGACTCAGCGGAGCGCTTATTGCCGGATATGTGTATGAGTATTATCCGAAATATCTCTTTTTAACCTCAAGTCTGATGGCATTTGGAGCATTTTTGCTGTTTATGGCTGTAAGGCAGCACAAAGGGGAGCAGCTGTCCCGCCACGCTCGCCCGCACTGAAGTACGGGTTCCGAAAAGCTGTACAGGCTCATCTGTGAAGATACCGGAATCGGTACTTCAGTGCCGACTCTTAGGCTTTATAGTTTCCACAAGCCGTGAAAGCTGATAATAACTGTTTTGATATTGTGAGTTTATTTCAAAAAGAAAAGGTCTGTATTTGAGGTAATTTGCCCAGACCTTTTTGCTCTGTTTTTCCCTGCCTCGCTTTACCAGCTCAAAACTGACAGCGGCATTGATGAAGCCTTTGAGCAGTTTGACCTCTTTGTCTTTTTCGAAACGTCGGGGAAACCAGGCTGCTTCCAATGCTTCATGAGCATCATAATAACGCTCTTCTTCGAGGCATTTTATAAATTCGTTGATATGTTTATGCATCGTTTTCATCCAGTAGCATCATATTTTTTCTCCAGTATCCTCGACCGCCTTTAAGGGAAATACAGTGGTGATTCGGAAATTTTTCTTTGTACTCTTTGAGCCGATCAAGTGTCGCCTTGCCGGAATCGCAGTAAAAAACAAAGACACTCCCTTTGGGGTATTGTTTAAGTTCATAAGGATTGTAGGTTACTGTGTCTGCTTTTTCTATGGGTGCTAAAACAGTGTCAACAAGCACGACATCCACACCTTCTTGTTCCAGTTTTTTCTTATTTTGCAAAAACTCTTTTTGCGTCCATTCATCAGGATAATTCATGCGGTCATTATATAACAGATTTTTTATATTTTATTGAAGCAGTAAGATTAGGCATTTTTCGGAACCCGTACTTTCTATGCTAAAGTATGACTTAGAAAAAAACTAAATTTTTTTCTGCAGTGCGGGCTGAGAGTGGCAGAGATGTTGCAACAGTCGGCACTGAAGTACCGATTCCTAGGAGGTTATGTATTTATTTTGGAAGCGATACTTCAGTGCGGGCTGTCAGGCTTTTGAGCCATAAAGCTGCTAAACTTGTGTTATAATCTCTTTTATGGCAAGAAAAAATAAAAAAAACAGTAAAATTAACCAGAGAATTAGAAAATATTTTGATGATGACCCCTTTGATGTGGGGATTGAACGGGTGGAGGGTAAAACCCTCAGTGAGCTTTTTGCAACACTGGGTATATATGATATAGAGCATAACAAAACGCTGATGGTAAAAACACTCCGAATGATTTGGAGCGAGGCAGACAGCGGTATGCGCCATGATATATTGAACTTTTTTGAGAGTGACGGACGGGTGTACAAGTCTGAGAAGCCAAAAAAAGAAGTTGTTTTTGACAGAGAAGACAAAATTAACGCACTTTTGGAAGAACTTGATGTAAGCCAGGAAGAGGCCGTGCGTCTGCGAGAAGCCTATTTACATGTAAGAAGCAAAAAAATAACCATAGAAAAAATGGAATCATCTTTGCGTCATATCCGTTTTGAGATGAAAAAAGAGAGATTAGAACGTGAACTTGAGGGACTTTTTGATCTGGATGACTGCTTTGAATTTAATGCCTCGCTGAAGTACGAACTCTACGAACAGCATTTTCACAAGATTTTGACACTCAAAACAAAACCCTATGCGTATGAATACCTTGAAACAACGGATTTTGATGCGATTGTGCAAAAGATAGGGCAGGACAAAGTTACGGTTGTGGAACAAAAGCAGGAGAATATTAATAATTTTTTAAGCAATTTGAAATATCCGCATGCCTATTTGAGTACCAAGGAAATTTTAGATGCACTGCGGGCTTCGCCTCCAAAATCAAAAGTGAGCTATCCGCTGATATCACAGAAACTTTTAAAAAAAATTGTCAAGTCTAAAATAGAGGCCGAGGGAGTGGAACTTCATGAAGAAGAGGTGCTGATTCGTGTCAATGAGCAGCTTTGTCTCCCCTACAGTGAGCAGAAAATCTCTTATAAACTGGAGTTACATGTAGAGCTTGAAGGACTTTTAGAAGAGATATGGAATGCGAAAAGGTTTAATTTTGATGCTATTTTGGCAGAGGTCAAAAAAGAGCACGAAGATGAATTTTTACTCACCCTCGATGCTTTGGTAAAAGAGTGTGAAGAGTATGCCCAGCTTTTGCATTTTAGCCAAGAAGAGCTGCATGCGAGAGTCTATGAGTATCTTTTTGAACTGCTTCCTCAGACCTTGAACATAACGCCTAAAATTCACAGAAAAATAACACGGCGTTTTTTGCATTCTATCCATGACGAACTGATTAAAAAACAGCGTGAAGCACTGCTTGCACGGACTATTCGTGATTTTAAAAATCTCTTTCCCATTGCGCGCAGTATGCAGAGAAAACTTATACTGCACATCGGTCCTACAAACAGCGGCAAAACCTATGAGGCGATGGAGCATCTCAAAGAGGCAGATACAGGCTACTATCTGGCGCCTTTGCGGCTTCTGGCACTCGAAGGTTATGAAACACTAAAAGCACAGGGCATTGAAAGCTCCCTCATTACCGGTGAGGAGCAGATCCTGGATGATGAAGCGACGCATATCAGTTCTACAATTGAGATGATGAATTATGATGTGGATGTGGATGTCTGTGTCATAGATGAAGTGCAGATGATAGATGACCGTGACCGCGGCTGGGCATGGGCAAATGCCATTATAGGTGCGCCTGCAAAAGAGGTCATTATGACAGGTTCGCCAAATGTCAAAGAAGCGATTGTCGCTTTGGCAGAGTATCTGGGTGAAGAGCTGGAAATACGGGAGTTTGAGAGGAAAAATCCTTTGGAGCTTTTGGAAAAACCGACACATCCAAAAGATGTGGAGGCAGGCACGGCGATTATCGCTTTTAGTCGTAAAGATGTTCTGCGGCTGAAGCAGAATTTTTCCAAAGATTTTGAAGTGAGTGTTGTCTACGGCAATCTTTCGCCTGAGGTCAGACGCGAAGAAGCCAGACGTTTTAGAGAGGGCGAAACGCAGGTACTTGTTGCCACCGATGCCATAGCGATGGGGATGAATCTGCCCATAAAAACGGTGCTTTTTTCAAAAGCCGAAAAATTTGACGGGATAATCCAACGCAGTCTTTTTCCTTCGGAGGTACAGCAGATTGCAGGAAGGGCAGGGCGTTACGGTTTGCATGAAAAGGGCTATGTCGGGGCGCTGCACGGGGATGCTTTACATGTAGTCAAGAAAAATTTCAACAAACCGGCAAAAGAGATAAAAGTGCCCTTTAAAGTAATGGCAAATTTGGAACATATAAAACTTGTCAGTACGATTTTGGAAGAAAACTCTTTGGAAGAAATTTTGCGCTTTTTTATCAAAAATATGGTCTTTGACGGACCTTTTTATGCGGCTTCACTCGATGATATGCTGGAGGCTTCTCGCATTGTTGACAGTTATGATCTGGATATTGCGACAAAGTATCATCTTGCCTGCGCGCCGCTGACGCTAAAATCAGCCTATATCATCAGTGCCTATGAGCGCTACATCAATGCTTTGGAGAAAAAGGAGCCGGTTTATTATCATGCGCCAAAACTGACAGGTTCGTATGCACAAACCTCCGAAGAGCTGTTGCGCGCTGAAGATATGGTCAAAGAGATTTCGCTGTATCTGTGGCTGAGTTACCGTTTTAATGACTACTTTGTAGATGAAAACAAGGCAAGAGCCTACAGGGGTGTTTTGAACAAATATATAGAAGAGACACTCAGGCAGACACAGCTGAGTCAAAGCTGCAAGCTCTGTGGCACGGTTTTGCCGGTAAATTCCAAGTACAGTATCTGCCAGTCGTGTTTTAAAAAGAACTATGTGCACAAAAGAGGGCACCGGCGTTTGCCGCGTTAGAGAGTTCTGTCCTTAGCTTTTAAATTCGTCGATAGTTTTTTGCAAAGAAGAGGCAACCTGTACGAGTTTTTGCAAATCATTTTCAATGCTTACAACACTGGTGCCGTTGGCTGTTGAGAGTGTTTCGATTTTTTCTATGTAGGTGATGATCTCCTGAATATTCTGCGACATTTTTTCACTGTCTTCTTTTGATTTGTTTGCCATCTGTGTGGAGATTTGCATCGCTTGCGATGTTGTCGTGATTTTTTGTTCCACATCATCAGATATATTGACAAGGGCTTCAATGTTTTGTGCATTGATTGTCATCTTGTCACTGACGTCATTGATAGCCTGTACAATGGTACTGACGCTGATGTCTATCTCCGCCAGACTTTTTTGTGTCCGTTCTGCAAGCTTTCTGACTTCATCGGCAACGACGGCAAATCCTCGCCCGTGTTCTCCTGCGCGTGCCGCTTCTATGGCAGCGTTGAGAGCTAAAAGGTTTGTCTGCTCGGCTATCTCTTTGATGACATTGAGGACGTCCTTGACCTGGTCGGCATCATTTTTAAGGACTAAAAGTTCGCTTGAGAGTTCGTTTTCACTCTCTACAAAATGTTCTACTTCACTGTTGAGTTTTGCCAAAGAGCTGTGTGCCTCTTCGAGTTCTTTTTCGGCATTGAGGATGGTTTCCTGGGTAACAGTGGCTGCCTCTATGGTCTCATCTAAAATAGTTTGGATATCTTCTGTTTTTTTGCTTGTTTTGGAAACAATCTCTCTCTCCTGCTGTACGCCTTTTCGTATGACGTGGGAGGAGATCTCAATTTCAGAGGCTATTTCATTGTTTTGTTCGCCGAGTGATTTCACCTCATTTACTGTAGATTGAATCATTTCTATAAAATGATTTACTTCATTGGCTGTCTCTCCGAATTCATTGCCTTTTTTGTAGGCAAGACGTTTTGTTAAATCTTTGTTCCCGCGCACAAGATCTGCAATTCTCTCTTTGAGGTTGTTCAGCGGTGTAAAAATTTCACGGCTGAAAAAGAGCAGGGCAACCATACTAAATGCAATACTGCCCAGAATCAAAGAGATGACAAGTGTTGTGTTCGTCTGTGCAATATCTTCATCATTTTTGTCCAGTGATATCGTCAAATCCATGGCACCGAGTGCATAACCGACTTCTGCATTATAGTGGCACTGCAGGCATCTTTTTTCGGCTATCATAGGTTTAATCATGCGGATAATATGGTGCCCGTTTTCATTCTTTTCGATAATTTTTGTCTCTTTGTTTTGCAATACATCTTGCACAAGAGGGTCGGCCGTATATGTTTCATCTGGTGCATAAACTTCCATAACAGCTTTTGACTTTGCAATTTTCAAGTCCTCTATGCCGTCAATGCCTTTTGCACTCTCAAAAGCAGTCTGAACCACTTCCGGGTCTCCCATCATCATGCTTGTTGTCATCGTCTGAAAGATGGACTGACTGAGCATTTTCAAAGATTTTTTTGCGGTAGTATCTGAAAGGCTGTGCAGTGTAAAGGAGAGATAATAAGACATTCCGATAAGCCCGAGAACACTTAAGGCAACAATGGAGACAATGACTTTTGACCTTACTGATGCAAACATGAAAAAATCCTAAGAGTAAAAAATTTAAGTATTATAACGTAATAAAACCTTTGCAGAATTACATACTATAGATTAAATACTCAATCTGCTCCAAAAGTTCCTGATTTTGTATGTTGCTTTGCACGGCGTACGCAAGAGAAGCCCCGGCACCTACGCCCTCTTTCGCTTCGCCCTCGTCATACTTTTTGAGTATGGGTATCTGGGTATTTGCAAAACTGAATGTAGTGTAAACGGCATGTGGTGCATAGCTTAACTGCTCTAAAATATGGGCAATATCGGAATTTTTGTCTTGTGCGACCCACTGCGTGGTTGCGAGGGTAATGTTGTCATGCTTTACACGCATCAAAACATCTTCCTTGAGTTTGTCGGCGATTAACAGACAGGCTGCCATCTGTGTTCCGCCGGCTAAAACGATTTGAAATCTTTTTGAGGCTTCAAGCAAAAATCCGGCACAAAAAAGCAGCATATTGTCACTTACGATACCCAGTTTTTCAAAATTGTTCATATCATTGTCAAGCAAAGAGAGGGCTTTGTTTATCGTTTGTGTTTTAATATCATCGGGTACATGTAGGAAACTTGAGGAAAAGTCATCGGCGCAGTCAAAGCCAAGTGCCAAAGCCGAAGCAGTCGCTGTGGTTGTTCCCGCGGGTGTACTCTCTCCTAAAATAAGATAATTTCCTTTAAGCTCATAGGACTTTCCAAACTGCATCCCTTTTGCGAATACCTCTTTTGCATTGATACCGGCACCTTTGTCTATTGCCTCGGAGGGGTGGATGCCAAAATGGTGTGTGATACAGTTTTTAGGCTGGGAAACAAGACCCAAATCCAAAATCTCTATAGTGCTAAAAGGTGTCAGATTGTGAACTGCATGGGTAATAAGTGCAGGGGTAGGGACACCTGTCGGTGTTTCGGCAAGTTCGCCCAAAGAGAAAACTTTTTCATGACTTATGTATTCGGCGTCAAGTGTAGGGGTAAGCGGAATCATCCCCGGAATCCCGGCCTGGGTAATGTTGTCTATCTCGCATGTCTTTGTGACACTTGCGGCAAGTAAAAAATCGGCTTTTCCTTCAGGAAATGTATCAATGGTGTTTGTCAGTATGTTATATGTTTGCATTATAAGAATCTTTTTTCTAATTGTAACAAAAATTACAAATATTTTCTTTTGTTTCAATATATTTTGGATAGTTTAAGTTTTTACTGTTAGAATAAAACTTATTTTAATGACAGGAGCATAGTTATATGTTGAAAAAAAGTGTTATCATAGCGTCGTTGATGGCGTTGGTTTTAGTTGGGTTTAGTGGTTGTAGTGCGATGAAGACTGCCGTGAAGAAGAGAAATCTTGATGTACAGACAAAAATGTCTGAAACTGTGTTTTTGGAGCCTGTGAGCCCGGAAGAAAAGGTTATTTATTTTGATATGAGAAATACTTCTGACAAACAGGTCGATGTTAAGAATGCAATCGCTAACGAGTTTAGAGCCAAAGGCTATAAAATAACAAATGATCCTAAAAAAGCAACATATATGCTTCAGGGAAACATTTTAAAAGTCGGTAAAAGTGACTTGAGAGAAGCAAAAGCTATGATGGGTTCTAGTTTTGGTGCTGCATTGACCGGCGGTGCTTTAGGTGCTGCAACATCATACTCATTAGGTGGCGGCGGACGTACAAGTGCTGCTGTAGGTTTGGCAGGTGCTGCTCTTGGTTTTCTTGGGGATGCTCTAGTTGAAGATACTGTGTATGTTATGGTCACTGATTTACAAATCCGTGAGAGACCGCTTGACGGAGAAGTTGTCACACAGACACAACAGGCATCTTTGGCACAGGGAAGTTCTACAAAAGTACAACAGGATATCAAAGGCGGAAAAGTAAAATGGAAAACTTACCGTACACGTATCATCTCTACTGCAAACAAAATGAATTTAAAATTTGACGAAGCACGTCCGGTTCTTGAAAAAGCGCTTGCTCGTTCAATCGCAGGTGTATTTTAACAAAATTAGAAAGGGCAGTTTAAAAACTGTTCTTTCTGCCCCTTTATAAACTCTCTAGTCAATATCCACACCCTCCCAGAACTCGTCATAATCAAGATTAGTCAGTGCATTTTCATCTGCAAGGTTCTTCTCCAATAGTTTTTTTTGCTGTTCTTCAAAGTAGAATTCAAGGGCTTCATTGATAAGCGTACTTTCATCTTTTTTAAGGATCTGTGTAAATGTTTCCAGGTTTTGTAAGTTGTAGTCGTTAATAGTTATCTGCATAAAATATTTTAGCCAAATTTAGCAAAATTTGCTAATTTCGGCTAAATGTCTGCAGGTTTTATTTTGTCTGTACAACTCTTTTGTTAAGAGGCTGTGTCGGTCTTTCGTTGTTTCTGTAGTATTTTCTTAAAGCATCCAGTTGTGATTTTGAAATATTGACAGTATCTTTGAAAATATACCACTCTACGCCCTCTGTACAGGGTGGTGTGGTAAATGAACCTTTGTAGTGATAGTAGTGATCCGTATCTTCAGGCAGCAAATCATTAGGATTTATAGCTATTTTGTGTTTTGCATGTAAAATCTTTTCTAAAGCAGGATTTTCTTCTCCGACTTCAAACATTACTGCCACAACTGCCACTGAACCGTCTTTTGCCATATGAACAAAGTGCGCGACTGCATTGTATCTTCTGCCGTCAATTGTATGCTCGCTCATGCCATGAAAATGAAACTGTTTTAGTTTGTAGTCTTTGCCGTGCAGTGAGATATAGCCTGCATCTACCGGGGTAACCTTTAGAGAGTGCCCGTTATCAACAACAGTGGAAATACCTTTGTAATCTTCGGAAAGTTCAATCGTGTAACTCTCGTCTAACTGCTGTGTATTTTCTGTTTCTATATTTATAGGGGACTGTTCTTTGCCTTTTTTGCAAGTTTCGCTGAAGTGTCCCCAGTCTTGCGGACCATGTTTTGCGTAGTCCCAATGTGCTTCAACACCTGCAAATGCAATTGTTGAACTCGCCATGAGTGTCAAAGCGATTGTAGAGAATTTTGTCATAAGCTGCCTTTTTTAATTTATATATTAATTATAAGGGTAGCTTACTTAATAGAGACTAAATCAGGCTGTATATATAAGTTTTTCATTGATTGTGTTTCCGCTCAGTTCAACATAACGCATCGGGTACATATCCAAGTCAAGCGGACGGACAAATCCGCGTGTGACAATAACCCTTGTCCCCTGAATCTCTTTGACAGAGTCTATATGTTTGTGTCCTGAAAGCGTCAAAATCAGGTTTGGATATTTAAAAAGTTTTTTTTGTACCTCTTGTGTGTTGTTCAGGACATATTTATGAATATCTTTTTCTTCTGTGCCGCCCCAGTAGTTTGTATAGGGATGGTGGTTGAGTATTACCGTCGGTTTGTTTTGGTCGAGAATTTTTTGGGCAAAAGCGATTGTCTCTTCTGTATAGGCTCCGTTGTTGTGGTTTTCTATACAGCTGTCAAGCCCTAAAATATTGTAGCCTTTTGTTTGCAGCAGCCAGTCTTTCCCCTCTACATGTAACTCTTTCGCACTGCAGAACATGTTTTTAAATGCTTCAAGATTAATCTGTTTGTCGCCGCTTGGAAAAGATTCTTTGTTTCCTCTTACCGTGTAGTATGGGCAGTGAAGCGTATCGGCAATCTCTTTGAACTTCAAAGCATCACTGTCTTGCGGCGCATTGTTGTTGAAGTTGTCACCGCCAAAGAGAACAAAATCCAAATCTTTGTAGTTTGTGTTGATAAAGTCAGCCATCAGCTGCATCGCTTCGACACTGTCACTGTCGCTCAAATCCATATGCGAATCGGTTACATGTATAAACTTCAGTGTTTTTTTCGAATCTGTCTGGGTGCCGGCCATTAAAGGCATGGCACCGGCGACTACTGCACTCTTTAAAAAGTTTCTTCGTGATATTTGTGACATTGTTTTTCCCTTTCTTTGTTTAAATACTCTCTACAGTAATGTAGCATCACTGACAATACATTTTCCCCCGTATGTCTCCAAAAACTTTTTAAGATCTTTTTGCATGTTCTCCAGCAGTTCTTTTTTACAAACACTGAAGACCAGGATATTGCTCAGTACATCCGAGACATCATCTGCTGTCTGAAAACCGTGACCCCCGTAGCCTTCTACATCTTTGATGACAGTATATCCGTCTACTTTGTGCTTTTTAAAAACTTTCAAGAGTCTCTTTATGTAAACAGACTCAATGATGACTTCGATTTTTTTCATCTTTTACCCCCAAAATGTTGTTATCATATAATAATACAACGGTATACCTAATGAAATATTGAATGGGAAGGTAACTGCCAGACTGAGCGGAAGATATATTCCCGGATTTGCTTCAGGTACAGAGAGTCTCATTGCTGCCGGAACAGCGATGTAAGAGGCACTCGCACTGAGCAGTGCCAAAAGAAAAGCATCCCCTTTTTCAATTCCGAAGAAATAGGCTACCGCTACAGCTACAGAGGCGTTGACCATCGGCATGATGAGTGCAAATCCTATCAAAAACAGACCCACTTTTTTCAGTTCATGAATTTTTCTTGCTGCAACAAGACCCATGTCAAGAAGGAAAAATGCAAGCATCCCTTTAAAGAGCGTTCCAAAAAGCGGCTCCATAGAGTGCCATCCTTTGTCTCCTGTCAATATCCCGATGGCAAGCGCGCCTATAAGCAAAAATACAGAAGGGTTTAAAAAAGCTTCCCGCAAAATTTCTTTTATACTTGTATTTTCATCTTCTGCGTCAGGACTTTTGGCAAAGAGTGCTGCAAAGACCAGACCTATAACAATAGCCGGAGACTCCATAAGCGCCATAGAAGCAACCATAAATCCGCCATGTGCAACACCTATAGTGTCAAGATAGGTAATCCCCGTAATAAAAGTAACAGCACTGATAGACCCAAAAGTTGCCGCAATGGCAATAGCATTGTAAACATCTATTTTCATTCTTAAGATAAAAAAGCTGTATACAGGAACAAGCATGGACATAACTACTGCAATAAGCAGTGCTTTAAAGATGTATGTGCTGAGTCCGCTTTGGGAAAGTTCATGTCCGCCGTGCAAACCAATTGCTATAAGCAAATAAAGAGAAAACAGTTTAGGTAATGGCTGCGGAATAGTTAAATCAGATTTTAAGAAAATGGCCAGCATTCCTAAAAAAAAGAATAAAACAGGCGGATTTAACATATTTTGTAAAATTATATCGATATTCATTTTTTAAACTCCTATTGCATAAAGGCGGTATTAATTCGATTCAGATTTTTATCTGTAGTGTAGCGAAACAAACCTTTATCTTTATGTGGTATTTCCCTCCTTTTCCCCTAAAAAAGGAGGGATAAAGGTACGGTTTTTATTCGCCTTGTCCTAAAGAGTATGCGCGTTCACCGTTAAGCATATAAAGGTTTTCAGTTTTGATAACCTCTATGCCTGCTGCATCAATTCTGTTCATCATATCTGTAATATCACTGTTGCTTATGATATCCCCTTGGTTTTTAGCATAGTATCTGCATCTCCAGTGGTCTGTCAGGAAAGTTTCCGGGTGACCGTTCGGGTAGACCTTCTGACCACGGTTAGAGATCATTTTGAGTGCCATACCTGTATCTTTTGCCAGCTCAACCAGTTTGTCACCGATAGTATTTGCATCACAGTCATCTCTTGTAAAGATATCCACACCGATAAGATCCATTTTTTCGTTTCTTACATTTGACAGAACAGGTTTTTTGATCTGAATCGCTTTGTCATATCTTACAGGAGCAAGTGTTGATGGCTCCTGTCCCAGTCTTTCAATGACAGCATCAGCGAACTCTTTTGTTCCGACTTCTGTATGTTCTTTGCCCTGTGCTTTGAGTTTTCTGGCAAGATCGTATGTCACAATACCGTCTTCAATGGTTTTCAACCAGGCATTGTGTACTTTTTGAGCTACTTCAGGCTGTCCTACCTGTACCATCATCATCACACCAGAGAGTAAAAGACCTGACGGATTTGCTTTGTTCTTTCCGGCATGACGTGGTGCAGAACCGTGAATTGCTTCATACATTGCTATATCGGCACCAACATTCGCACCCGGTGCAATCCCGACAGAACCAGTCATAAGTCCAAGTATGTCTGTTGCAACATCTCCGTAAAGGTTAGGCATTAACACCATGTCGAAATCTTCAGGCGCATCAACAAGTTTTGCCATACCAATGTCTATAATCCAGTCATCCGCCTGAATTTCAGGGTATTTTTTGGCAGTTTCGTAAAATACTTTTACAAAAAGACCATCTGTTATTTTCATGATGTTGTCTTTGATCATACATGTAATTCTTTTTCTGCCGTATGCTTTGGCATATTCAAATGCGTACTGGCATATTTTTTCACAACCCGGTCTTGTAATGATTTTAAGACACTGTGTTACTTCCGGTGTTTGCTGGTGCTCTATCCCTGCATATAAATCTTCTTCATTCTCACGAATAGTGACAACATTCATACCAGGGTATCTTGAAGGTATAAACGGATCATAAGAGATAGCCGGACGAACATTCGCATACAAACCAAGTGTTTTACGGATAGTTACATTTAAACTTTTGTATCCGCCTCCCTGAGGTGTTGTAATAGGTGCCTTGAAAAGCACTTTGTTCTTTTTGATAGACTCCCATGCTTCATCAGTAATTCCTGAAGTATTTCCTGCAAGGTATACTTTCTCTCCAACATCAATGTGTTCCCACTCTACATCTGCGCCGGCAGCATCAAGTACTCTGATGCTTGCATCCATAATCTCAGGACCGATTCCGTCCCCGCGTGCTACTGTAATAGTTCTTTTTGCCATTTTAATTCTCCTTAATAAAATCCTTCATAATATTTGAGAAATCATCATTTTGATAATGATTTCCACCTACATTTGAAAACATGCCGGTATTTTAATAAAAATAAAAGATTAAGTCTTTACAGGTTTTATTGTTAAAATTATCTATTTTTAATCTATTTATATACGAATATTATTTTAAATATCTTCAATTTTTATTCAGAATATTTGCTTTTGAAAAACAAAGTATTCTGAATGTACCTGTTTTAAAGGGTTTGTGCTAAAACTTGATTGAGAGGTAAAAGCTTAAATCAAAATGATTGTCATCAGAGAGATATTTGTTCTTTTTGTAGATTGCGTAGGGTGGTTGGGTCGTTGTTTCGTATTCGCTGTTTGGAAGCCATTCTGTGTAAACCCAGTATAAAAAGTGTAAAAAATCTCCATCGGCACCGGTAATGTCAAATTTGGCATAGACACCTTTTGCAATGTTGAGTTTTGGCAGTCTTTCATAATCAATTTTGCTTTTATCATTGACTTTTATGCAGGCGACATACTGGCACTCTTCAAGGTGTGTGACCGTAGGGTTGTCATGAAAAAGGGCAATATGCTCGTAGTCTTTGATATTGTTGCTGTAGGTCCATGTCTGCACTTTCTGCCAGGTTTGTTTGATTTGGTCATTGTAGCCGTTGTGTCGCATATAGTAAACTTCGATTTGTGGCATATTGACTATAGTTGCTTCAATGTTATTATAGTTTGCATTGGAGGCGATTGCTTTTTTTGATTCTGCAAGAATAGTTTGGGAGTACTCTTTGTGTCCGCCTTTTTTCCATGCTGTAGGAGTCATGGAAAATCTCTCTTTAAAAACACGAATGAAAGAGGTCTGTGAGCTGTATCCGCACAAAGCGGCTATCTGGGTGATAGTGGAATATTTGTTTGTCAGCAGCAAAGAAGAGGCTTTTTGCAACCTGATAGATTTGATGCTTTCATAAATATTTCTTCCGAAAATCTCTTTGTAGATCTTGTGCATATAGACTTTGCTGATGTTAAACTGATGGGCCAGCTCATCCATATTGATGTCGGTATCAATATGTGTATATATATAGAAGAGTATATCATTTGATATCTGTGTTTTTTTATTGAGTGTTTCTCGCTTCATGATGTAAATTATAGCAAAAATTACTGTAAATGATTTGCTTTAGAGAAGTTTCAAAGCATTTTGAACATCTGTTTTTTCTATTTTTGTTTTGCCTTCGCCAAAATGCGCTTTTTTCTTGAGTTTGCCAAAGTAAGATGTGTCTCCGCCAAGCTTTACATGTAAAGCCAGTGCCATGGCAGTGATTGGATGTCCTGCATTGGGGCTCTCGTGCTTTTTTCCGTCTGTGTAAAAGGCAAAAATGTTTTTCTGTTTTGCAAGGAACAGAATGAGCAGTGCCGTCAGCCTTGAGGGAATGAAGTTCGCGATATCATCAAGTTTTGCCGCACATTTGCCGAATTTTTCATATTTCTCATTTCTGTAGCCGACCATAGAGTCCATGGTGTTAACGGCTTTGTAAATGACAATACCCGGCAGATTAAACAGCAGCAGATAAAAGAGCGGGGCGACAACGCCGTCACTCAGGTTTTCGGCATAGGTCTCAATCGCTGCCTTATAGACATCACTTTCACTCATATCCTGTGTATCGCGTGATACGAGCATGGCAATCGCCTCTTTTTTGTTCTTTACATGTAAGACATTCCGTACAGAGTCTCGCAGCATCTTATGGGCGATAAACATAGAGGCTATAAAGGAGCTGATGAGAATGTTTGCAAAGGTGTCGAAAAGCTGCAGATAGAGATAAAGTGAAACAGTGAAAAAACTCACAGTTCCCAGCACAAACAGAACTAACAAACAGCCGCGTGTTACAGAGTCCTTGTAAAATTTTTCCTCAAAAAAAGTGATAATCTCGCCTATAACGATTACAGGATGTTTTATGAAGGAGAACTCCCCGAATTTTCTGTCGATGAGGTAGGCAAAGAGTGCGATGAAAATATTATGTATCATCCAGTGCCTTGTGGATAGCGTCTATGTTTACATGTAAAGCGATATGTTCGGCAAAGTCGGCAATAGTCTCTTTTTTAAATGCATTAAAATTATAACCTTTGTACTTTTTGTTGAGTCTGTGAAAAACTTTATAGCGAAATGCATCGCTTTCAAAAAGCCCGTGAACAAAGGTGCCGTAGAGGTTTTTCTTTTTTTTGGCACGTTTTTTGGCGACAGCGTTGTGAATCTCATATCCTTCTACCATAATGCCTTGGAGATTATAACAGCCTTTTTGTACAATTTTTTCTTTTTGAAAAACAACATCTCCTTTAAAACGTCCAAATCCCTGTGTCACTTCTTTTTCTGATTCTATATGCTCGGGGTCAAGAATTTGCTCAAACAGCATCTCATAACCTCCACAGATCGCTATGACGTGTCTCTGTTTGTCATCTAAGACAGTTTCAAAACCGCGTTTTTTCAGCCAAAGCAAATCATCGACAACCCGCTTGCTTCCGGGAATGATGAGCAGGTCATAATGTTTTGCTTCATTCACACTCTCAATAAAGTTCAGCTCAATTTCCGCATCCGCAACAAGAGGCTCAAAATCGGTAAAGTTACTGATGTGCGGAAGTTTGACAACACCGACTTTTATGATGGACCTGGAAGTGTTCTGTGTGTAGCCCATCAGTGAAGCAGAGTCTTCAAAGCCGAGATTAAAGGGTTTAAAAGGAACGACACCTAAAACTTTGATGCCAAAATCTTTCTCAATGATTTGGACCCCCTCATCAAACAAAGAGATGTCACCCTGAAATTTATTGACAATTACACCGATGACATTTTTACGCAGTTTTTTCGGCAAAAGATTGTAAACTCCGTAAATGGAGGCAAAAACACCGCCTCTTTGAATGTCTGCGACAAGTACTATCTTTGTTTGAAATTCCTGGGCTACATAGATGTTTGAGAGGTCTTTGCTCATCAGATTGAGCTCAACCGGACTGCCCGCCCCCTCGGCAATGATACAGTCATACTCTTTTTGCAAAGAAGCAAATGCTTTTTTGACGATGGGTTTGAGCCGGTTTATGTCTTTGTAATAGCTCCAGACATCCGTATCGCCGACACTTTTCCCGTTGATAATCATGTGGGCTCTGCTCGCTCCGCCTGATTTTAAAAGTATGGGATTAAAAAGAGGGGTAGTTTTGAGCCCGATAGATTCTGCAGCAAAGGCCTGAGGAATGGCTATTTCACCGTTGTCAATGTCGGTAACAAGAGAATTGTTCGAGACATTCTGTGCTTTGAAAGGGGCTACATGCAAACCTCTGTGGTGTAAAAGATAGGTCAGAGCAAAGGCAAGCGTGGATTTGCCCGCATCACTGCTGGTGCCGAAGATGCTCAGAGAGTGCATAGCTTATTTACGCCACAGCATTTGCAGTGTATCGAGTTCTTGAAGAAAGCTGTCTGCTTTGACATAGCCGTTAACAATAAGCAGCGTTTTTTGCGTAGCAGGGTCAACGAAAAAGATACGGGGGCTAAAGGGTGCCGGAAATTTGTCGGCAGGGTAATCTCCCTCATCAAAATTCTTATATACAAGCACAACAACCACTTCTTTGTTTAAACGTTTATGCACTGTCGGATTGGTGAAAGTGCGGTCTTCGAGACGGTCGCACCAGGGACATTCTGCTTTGGTTACAACAAGCATCAGGGGACGCTGCTCTTTTTTTGCTTTGGCAAGGGCTGCGTAATAATCGCGTTGAAAGCCCATTTTCTGGGCGTATTCGTCCAAATCAGCGCGAGCAAAAAGGCTAAAGGCTACGAGTAGCAGGCTAAGTATAATTTTCATTGGTTTTCTCCTGGGTAAGTTGTAAGTGCATTTTGCAGCGCTGTATGTGATTGTTTGTCTTTTACGGCAAAGCGGAGCCATCCGTTATCAAGGTAGTCAAAACTGCCGCAGGTTCTGACAAGTATCTTCTGTCTGAGCAGATGAGAAAAAATTTCTTCCGCCTGTGATGATTGTGTCAGAATGAAGTTTGCATCACTATGCACGATCTGTTCAAAAAGTCCGCATTTTTTTAAAATATCAAGCAGTTCCTGTTTTTGTATTGTATGCAGTTGGCGGCTTTTTTCTCTAAAAGTTTTATCGCCAAGACGTTTTTGCAAAAATGCCGCATCGAGTGAAGAGATATTCCAAAGCGGCGGATGCAATTTTGTGGTATTTTTTTTGTTTGAAAAAACAGCACCGATTCGCACCCCTGGACAGCTGTAAAACTTGGAAAATGACTGAACGATATAGAGCTTTTTATAGTTTTGAATCATCTGCCGCAAAGAGGGATGACTCTCAAACTCCAAAAAGCTTTCGTCCAAAATAACGGTACATTTTTGCTTTTTCCAGTAAGCAAAAAGTGTTGCAAGTTCGTAAAAACTCCCTTCAGGCGTAGAGGGGTTGACAAAAACAACAATGGACTTTTTTGCAACGGTTGCGTCGATATTCTCAATTCGGTTGATTTTGTAAACATTTTTTTTGCTTTGGAGGGCTGCTTTTTCATATTCGCCGTACAGAGGCGCATACAAAGTGACCTTTTTTTGTTTCAATGCCTCAAACAAAGCATAAACAGCGGCAGTCGCTCCGTTATACAAAGTGATTTGTGATTTTTTCAGACCATAATTGTGTGCAATGGCCGTTTTGAGTGTTGTGTAATTGCTTTGGGCATATTTTGCAATGGTACTATTGGTTACATGTAAAGCACTCTGGGGTTGATAAAGATTGATGTTTGATGAAAAGTCTATAATCTCATCACTCCTGCATCCGAGTTGTTTTGCATATTTATATATATTGGCACCGTGTTTCATACGCGGATTTTACCAAAAGTTTACTAACTTTACTTGGTTTGAAAGAAAAACTTTAAGCGATATTTTGTGTGTTATGTACGAATATTAACAAATAATACACATTTATATTGACAGTTAATTGTGTGATTTAAGGTTATTCTACCTATAATGTGCGTTAATAAATAGTTAAACATACAAAGGAGCATATTTGCCAGACTCAACTAAAGCAATAATAAATTTTGGTGATTTATCTAAACCTGTAACAGCATTAATTGAAAAGCTTTCAAGTGGAGCAGGTATTTTATATGAGCCTACAAGAATAAAAAAGCGAGCACTGGCTGAAGCTGAAGCAAAAAAAACTCATGCACTAGCAGATATAGAAGTGCAAGATATACAAAAAAGAGCATTAGAAAGGTTTGTTAGAGAAGAAACTATCAAACAACAAAATATTGAAAGCATTACAGAAAAAACTTTTGAAAAGCTTGATGAAACAGCTAAACCAGAAGAAATAGAAGATGATTGGATTTCAAACTTTTTTGATAAAGTTAAGTTTATTTCAGATAATGAAATGCAAGATTTATGGGCAAAACTATTAGCTGGAGAATCAAATAAACCAGGAAAATATTCTAAAAGGACAATTGAACTAATTGCTTCATTAGATAAAAAAGATGCCAAATTATTTAACAATTTATGTACTTTTTGTTGGTTTGATGGTCGTGAGGCTTATTCAATAATTTATAATAAAGCTGATGACGATATTTACAAAAAGATGAATATTAATTTTAGTTCTCTTTTACATTTACAAGACATTGGATTAATCCAATTCAACTCGACTACAAACTTTAAAAGAACAGGTTATCAAAAATATTTTACAATATATTATTACGGAAAAGTAATAAACCTTGAGTTTAAAAAAGATTTAGAAAATGATTTAAATATAGGAAATGTATTGCTCACAAAATCTGGACAAGAGTTGATATCAATCTGTAATGCTGAACTTAATGAAGAATTTTTCATGTTCACTCTTGAAGAATGGAAAAAACAAGGAATTATAGTTAGTGAACAACTTAGAAAAACTGTTTAACAAAACAGAATAGCCAATAAATTACCTAGCGGAAATTTATTGGCTATCTTCAGTCGTTATGTCCAAAATAAACTGCTAAGAAATCTCCACAAATCTAATTTTTACTATAATACTATTAAACAAAGACTAGGAATGATAATTGCCAACTTTACTCAATAAAAATGGTTTTAATTTTTCTTTTATGCAAACGAACATGAACCGAAACATATTCATGTAATGAAAGATGAAGGGTTTGCTAAAATTGAATTAGAAAACTTAAGAGTAATTCAAAACTATTTAAAGCCTAAAGATTTAAAATTGGCACTTGCAATTATCAAAGACAATCAAGATAATTTTATAAGGACTTGAAATGAATGGTTTAATTAAAGGTAAAGAAGTTTACTTTGATGATGAATACTTACATGTAAAACTTGAAGATGGCAGAATCATCTCAACTCCGATGGAGTGGTATAAACCACTCAAAGAGGCTTCTATCTCTCAACTCAAAGAGTATAAATTCATCTGCATGAATACAGGTATTGAATGGGAGGCTATTGATTATCATTTAAACATTGAGAGTATGCTTGAAATATCATTCGAAGATGTTGCATAAAGACATAACAAAGAGACCGTTTAAAATTCCGTGTCAGTAACTTTTAGAAGGCACTATACATTTCTTTGGCACGTTTTGTTTTTTTGTCATGGTTTATTCGCAGAAGGGCATAGAAGTTTGCTGCTATGTTGCGCTGTTTTTGTAGCTTTGCTGTGGTGATTTTTTTATTTCTTTTTTGGTTGTATGTTGTCAAGAACATTTTTGTGTAGAGTTGCCTGTTTTTTGGATTGAAAGAGAGCAGGGCTACGCTCGCGTCAAAGGCAAACTCTCCCAAACCGCCGTCTATAAAATCAAATACGGCTATGTTGTTTTTGTGAAAAAGGGTATTGTCTTTGAAAATGTCTCCATGGATGAAACCTTCGTTCTTCTGGCGTAAATTTTGCAGTGAGCAGAGCTTTTTATAATAATAAAAATGATTTTTCTTTACAAAATCCAGCATACTGCTGATATTGTATGCGTTTAAAAAAGGAGAAGCATCCGTAAAATCTTTACTCACAGTATGAAATTGTGCCAAAAATCTTGCGAGTGCGCGAATATGGAAGAGTTGTATGTTTTTTGGCATACTGCCCTGGAGTTTTGAATAGAGATACCAGCCGTTTTTTTCTTCCAAAAACTGCGGTGTATTGAGTTTACATGTAAAGAGATGCTTTAAAAGTGCCTGTTCTGTTTGCACCTTTTTGCCCGTCTCTCTTTCATATTTTTTTAAAATATAGCTGTTTTTGCTGTTTTTTACAATGTAGGTTGTATCCATTATGCCGTTTGTTGTGGGGATAATTTGCTTAAAACCATAGTCGGGAAAAATCCGACATAGTTGTTCAAGCGTTAATTCTGTTTTGACACCCATTTAAACCTGGCAGACTTTCATAATCTTTGCCCAGTCCAGGTCAAAATGTTTCTCGACATAGGCTCTGTGATGCGGTACACTGCATCCGGAACAGTCTTGATGTATTTTATCTCCGTAGACACCCTGTCTGCCGTCTTTTGAATCAATATCACAAAAACTGTACTGTGTTTTTTCTTTTACTTTTTGAATGCCTTCGTCATTAAAACGAAAATTCGGACAGGAACAAAGATAGCAGTTGAGATTCTCCATATCATGGCATTTTTTATTTTTGGCATAAAGCGGACAAAAGTCACTCTCTTTTTCTTTCATGTTTTCAAAATCAAAGTAGTCGATGATCTGCTGTTTTTTGAAGTTTTGTGCTAAAAGTTTATCTACAATCTTTTTATGTTTTTTTGCATGGTTTTGTACCCAGTCAATGTAAGCCAACTAAAGTTCCTTTTTTTGAAATTATAGTATAATTTGGAATAAACAAATTAAAGGATGCAAAAATGCATATAGAAGCAGGCGTAGTTGAAGGCGCTAAAATGTTTTTGAGCTATGGAACTGCAACAGCAGTGCTTGGAGCTACAGCAAAAACAGCGTATGACAATATCAAGGAAAATGGTGCTTTGTCTTTAGTATTTAAAAGTATAATAGCAACGATTATAGTATTTTGTTGTTTTGAAGTTTTACCACACTACCCAATAGGTGTAAGTGAAGTGCATCTTATTTTAGGAACAACCATATTTTTAGTATTTGGCATTGCTCCTGCCGCAATTGGTTTGGCTTTGGGACTTTTAATTCAGGGACTTTTCTTTGCTCAGTTTGATTTGCCTCAGTATGGCATCAATGTAACAACGCTTCTTGCAAGTATGTTTGTTTTAAATATAGCAGCAAAAAAAGTGATACCGGAAGGTGTGGCATATAAAGATATAAGCTATACACAACTCTTAAAACTTTCTGTTGTCTGGGAGGGGAGTATTGTTTCATGGGTTGCTTTTTGGGCACTTTATGGGCAAGGATTTGAAGTTGAAAATTTACAAAACATTGCTACTTTCGGTGCGGCGTACATGTCTGTGATTATTATAGAACCTTTGGTAGACATTGCAGTTTTAACTGCCGTAAAAGCTTACGACAAAACAAATGAATGTGCATTTTTATTTGACAAAAAACTTTGTCATGCGTAAAAGAAATCAGGATTTTACAATCCTAATTTCTTGAGCTCTATCTCAATATTTTTTCTAAATATTTCTCGAACTTCTTCTTGCTCTATGAGGTTGAACTTTTCATCTTGTGTGATTGGCTGAACAATACTTGCATCTGCATACTCGCTCACTTCTTCACATATCTCTTTCATATCTTTGTCGTAGTGATTCCCACTGACCAGAAGCATAGGAACAATTTGAACTTTTCGCTCTTTATCACCTTGCGTGAGTTTGAGTATGTCGCGTTTGATGGCATCTTTTACAGCATAAAATGGAAACTCTCCCTCTAAGGAACAGGTGAGATTTCTTTCATTGAGCATTCTTAAAAAGTTTGCTGCGTAACTGACAGCTTCAAGTCCACCGATATTTAAAACAGGAACACCATGGATGATATAAAGGTTAATAATGTCTTCTTTTTTCTGTCGTATACGTTCATCAAGTGCTTTAAGATAAAGTGATGTCTCTTTTGTTTTTTGTAATAGAGGGTTCGTATATCTAATATTTGCTAAAGAAAACTCCCGAAATCCTTTAACCATTCTCATAAGGACTTCATGTTCATCTGTCGGGAAAATATTTACACTTACTATGATATAACGCTTATAACCCTCCATATCAACATCTGCCATCACCTGAGGAAGATTTTTATATACTTCGCCTTTTTTTGCCAACTCTTTAATGACCATTTTTGAAGAAAATGCAGTAAAAACAGGAATCTCTGTAAAGGAGTCTTGTATAAATTTTTCAAACTCCAAATATTTTTCCTGCTCTATCACCGAACCAAAACAGGAGAGAATTATTGCCGTGCCTTTGTTATAATGTCTATATCGTTTCATAATACACCAATCTAATTTTTTGCAAATTATAGGATAAAAAGTTGAAAAAAGCATTATTAATCTCTGCAATCGCATCCAATCAAGGAAAAACACTTCTTACAATGGCACTCTTGTATCATTATAAGAAGAATGTACGCCCTTTTAAGTGTGGGCCGGATTTTATTGATCCGCAGTTTCACGAACGTATAGCAGGTATTCCATCTGTTAACCTTGATGGATACATGATGAATCAAGTGCAGCTGCAATGGATGCTAACAAAGTATTTTGACAAAGATGTTGCCATTTTGGAAGGTGTTATGGGTTACTATGACGGAATGGACAAGGGTGCAAGTGCTTATGATGTGGCAAAAACTCTCAATATTCCTTCTCTTTTAATTCTGGATGCAGGCGGCAGTTACATAACTGTTGCTGCAGTTTTAAAAGGTTTGCTCTTCTTTAGAAAAGACAATACGATAAAAGCAGTAGTGCTCAACAAAATTTCTTCTGCCATGCACTATGAACTCGTAAAAAAGCATATAGAAGCAGAGTGTGAAGGGATTGTAGTCTGTGGTTGGATACAAAAGGGATTACAAACTTTAAATGCAACGCACTTGGGGCTTGATTTAAAAGAACTGGATTCTTATATGGTAGAAAAAATCTCAAAAGAGGTATTGGAACATATTGATATAGAGCAGTTAGAATCTGTTATGAAAACTGTTTTAGAAAATGTTAGTGTATACCCCTTTGAGAAAGTAATAAAAAGAGATGAAAAATGTGTACTTGTGAAAGATGAAAACTTTTCTTTTGTGTATCATGACAATATAGAGTTTTTAAAAGAACTTTACAAAGAAGTGCAATTTATAAGCAGTACAAAAGATGAAGCAATTCCAGATGATGCAGATCTTGTGATATTACCGGGTGGCTATGTGGAGACAAATAGCCATTATGCAAAAATAAAAGATTCACATAATTTTAAAAACTCTTTGAAAGAGCACGTCAAAACTAAAAAAGTTTATGCAGAATGTGCCGGGTTTATTTATCTTGGTGAGACTTGTGATGAAAAAAAGATGAGTAAAATATTACCTATAACCTTTACACTCACAAAGAAACGTGAGCGTTTGGGTTACTACAAATGTGAGTTTGATGGAGAGGTCATCAAAGGACATGCTTTTCACTATTCTAAAATTATTGATGCACCAAAAACAGATATAAAGCTCTATAAAGTTTCAAAAAAAAGTGCAAAAGAGGGAGGCTATAGACAAGACAATATTTTTGCTACCTATTTGCATACAATGTGGCGTATTAATTTTTGTATGTGACGCATTTATCTAAAAGTTTTTCACGTTCCCAGCCTAAAGTTTTAAGCTCACTCTCTTGATAAAATTCATCTACATAGCCTACACAAAGGTAGGCTATAAGGCGTGATCCTTGTTTTACATGTAAAGTATTGAGTACTTTGTTCTCATCGAGTATGCTCACCCAACCTATGCCAATGTTTAAGGCCCTTGCCATAAGCCACATATTTTGAACGGCACAGACAACACTATATTCACCCATTTTTTCCATGCTAGTCATTCCCAAAATATTACTTTGTTTTGGTTCATAGAGTACAGCAATGTTCAGAGGGGCTTCTTTTATGCCCTCTAATTTTAATTTTTTATAAAGAGGGTTGTCTTTGAAGATTTTTTTCGCCTTTGTGTTTTCATGGTCAAAATTTTCTATAAGTCTCTGTTTTATGTTTTTGTCGCTGATGACTATAAATTTCCAAGGCTGCGAGTAACCCACAGAAGGTGCCGAAATAGCTGCTTCTAAGATCATATTGAGCTTTTCTTTTTCTACTGCTTTGTTTATAAATCTGTTTCCTCGGACATCTCGTCTAGCTTTTATAATATTTAAGAGTTTGTCAGCATCGTCTTTTGTAAAGTTCATACGTAATTATACTGTGTTATAATCCTTATTAAAAAAAAAGAAGAGAATGTATGGACTTTATTCTGGAAGAACCCCCTATAAATATCGGTGCAGATATTAGCGAAAAATCTTTTGAAATGATAGAAGATGAAATTGTTTCTTATCCGAAATACCATGAATTTGATGAAAATGAAAAAGCACTTGTTGCAAGACTGATTCATACAACAACCTGTTTTAATGAGGTTATAGACAATATTTACTTTAGCAAAAACGCGATGCTTAAACTCAAAGATCTGTTGCAAAACAAAGCAAAACTCATTGTTGATACCAATATGATTCGTTCAGGATTGAGCCAGTTTTATTTAAATAAGTATGAGAACGAAGTTATCTGTTATGTCAATGAACCCGAAGCTTTTGAAATGGCAGAAAAAAATGCTACAACCCGTTCTTATGCAGCAGTAGAACTTGCAATACAAAAGTTTCAAAACGAGCCTATGGTTTTAGCCTGTGGAAATGCTCCGACGTTTATTTATGCAGCGGTAAATACATTGATAAAAAATAAAGTAAATCTTGAAAATGTCATGTTTTTACTTTTTCCTGTTGGTTTTGTCAATGTGGTCGAATCTAAAGAGTATGGAAAAAAATTTATAGAGCATTTTGGTGCTGAGGGCATTATTCTACAAGGCAGATACGGTGCATCAACGATGGTTGTCGCATCACTGCATGCAGCCTATAAGCTTATAAAAGACTTTGACACAGGGCAAGGAAAATATAATGGCAAGTAGTCTGATAAATTCACATTCAAGTTCAAAATACGGTAGTAACCCAGTAAAAAAAGGTGAAGTGCGTCTGAATGAAATGGGCAGTGAAGTGGTTGAAGGCTATACATGTAAACCAAAAAACTATGATAAAAATCGACCAATTATGCACTATAAAACACTGCTCCTTTTGTGCGATGACGAGCGATGTGGTAAAGCGGGCAAAGATGACAGGGCAACACATTTGCGTGAGATTCTAAAGGAGATGGGGCTTAATAAGGGAGAAAATCGTATAAAGATAAGCCGTACAGGCTGTTATGGAGCATGTAGATTTCGCCAAGTTTGTCAAGTAACAGAAAATACGCAGGCAAATGGTAATGCAAAAAACAACGCACTTTGGTTACGGCACACACATAATTTTACAGACAAGCAGTGGCGAGAACTTTTTAAGCTTTTAAGTGAAGATAAAATTCTTTTAGAGATGTTGGATGAGAAGTATTTTATTCCTATGAAGGTTTATAACTAAATTCGCATGAGTGAAAAACTAAAGTCGGGGTACACAACAGGAACACATGCAACAGCAGTGTTTTTAGCGACTTTGTATGAATATTTTGGTAAGCTTCCTATGCAAAAGTTGTCAGTAGTGTTGCCACAGGGTGCAGAAGCACTTATAGATGTTGGGCAAAAGGAGAGGCTTTGTTATGTTAGTGTTAAAGGTGATAATGACGATATTGATGTAACAAAAGGATGTGAAATTAGCTGTAAACTTTTAAAACAAAAACCGCAAAAGATTAAAGAACAAACGCCCTCACTTCTAAAAATTAAGAATACAAAAGTCTATGTTTATGCCGGAGAAGGGATAGGAGTCGTCACAAAAAAAGGGCTGAAAATCAGTCCCCCGCATCCTGCAATAAATCCTGTACCTCTTACCATGATGCTGGAAAATGCACAAAGTATTGTAAAAGAATCGAAAGAAGTTTTATATGCCGTGTTTAGTGTTAAAGATGGAGAGCACATAGCAAAAGATACGGCAAATGCAAAGGTTGGCGTAGTTGGCGGCATTTCTATTTTAGGTACCCGAGGCATTGTTAAGCCGGTTTCTTCTTCTGCGTATATTGATTCTGTTACAGCTGAAATAGATGTCGCAGCGGCAGAGTCACAGGAGGAAATTATTTTTACTCTTGGTAATTCTGCGCATGATTTTGCGAAAAAATATTATAATGAAAGTTCTATTATAGAGATTGGTAATTTTGTGTATGATGCATCTTCTCGGCTGAAAAAACACAGAATAAAAAAATTGATATTTATAACAAGTGTTGCAAAAATGTGTAAAGTAGCACAGGGTTTTAAAAATACACATAACAAATATGGCAGTATTGATTTTGATGAGGTGAAAATTTGGTTAAATTCAGAACTGAATTTTGAACTGGGCAATGAAGAATTTGTAACCTTAAAAGGAGTTTTACAAACTCTGCCGGATGAGTATAAAGAGCCATTTATAAAACTTTTAGGGTATAAATCTGCTTTGAGATTGAAAGAGTGGTTTTTAGAGCTTGGTTTACATGTACACGAGGTTGAAACAATTACTTTGCCAAATGAGATAAAGGAAAGGCTAAAATGGTAACAATAGCAGGCTCAGGGATGGGTGAATATAATTTTAAGAATATAGATGTTGATTTCTCAAAATTTGATATGATTTTTTGCGATCAAAACTATGAAACCCCTTTGCCAAATGTGACAAAGGGAAATTTTAAAGTTGTCAAAGAAGCAATATTAAATAATCTTGACAAAGAGTTACTCTATGTAGTCAGTGGTTCACCTACTTTTTTTTCTGGGGCAATTTTAATTATAAATGCACTTAAAAAACAAAAGATTGCTTTCAAAATTATTGATAACACTTCAAGCCTTAATTATATGTTAGCTCATGAGGGTGTAAGTCTTGTTAAAACAGGCATTATAACTTTACATGGAAAAAACTTTGTGGATTTACAAAACTTTTTGACAAAAGAGTACACTTTTATTGTTTGTGATGATGATACGCCTCGTGTTTTGTCGCAGGCTATAAATTTTTTAGATGAAGATGACATAAATATTACACTTGGTGAAAGGTTTGGTTATGAAGATGAGACTTTTTCTACGACAACATTACAAAAAATGCTAGAAAAATCACCTCGTATGCCTTATTCTCTTCTTGTTAAACGAAAGTATAAGCCACTACCTAATATCTCAAGCGAAGAAAGTATTGAACATGAAAACGGGATGATTACCAAAAGCTATAAGCGACATATTTCTTTACAAAACCTTGAACTGCAGCCAAATATGCTTTTGTGGGATATAGGAGCTGGTTCTGGCTCTGTTAGTATAGACGGCTACAAACGTTATAAAGTAAAAACTATTCTTTTTGAAAAAAATCCCAAACGTTCGGCTATGATAAAAAATTCATTAAAAAAGCATAAAGTACTCGATACAAAACTTTATGAAGGCGAAGCAAGTGAAGCATACAAGAAAGAACTAAGCACGCCTGAGAGAATTTTCATCGGTGGTGGCGGACAAAAAGTGATAGCTGAACTTGAGTACCTCTATGGACGCTTAGCCAAAGGCGGTATTCTGGTAGCTAACTTTGTAACACTTACAAACCTAACACAAGCTATCACTGTTTTAAAAGAAGCAAAAATTTCTTTTGATGTTAAAAGCATTAGTCTCACAACTTATAAAATGAGCCTGCTTATGCCAGAACCTGAGCGCATTATGCATCAGATTATACTAAAGAAGGAAATAAATGATTAAATTTGTAGGAGCGGGTCCAGGGGATCCTGAACTTATAACTGTAAAAGGGATGAAAGCCTTACAGGACGCTGAAGTGGTTTTATACACAGGTTCCCTTGTTCCAAAAGAGCTACTTAAGTGGTGTCAAGAGGGAACGATTATAGAAAACTCGGCAGATATGAGTTATGAGGATATTTTTGGCTTTATAAAAAAATATGCCCAGAATAAATTTGTGCGTTTGCATACGGGGGACAGCTCTATTTACTCTACCATAGCCAAACAGATAAAATTTTTAAGAAGTGAAAATATAGATTTTGAGATTATTCCGGGAGTTACTGCAGCATTTGGTGCGGCAGCATCGGCGGGTATTGAATATACTATTCCCGGAGTATCACAGACGCTTATTATCTCCCGTATTGAGGGGCGTACTCCAAATCCAGAAAGTCTGGAACAACTTTTGTCAAACAAGCACTCTTCTTTTGCGTTTTATCTCTCTATCTCACTTATACAAAAACTCAAAGAGACAGCTTATAAATTAGGCTATAGCAAAGATACACCTTGCTGGGTTGTTGAAAAAGCGACATGGTCTGATGAAAAAATTTATAAAGCCACTATTTCTACTATACAAGAGCAGGTTTTACATGTAAAGGGTGTTGCACTCATCATGTTTGGCAAATTTTTACACCAAAACTCAACGGCAGAATCTCATCTGTACGCAGACAAATACAAACAAGAGAGTCAAAGGAAATCAAAATCATTATGAAAATAGCAATAGCAACTATAAATAATCCTTCATTAGAAGCAGCAAAAAAACTTTTACCTTATCTGCAAGGACATGAATGTCATATTTTTAACAAAAGTGAAGATGGTACAACAAAAGAGGCGGCTTTTCACATTTTTGCCAAAGTCGATGATATCATGCCTACGGCATGGGCTGAGTTTGACGCCATCATCTTTTTAATGGCAACGGGTGCAGTCATTAGAAAAATTGCACCACACTTAAAAGATAAAGCAACAGACCCTGCTGTGCTCATAATGACGCTTGATTTAAAAAGGGTAATTCCTTTACTTTCAGGGCATTTGGGAGGTGCAAATGAACTTGCCAATGAATTGTGTGCAAAGATAGAAGGCTGTGTGAATTTTGTAACTACGGCAAGTGATCAGATAAAAGTTCTTGCTTTTGATATGTTTGCAAAAAAGTACGGTTTTACTATCAGCAACTTAAAATCTTTAGCAGAGGTTTCCAACGCCATCATCAACAAGAAAAAAGTACAGGTAATAAGTTATCCCTGTATGATTGAGGCAGTAAAAGAGTTTGAAGGCTACAAAGAGGAAAATTTTTCTTTTTTTATGCCAGATGATTTAGGAAAGTGGGATAAAAATATACCGACTGTTTATATTACTCCGCAAAAGCTACCAAATAGTGCACTACAAATTCATCCGCAAGAGATAGTTTTAGGGCTTGGGATGAACAGAGGCACAAGTGCTGATGAAATAGACAAGGCAGTTACAAGATTTTGTTTTGAACACGGTATAAAAAAAGAACAAATTACAAAACTTGCAAGTTTTAGTGCTAAAGCGGATGAAAAAGGTTTACTTCAATATGTTTCAAACATAAACAAAGAGTTAGAATTTTTCAGCGAGGATGCCATTAATGCACTCCCTGAGAAGTTTAGCCCTTCGCAGGCGACAAAGTTTTTTAATATTAAAGGAGTGGCTGAACCGGCTTCTTTATTGGCAAGTAAAAACAGAACACTTTTTTTAAGTAAAAGAATTTACGGCGCGGTAACGATTGCCGCTTCATTTTAATATAAGGAGCAAAAACAAGATGGGAAAATTAACATTAGTCTCAACCGGCGCAGGTGGTGACAGATATTTGACACAAGAGGCAATAAACGCAATACGTGAAGCGGATTTAGTTGTAGCTTATACCAAATATGCCAAGGATTTACCAGAATTGGTAGCAGATAAAGAGGTTTTTACGACGCCAATGACAAAAGAGATAGAACGTGTTCAGCATGCCATAGATGAAGCTAAAAAAGGCAGGACTGTTGCATTGCTTTCAAATGGTGATGCAAATGTTTATGCTATGGGTTCTTTGGTTGTTGAACTTATAGATACGCTTGACTTGTGGGAAAGTATAGAATATTCGGCTTTACCTGGGATTAGTTCTGTTTTAGCACTTGCGAGTGAAGTCGGTGCGCCTATTAGTCAAGATTTTTGTCTTATATCACTTTCTGATAGGCTAACAGATGCTGGGTTGATTCAAAAACGATTACGTTTGGCTTTGGAGGGAGATTTCATTATCTCAATTTATAACCCAAAAAGTAGAAGTAGACTTGAGCCGTATGAAGGAATGCTAGAACAGTTGAAAAATATTGATGCAAATCGCCCTGTAGTAGTTGCAAGAGATTTAGGGCGTGAAAATCAGATGATAAAAATAATTACAGCAAAAGAGTTGATAGATGCAGGCGTAGAAAATGAAGATGTAAATATGTCTACGACACTGCTTATAGGAAACTCTACAACAAAACTTACAAGGGATGGCAGAGTTTTAACACCAAGAGGCTATTTAAATAAATATGACTTAAGTGGTATGCAAAAGGGTGAATGGGAAAAGATTAACTAGCGCCTTGCAAAATTGATAAAAAGGGTCATATACTTTTTGACTTTACTAATCTTTGAAGATGTGATTTTAGCATCTTCAAGATACATATTTTCAAAAGTATAAAAATTACCTTCTCCTAAAACCTCTGTATTCATTCCGATTTTTGGGCGCATTAAAATTTCTGTAGTTTTGACTTCAGATCGTGGATTTATAGGCTTAATGATGAGTTTTTCATCACCTAAACAAAGTGCTTTTTGCACTTCGGCGGAAGCGGCGCTAAATGAAGTGACACCTGCTATAACTTTACAGCTTTTATAGATTTTTTCATTTTTTTCTTTGATAATGTCAAGCAGATAGTAGATACTTGAGTAAATAGCAGCATCTCCAAGTGTGACAAAGCAGACCTTATTGTATTTTTGCAGTGTCTCTAAAATTATATCGGCCTCGTGTACCCAGTCTTCATAGTTAAAATGCATAGGTGAATAAACCGGTACAATAGTCTTGGTTACATGTAAGAGTGAAAGCGCATCCGAGACGATTTTATAGCTGATAGATTTTGTAAAAGTATTGTCTTCGCTTTTTGTAGGTACACAGATGGCATCACATTCCCTAAAAGCATTGAGTGCTTTAAGTGTCAAGAGTTCAACATCTCCTGGACCTAAAGAGACCATAGTAAGTTTTTGATTCATTATTTTCTTTTTGTGAAATTATAACTAACTTCTTATAAAGTGTGCTTTTTGTGAATGATTTGTATGTTAGAATTAAGTTATGAAACTTTCACATTTAGAACAAATTACTGATTATTTACAAAATTTTAAAAAAATATCTGCTGCATTTCGGGTAAGCGACAGCATCATCAAAATTGTTTTTGACAAAAATGATGCGCTTTATTTTAACATGCAACGCTCGAATTCAAGCATATTCAAATGTGAAGAGTACCCGCGTTCCAAGGTCTATAATGCCCCTTTTGATGTCATTTTAGCCAAACGGTTCAACCGTGCAAACGTCTTACATGCAGAACTGCTCAATGATGATAAAATTATACGCATTAAAACCTCGCTGGCTTCTGCTTATAAAGAAGAAACAACCTACCTGCAGATAGAATTTACAGGCAAATATACCAATGTCATTATTCTGGATGAAGAGAATATTGTGCTTGAAGCACTGCGTCATGTTGATCTGTTTTCCTCTTTTCGGGAAGTTCGGGTTGGGCAAAAACTGCTGGATGTTCCGCCTGCGCCTTTTGTAGCAAAAGAGTATCCGCTTGAGGATGTGGAAACATTTTTATACGAAGTGTATGAAAAAGAGCAAAATGCAAAACTTGAGGGAATGAAAAAGCAAAAAATTTCCCAGCTTGAGAAAAAACTGCAAAAACTGCAAAAACTTTATGCGAAACTTGATTCACAGGAGAGCCTGGAAAAAGAGGCACAGGAAAATGGGCATTTGGGCAATTTGGTGCTCTCAAATGTGCAAAACATCAAGCCCTATGCAAGAGAAATAGAACTGGAAGATTATGACGGTTCAAAAGTGCACATAGCATTGCAAAAACGCTATCCCACTCCTTTTATGATAAGTGAAATGTTCTTTTCCAAAAGTAAAAAAGCAAAACAACGTGCCAAGCATCTGCATATAGAAGAGGAATCTCTACGCTCAAAAATAGAACATCTCAAGCGCTTTATACATGTAATCAAAGAGGCAAAAGATGTGGCAAAGATAGAGATGCTTTTGCCCAAAAAAGTACAAAACAAAAAAGTCAGGCAAAATGACTCCATAGAAGTGTTTTGGATAGAAGGCTATAAAGTGCAACTGGGAAAAAATGAAAAAGGCAATGTCGAACTTTTAAAAAACGCACGCGCAAAAGATATATGGCTGCATATGAAAGACCGTCCTTCCGCCCATGTCATCATCACCACTGACAAGCAGAATCTGCCGCAAAACATCATTTTGGCAGCGGCAAGACTCTGTGTAGAATTCAGTACCGCTTCAAAAGACCGCTTTTTGGTCGATTATACTCCAAGACGGGAAGTCACGATACAAAACGGGGCAAATGTGTTGTATAATAAGTATAAGACAATAGAAGTAGATACAAGAGCCTAACAACAGTCGGCACTGAAGTACCGATTCCGAAAAGTTACTACAGTTCGGAACCCATCCTTTAGGGTGGGCTGAGAATGGCGAAAAGGTAGCAACAGTCGGCACTGAAGTACCGATTCCGGAAAGTTTCGGAACCTATCCTTTAGAGTGGGCTGAGAATGGCGAAAAGGTAGCAATAGCCGGCATTACAGTACCGATTCCGGAAAGTTTTGGAACCCATCCTTTAGGGTGGGCTGAGAATGGTGAAGAAGTAACAACAGCCGGCACTACAGTACCGGCTTTGTGAACCAAAAGGAAGGAGGAGCCTATGAGTGTCGGAGCTATCGGAAATGTAGTCTTGGTAAACCAGATGACACCTGCCGTCACACCTTTGCAGGGCAATCAATATGTCCGCTTTGATTTGCAAAACCTTGCCGCGCAGGCTGCTGTGCAGGAGAAAGAAAAAGAGATAGAAGAGGTCCGTCCTACCGAAGAGAGTCATGCAATAGACCCAGACCGTGAACACCAAAGAGAAGAAGCAGATCAGGAAACAAACAATCTGCCAAAAAACCAGGGGCATGAAATTGTTGAAGAAAAGAGTGAGGACGAACCGGACGAACCACTGCATCTATTAGATATTAAAGTCTGATTAGATATAATATTTTATCTGAAAAATTTGTAGGGATCTTTTATGAGCATATTACGAGATAGTAGAGAGCGGATAGTCACAGGATTGGCACTTTTGGCCGTTGTGCTGACTGTCGGATTGATAGACAATTTTTTTGTTATGTGGCTTTTTCTCGGGACTGTATACATTTTGGCTTTTAAAGAGGCTGTGGTGCTTTTTGGTGTAGAAAAAGATAATCTTCTGCCATATGCAGCAGCCTTATGGCTTATAGCCGCTTTTTATCCTTACGGGGATGATTTGTTTGTGCTTGCAGGCGTCGGCTATGCATCTGCTGTGGCGTATGATAAAAACCTGAAATGGGTTGACTTTTTACCGTTTATCTATCCGACGGCAGGGCTGCTTTTTATTTTAACAATGTATGAAGAGTATGGCGTACTGTCACTAGTCTGGCTGCTGGGTGTAGTTGCCCTGACTGATATCGGTGCCTATTTTGTAGGCAAAAGCATAGGAAAAACAAAATTTTGTGAGACAAGTCCGAATAAAACCCTTGAAGGTGTCATAGGCGGTGTAGCCCTTGCAACATTTGTCGGCGCATTTTTGGGTGTTTTTGCTGTTGATTTCTGGATTGCTCTTGTCATCTCTTTTATGGTTGCTCTGAGCTCAATATTCGGCGATTTGTTTGAGTCGTCGCTCAAACGCAGTGCCGGGGTAAAAGACAGTGGTGATCTGCTTCCGGGGCATGGCGGCATACTTGACAGAATTGACGGCTACCTTTTTGGAGCGATCGTTATGCTTGTACTGCTTCGCGGACTGGTCTAGTTGATACTTTTAGGCTCGACAGGTTCCATCGGTGTCAATGCTTTGCTGGTTGCCAGACGTTTTGGTATAAAAGTTGAGGTGTTGGTTTGTGGTAAAAATATTGCACTTTTAAATAAGCAAATTAAAGAACATAAGCCAAAAGTTGTCGTTGTAGCAAATAAAGCAGATGTTGCAAAAGTGAATCATTCTCGTGTTTATAGTGGAGAAGAAGCTATATTACATGTAATAGAAGAAGCAACCTCCAAACTTGTCGTGAATGCACTGGTAGGTTTTTTGGGCCTGCGCCCGACACTCAAAGCCATAGAGTGTGATAAAAAAGTGGCCCTGGCAAACAAAGAGTCACTCGTTGCCTGCGGCAGTTTCATTGATACATCAAAAATTCAGCCCATTGACAGCGAGCATTTCGGGTTGTGGTATCTGTTGCAGGAGAGACCGGTAAAAAAAATGACGATTACAGCAAGCGGCGGAGCTTTTCGTGACTGGGATATAACAAGACTGCATACAGCAACACTCTCAGATACACAAAAGCATCCAAACTGGTCAATGGGGCAAAAAATCACAATTGATTCGGCAACAATGGTCAACAAAATGTTTGAGCTCCTCGAAGCACGCTGGCTCTTTGGCGAGGGAGAATATGATGCCATTATTGAGACGCAGTCTTTGATTCACGCGATGATAGACTTCAAAGATGGCTCAACCACAGCACATTTTGCCAATGCGAGTATGCAGTTGCCCATAGCCTATGCGCTTGATGAAAAAATGGATGAAGCGATTTTACCGCATGTTGATCTTGTACAGGTGGGACGTCTGGAGTTTCGCCAAATCAGTCCGGAGCGCTATCCTGTCTGGCAGATTAAAGAAGATCTGCTGAAAAATCCGCAAAGAGGCGTTGTTGTCAATGCGGCAAATGAGGCGGCTATTGAGATGTTTATCGCCAAAAAAATAGGTTTTATGGATATCAGTAAAATTATTATCAATGCGTATGAAAATTTCAGTGATGCACTCCCTTTACATGTAAGCGATATATTCCTTATAGATCAAGAAGTGCGAAAATATGTAGGAAAGAACAGATGGTTTTAAGTATAGAAAGTTCCTGTGATGACAGTGCAATTGCTGTAACAGAAATAGCAACAAACAAACTTGTTTTTCATAAAAAGATTTCACAGGAGATTGAGCACAGCGTATACGGCGGTGTTGTTCCGGAACTGGCAGCGCGACTGCATGCAGAGGCTTTGCCAAAGATTTTGGAGCAGTGTGAGCCCTATTTTAAAAAGATAAAAGCGGTTGCGGTGACAACGAGCCCGGGACTTGCCGTTACGCTGATAGAGGGGGTTACCTTGGCAAAGGCAGTGAGTGTTGCACTTGATATTCCCCTTATTGCGGTAAATCATCTTACCGGGCATATTTATTCACTTTTTATTGAAAAAGAGACGCTTTTTCCTTTGACGGTTCTGCTGGTATCAGGCGGGCATACACAAGTGATGGAGGTCAGGAGTCTGACCGATATTGCGACGGTTGCAAAAAGTATGGATGACAGTTTCGGTGAGAGTTTTGACAAAGTGGCGAAGATGATGGGGTTGGGGTATCCCGGCGGACCGGTTATAGAAAAACTTGCAAAAGAGGGCGACAGAAAAAGATATGACTTTACCGTCCCTTTGCTTAGAACACCAAAATTCGCTTTTAGCTATTCGGGATTAAAGAATGCGGTTCGGCTTGCTGTTGAAAAGTCTGAATCGGAAGACTACAAAGATATAGCGGCTTCTTTTGAATATACTGCAAGCAAACATCTTGTGCACAAACTTAAAAAATATTTTCAGACAAACCCTCCGAAAAACTTTGCCATTGTCGGAGGCGCAAGTGCAAACCTGTATCTGCGAGGGGAAATAAAAAAGCTGCTGCAGCCTTATAATGCACAACTACTTTTGAGCGATTTAGAGTACTGTTCGGATAATGCGGCTATGATAGGGCGGGTTGCAGTGGATATGTACAAGCAGGGGATGTTTACTTCCTTGGAAGAAGTGAGTGTAGCAGCAAGGGTAAAGATGTGATAAATTAAATTTAACTTAAAGCAAGGTTTTCTGAGCTTTAATAAGATAAATATTAGTATTTTAATTGTACAATTCCAACAAGAAAAATCAAACATTCAAAATGAGTGTTAAATAAAGGAAATTGAATATGGCAACAACTAAATTCAAAGGTACAGACGTAGAGTTATTAGGAAATGAAGTAAATGTAGGTGATAAAGCACCAGAAGTTAATGTAGTAAACTCAGATGGTTTGGGTGATGTAAAAGTTGGTGGTGCTCAAGGTACAAAACAACTTATCATCGTAGTTCCTTCACTTGATACAGGTGTATGTGCTACAGAAACTCGTAACTTTAATGCAAAAGCTGCAGAACTTGACGGTGTTAAAACTGTTGTTGTTTCTATGGACCTTCCATTTGCTGCAGGACGTTTCTGTTCAGCTGAGGGAATCGACAAACTAACTGTTGCTTCAGATTTCAGAAACAAAGACTTTGCTAACGCATACGGTGTACTTTTAGGCGGTTCTCCACTTGCAGGTGTAACTGCTCGTGCTATCTTCGTAATTGATGAAAACGGAATTGTAACTTATAAAGAAATCGTTCCGGAAATCACTGAAGAGCCTCAGTATGATGCTGCAATAGAAGCTGCGAAAAAGTAGTCAGTTTCTCTTCTTGCCGCCATTGGTGGCAAAAAAGCAAAATGAGTATGTCTTATTTTGTTTCTCCTTCTGTTTGCATTTTGATTCATTCAAAATGCAAACGCTATCTAATCAACAAACTTTAATAATTCTCCCAAGAATCTCTGATATAATAAAGAAAATTATTTTAACGGGGTTAAACATGAAAAAAATCTTATCTGCTATTGCTGTAAGTACAATTTTGAGCGCTTCGCTTTGTGCCGACATGGCAAGAGTTGAAATCGGTGCGGGTGCATGGGCACAGACACCGTCCGGTACAGCTGATTATAACGCTGGCGGCGGTGTCACAGGTACAAATACATTTGATGAAAAAAAAGACACATCCTCCTATGTGTGGATGCTTATAAAACATCCTATTCCGGTTGTTCCGAATATCAGACTTGAGTATGTCAGTATCCATGCAACGGGTACGGCAACAGGTTCATGGGGTGGCGTGACTATACCTGGGTCATCAAACAGTGTTTTGGATATCAAAGAGTATGATATTATTCCTTACTATAATATACTGGACAACACTTTTTGGACAACAGTTGATCTGGGGCTGGATATAAAAGTGATGAACATGGACTACACAGTGGCACAAAACGGAGTGTTTCCGGGTTATCAGGATTCCTATACCGCACCTATTCCGCTTCTTTATGCAAGGGTAAGAGTGGAAATTCCGACAACAAACATTGCTCTTGAGAGTGATGCAAAGTATGTGACTACGGGTTCTTCGACTATTTATGACATACGTGCAAAAATAGACTATACCTTTGACATCTCACCGATTGTGCAGCCTGCCATTGAAATAGGCTACAGAACACAAAAAATAAAAATAGACGAAGACGGGGAAGATGTGAAAACAGATATGGATTTTTCAGGATTCTATGCAGGTTTAATGCTGCGTTTTTAAGAGGCGTTTTTTGGCCTGCAAGCTTTTAGCCCGCACTGAAGTACGGGTTCCGGGAATCATTGGGAATTCAGACTTCTGTCTCAATGCCATTAAGTTAAGATAAAAGTTCGATATCCTTTCGGAATCTGGGCCTTAGTTTTGAAAGAGACAAAGCCCGCACTGAAAAGTACGGGTTTCCGGGATTATTTGGAACCCATCCTTCAGGGTGGGCTGAGAGTGCAAAAAAAACAGCGGTTGCGTGAAAGTCAAAAGAGTATTTGTGTTTTTGTGTCTAAAAGTACGATTTCTAACTCTAGTTTTATTCCAAAGTTGTTAAAAACTTTTTTTTGTGCTTCAGTTATAAGAAAAACAGCATCCTCAAAACTGCCGTTTCCGTGATTGACTAAAAAGTTTGCATGGACTCTGCTGAACTCTATATTGCCGACTCTTTTGCCTTTGAGTCCTACCGCCTCTATCAGTCTGCCGGCATAATCACCCTCAGGATTTTTGAAACAGCTGCCTGCACTCGGGGTTGTAGGCTGGTTGGCGCGCATTTTTTTAAACATTGTTACTTTTTCCTGACTAAAACCATATGTTAAAGAAAAAGCTGCTTCAAGTATGGGTTCTTTGATATTTGTTTTTCTGTAACCAAATTGTATCTCCTCTTTTACATGTAACCCGGAGGGGGTGGTAATACTGATAAGATTGTTAAAAATTTCAAACTCTTTGAGTCCGGCATTCATATAAACAAGGCCACCGAGTTTTCCCGGAAGATGGGAAAGAAATTCAAAGTTTGCAATATTGTGCTTTTTACAAAAAGAGGCAATTTTACCCGAGGGTGTTGCTCCGCCGATTTTTAAAAGACCGTTTTTTATTTTTATATAGTTGTATTTTTTATCGAGCATCATCAGTTTTGGTGGATTGGGTCCTATAAGGGTATTGCTGCAGGACCCTATGAGAGTGTAGTCTGCCAGATCTGTAAAATCTTCTTCCTTTAAAAGAGCAACATCAACAACATTCCCTATTTTAAAAGAGGAATATTTTGAAAAATCAATATTTTTAAACTGCATTACTCGATAAAGGTGGGAATCATATTAAATACACCGACTGAAAAGTCTGTCATCTCGTTGAGCATCCAGGGCATTGTAAGGACGATGACTATAACAACACCAATAATTTTTGGAATGAAAGAGAGCGTCATTTCATTGATTTGTGTTGTAGCCTGAAAAATACTGACAGCAAGTCCCAAAAACATACCTGTAAGGAGTCCGGGAAGTGCAAGATAGAGTGCAATCTGAAATGTCTGTACGCCAAGTGCTACGAGTTTTGCTTCCATTTATGACTCTCTCAGTGCCGTATACTCTGTAGGGATCAGATAGTCTCTGATCGCAACAGGTTTGTCGTAAAATCCGTGTTCATAGCCTATTTCAAAGAGTTTGTCGATGGCTTCGTATTGAATATCGCTGAGGGTGATGGAGTCATCATTTGCATAGAGTTCAAGATATTTTGCAAGTGTCTGTGCATCTATGCGGACCAGGTCACGCTCTATAAGCATGTGTGAGAGTCTCTCTTTGTGGTCACGGGCAACCTGCACTGCTTTTGTCAGTGTTTTTTCATAATCTATTGCACGGTTAAGAGGCAAAGAGCGACGGATTGCCATACCTCCGAGAGGCAGTGGCAACTCTTTGCCGGCAAGTTCCTGCCAGATATCCCACATTTCACGCTCTACTTCAAGTTCGTCCGCAAAAGTTAATATGCTTTCATGTATCAGTACTCCGGCATCCACTTTCCCCTCTTTGACGGCATTCTCTATTTCCAGAAAATTCATATAGCTTATGCGTGCCTCAGGGTAGGCGATGCGAAAAAGCATTGCATTGGTTGTATGTTTTCCGCTGAGAGCCACTTTAAAATTTCGTCTGAGTCGCTGACCCTTTCTTTTGATAAGCTTAGGGCCATAACCTTCACCGAAACTTACAGCCGTCCGAAGAGGAGCATACTCTTCTCTTATATGAGGATAAAGAGCAAAACTGATGGCTACAATATCATAAACACCGTTGAGCGCATCCTCATTGAGTGTCTGTATGTCTTTGGCTATGTTGTCAAAGTGTGTATCTTTCATATCTACCCAGCCGAATTTAATGGCATAGTACATAAAAATATCGTCTGCGTCAGGTGAATGTGCAATAAGAGTTTTTTTCATGGGTTTATTTTATCGAAAAATAGATAAAAAGAACTTTTTGATTAAATTAATAATAATGGGAGTATAATTAAATAACATTATTTTTAATATAAGGAGAACAGTTATGAGCAAAGAAGCATTGGTAAAAGTCTATGATAACTACGATGAGGCAGCAGAATTTGTCAATAAACTGCTGGCAAACGGTGTACTGAAAAAATATATTTCTGTCATTGCCAAAGGAGAACAGGAAGAAAAAAATGAATTTGAGTATAAAAAACACAGTGAAAATATAATTTTTTGGGGTGAGCAGGGTGCTTTTTGGGGCGGACTCTGGGGACTTCTGATGGGCGGTATTCTCTTCTGGGCTCCGGGAGTCGGACCCATAGTGGCAACGGGGCGAATACTTGCATCTATCGCCGGGATGGCAGCAGGGGCTGTAATGTTTGGCGCAACCGGAGCGATGACGGCCTGGCTTGTTGATTTGGGCATAGAAAAATCTTTGGCGGAAAAATACGGAGATATGATACAGGAGAACAAAATACTGGTTATTGTGCATGGAGATGAAGCTGCCGTAGAAATAGCAGAAAAAACTGCAGGTGAAAAGTAAATTATTTTTATTTACTTCTTTTTATGTTTTTTAGCTAAAATTTCATCAAATTCTATGGAAAAAGAATATGATTAAAAATATGGCAAAATGACATAAATTTAAGCATATTGCAAATTTTTACATAAAATAAGTCTAAATTTCATAATAAGTGAGTCCAAAATGGATGCAAACAAACAAAAATCATTAGACTTGGCGATGAAGCAGATAGATAAAGCCTTTGGCAAAGGTGCTTTAATGCGCCTTGGTGATAAGGATATTGTGCCGATCCGGTCTATAAGTACAGGTTCTTTGGGGCTTGATTTGGCACTTGGAATAGGCGGTGTACCGCAGGGAAGAGTCGTTGAGATATACGGGCCGGAGAGCTCCGGTAAGACAACTTTGGCGCTCCAAATTACGTCTGAATGCCAAAAGGCCGGAGGGGTATGCGCTTTTATAGATGCAGAACATGCACTTGATGTCATCTATGCGAAGAATCTTGGCGTAGATATTGACAATCTTCTGGTTTCTCAGCCTGATTATGCTGAACAGGCACTTGATATTGTAGAGACGATTGCACGAAGCGGTGCTATTGATCTGATTGTTATAGATTCCGTGGCCGCATTGACACCAAAAGTTGAACTTGAAGGTGAGATGAATGATCAGCAGGTCGGTGTTCAGGCCCGTCTTATGTCTAAGGCATTGCGAAAGCTCACAGGTGTGCTGAGCAAAATGAACTGTACGATTATTTTTATCAACCAGATTCGTATGAAAATCGGTATGATGGGGTATGGCTCACCGGAGACAACATCAGGCGGGAATGCTTTAAAATTTTATGCTTCTGTCCGTATAGACGTGCGTCGTATAGCTTCACTGAAGCAGGGGGAGAGTCAAATCGGTAACAGAGTCAAAGCAAAAGTAATTAAAAATAAAGTGGCCCCTCCTTTTCGTCAGGCAGAATTTGATATAATGTTCGGAGAAGGAATCTCAAAAGAGGGTGAGCTCGTTGACTATGGTGTAAAATTAGACATAATAGACAAAAGCGGGGCTTGGTTTTCTTATGGAGAGACCAAACTTGGTCAAGGCCGTGAAAATGTCAAGGCGAAATTTAAAGATGAGCCGGAACTTGCAGCTGAGATTGAAGAGAAGGTTAAACAGGCGATGGGCATGAGCTCTCTTATGACGATGGATACTTCTGATATAGCAGAAGCCGACGCATAAAAAGCCTTTGAATATTTAAAATTTTTAAGAAGGTATGATATATGTTTATTGATGATGTAAGTGCAATTGAAGTAATGGACTCCCGCGGGAATCCGACAGTAAAAGCGACAGTAAGACTGAGTGACGGAACAACCGCAAGCGCAATAGTACCCTCCGGGGCAAGTACCGGAAAACGTGAAGCTTTGGAGTTGCGTGACGGCGGTGATCGCTACATGGGCAAAGGTGTTTTAAAGGCTGTTGAAAATGTGAATTCTCAGGTTTCTGATGTGCTTATCGGGATGAGTCCTTTTAACCAGGCTGTCATTGATGCAACAATGAAAGAGCTTGACGGAACACAAAACTATGGAAATCTCGGGGCAAATGCTGTTCTTGGTGTTTCTATGGCGGTTGCACGTGCAGCTGCACAGAGTCTTGATATTCCTTTGTACCGCTATTTGGGCGGAGCCAATGCAATGGTTATGCCGACACCGATGCTCAATATCATCAATGGAGGAAGCCATGCTGACAATAATGTAGACTTTCAAGAGTATATGATTATGCCTGTCGGCTTTGAAGATTTTGCAACATCTTTACGCGCCGCTGCTGAAGTGTACCATAACCTGAAATCTATTTTAGCTGCAAAAGGACACAGTACAGCACTTGGCGACGAGGGTGGTTTTGCACCGGATCTGAGTTCGAATGAGGAGCCTATTCAGGTTATCATGGAAGCGATTGAAAAAGCAGGGTACAAACCAGGTGAAGAGATTGGGATTGCACTCGATGTTGCAGCAAGCGAGATTGTTACAGAGGGCGGATACAGACTGGAGTCAGAAGATCGCACACTCAGCAGTGAAGAGCTGGTAGCCTACTATGAAAATCTGTGTCAAAAGTATCCGATTGTCTCAATTGAAGACGGATTAAGCGAAGATGACTGGGACGGATTTAAGCTTATGACTGAAAAACTTGGCAATAAAATTCAGATTGTCGGTGATGATTTGTTTGTTACCAATGCCGCTATATTGAATGAGGGTATTCAAAAAGGTATAGCAAACTCTATTTTGATCAAGCCAAACCAAATCGGTTCGGTAAGCGAGACTATGCTGACAGTTCGTCTTGCCCAAAGAAACGGTTACACCTGTGTAATGAGCCATCGTTCAGGTGAGAGTGAAGATGCGTTTATCGCTGATTTTGCTACGGCACTTAACTGTGGTCAGATTAAAACAGGTTCGACTGCGAGAGGTGAAAGAACTGCAAAATACAATCGTTTGCTGGAAATTGAAAATGAAACAGTCTACAGTGAGTATTTAGGTTCAGCACTGTTTAGCTAGGTACCTGATGAACAAAGAAGAACTTTTTGAAGAGATTGACACATCCCAGACAATTACTCAAAAATATCTGGGACTCTCTTTAAAAAAGTTTTTTTTCCTGTTTGCTTTGGTGATAGGACTGGGGATATATTTGGGTGTACTTTTGTACGGTACAAACTCCCTTGAAGTTCTTTTTGGTTTGCAGGAGTATGAGAACTATCTTCAAAATGAAGTGGTGCATTTGAAAAAAGAAAATGCTGAACTTCAACGCGAGTATTTTGAACTCAAAGAAATTTCTGCACAATAATCATATAAATTTGCTATAATGTATTAAAAAAATAGGGTTTGTTATTATGATAAGAGTTTTGTTGTTTTTAAGTCTCTTTTTTATGATGCTTCATGCAAGAGAAAATCCCTTTTTCCCGGTACAGAGTGGACAGGATATCCCTTTAACATCCAATCAGACAACAAAACTGCCGATGCTCAAAAGAGCCACTGTGACATTACCCTCCACTGCACGAACGATTGAAAGTGTTACCGTGACATATAAAAACCTGGACGGTTCGATTGCACATAAAAAAGTCACTATCCAAAATGCGATAGACTGGCATTTGCCTGTTTTTATTTCACAAAACTATAATGAATCCGACAGTACACAGTTTATTGAAAAACAGATAAAAAAAAGCAGTGTAAAAATAAAATACAAAAAAGTCGCATCATTAAAGTTTATAGCATTTTATGTTAAAAAGAACAAACTCAAGATTGTGACAAAAGATAAAATGCTGAGAAATTTTTTGTTGGTAAAACCACATAGAATTGTCTGTGATTTTAAGCGTGATACCGATATAGGCAGCCTGATAAAAAGTTTAAAAGAGGGGTCGCTTTTTACAAAAATACGACTGGGAACACATAAAGGCTACTACAGGGTTGTGATAGAACTCGACGGGTATTACAGCTATAAACTGGATTATATCCGTGGCGGATATATAATTACACTTTTATAAAATACAAGGTTGTAGATGAAGTTTTTGATTATATTGGTACTGTTTTTGGTTAATTTGGAGGCTGTCATTACCATAGCACCAGTGGATATAGGAAAACAGCCAGGACTGAGTGGCGGTATTAAAGGCTCTTTTTCCACAACACGGGGCAATACCGATACCGATGAGTACAGTGCAGGATTGCGTATGATATATGACAATAACAGCTCCTATGTGACATGGAGCGATATAGCATTTAATTACGCGAAAGCATCAGGAGTGTTAAACAGACAAAACACGTATGCGCATCTGCGCTATATTCATACACTCTATAAGAAACATTTGAACTGGGAAGCTTTTGTACAGTCCCAGACAAACAAGTTTACAAAAATAGAAAAAAGGCTGTTAGCCGGTCTTGGCCTGAGATACCATACACAAATGCAGGGGTATGGAAACATTTATGTGGGATTTGGCTGTTTTAGCGAATATATCAGCTATACGACAAATGTTGATCCGAGTGAGCATAATTTAAGATTAAATATGTATATTGCATATAAAAACAGATTTAGCAGGAATGTGAGATTTTCATACATTGGCTACTACCAGCCCAGAGCAGATGTGGTGAGTGATACCATAGCATCCAACGCAGCAGAATTAAGAGTTACAATATACAAACAGCTTTCAATTAATTTTGAATTGACATACAATCAGGACACAAGGCCTGCTATTGGAGTAAAAAAATATGATTTTTCCCAAAAGACAAGTTTTGTGTATGATTTTTAAAAAGAACATAAGATAACAGATGAAAGAACTGAATAAATATTTACAATCACACAGCAGCAGTGAAATGCACCCGGCTGAAATAGCAAAAATTTTAAAAGGCTTAAATGACAAAGATTTCAGTGAGGCTGTAAAACTGGTTCCAAAAGACCTGGTAGGCGATGTTGCACTGGCTCTGCCTGACAGATATTTTGATGATGTGGTCGAAAATTTTAATGCAGAGGAACTTTCTCATGCTGTAAGTGAACTTGAATCGGATGATCAGCTTGAGTTTATGCAAGAGTTGGAAGATGTTGATGAAGATAAAGCTTCAGAAGTATTTCACAAGCTTGATGCCGAAGACAAACATGAAATTGCAAAACTCAAAAAGTATGATGAAAATCAAGCCGGTGCTTACATGCAGCTTGAGGTGTTTACTGCAAAAGAGGATGAAATTGTTCAGGATGTCATTAAACGGTTTGCCCGTTTAAGAAAAGAGAATGAACTCGAAAATGTTCAAAATCTGTTTATAGTAGACAGCAACAACAGACTTTTGTATACTGTAGGTCTGGATGACCTGCTCATATTTGATTTTTCAAAGACTGTCAAAGAAAATATTGAGCAGAGCGAAGAGTCTTTTGAGCCTAAAAGTGCACGAGATACGGAAGATATCAAAGAGGTTGTCAACTATTTTAAAGAGTATGACCTTTCAGTTATGCCGGTTGTCAATGATGAAGGAATTCTGGTCGGTCGTATCACCTCTGACGATATTTATGACATCATTAATGAACATGCAACAGAGCAGATGTATAATCTTGCCGGTGTTGATGACGAAGCGGAAGAGGATGAAGATGTTCTCAAGGCGACGAAAAAGCGTGCAACATGGCTGGGCATCAATCTTCTAACAGCCATTGCCGCTTCTTTGGTTATCGGTTTGTTTTCAGATACGATTAACTCCATGGTTGCGCTTGCTGTTTTAATGCCCATAGTCGCTTCCATGGGAGGCAATGCCGGAACGCAGAGTCTGACAGTTGTTGTACGCCAACTCGCTTTGGGTGAAATATCGCAGACAGATGCCTTTAGAACCATAAAAAAAGAGGTTGTTATCTCCCTGATGAATGGTCTGCTTTTTGCTGTAGTAATGGGTATAATAGCATGGTTGTGGTTTCATATACCGATGCTTGGAGTAGTTATTGGATTAAGTATGATAATTAATCTGTTAATGGCCGGATTTTTTGGAGCAATGATTCCCTTGTTGCTCAAAATACTTGGTATAGACCCTGCTATAGGGAGTACTGTTATTTTAACAACAGTGACTGATGTTGTCGGCTTTTTCAGCTTTTTGGCATTGGCAAAATATATATTACTTTAAAGGAACTGTAAAACTTGGAACTATTACTCATATTTTTTCTTCTTTCTGTCGGCATTTCGTTTTTGTGCTCAATATTAGAGTCGGTATTACTCTCTATCAATATGTCTTATGTGGCAGTGTTAGAAAAAGAGAAACCTGCTGTAGGAAAGCTTCTTCGTCATCACAAAGAAGATATTCACAAATCAATTGCTTCGGTACTTATTTTAAATACCATTGCTAATACTCTCGGTGCTGCGGCAGTAGGTGCACAGGCTTCAAAAATATTTGGGAATGATGCCGTTGTGTATGTATCAGTTGTATTAACTTTTGCAATTTTGTTTATATCTGAGATAATTCCAAAAACAATTGGGGCAATTTACTGGAAACAGCTGGCGCCTGTGGCAGCATATTTTATTCGGGTTTTTATATGGATTACATACCCTATAATACTGACGACCCTGGCTGTTACAAATAAAATATCCAAAGGGAAAAAGGATTCCAACTCTTTAACAAAACAGGAACTTCTTGAGAGTATGTTGATGAGTGAAGATGAAGGGGTGATAGATGAAAAAGAGTCAGATGTCATTGAAAATATACTGAATCTTGACAATATCAAAGTGAGTGAAATTCTCACGCCGCGAAGCGTTGTTTTTGCTTTGGATGAAGATATGCTCATCAAAGATGTTATCAAGACCCAGCCGGCAATTTTTAAATTTTCCCGGATACCGATTTTTAAAGGTTCCATAGAAAATGTAACAGGGCTGGTGCTGACAAAAAAGATATTTAAACAGGCACTCCAAGATGACAATGTACCTTTGTCTTATATCAAAAAAGAGATATTTATTATCAATGAAAACATACCGGTAAGCAAAGCACTGGATATGTTTATAAAGAAAAAAGACCATATGTTTTTAGTGACAGACAATTATGACCAGACAGAGGGAATAATCACTCTTGAAGACTGTATAGAAACAATACTGGGCTTGGAGATTATGGATGAGAGCGATACAACCGAAGATATGAGAGAGCTGGCAAAAAGAAAAATGAAACTCAAACGGAAGCTGAAAGAACGCTGAAAAGAGTGCAACACTCTTTTGGACAGCTACTTTTACATCCCGGGAATTCTAGGAATTTTACCGAGTTTAGAATTGCGGCAGTATAATCCCCAGGCTTTTTTCAGCCAGTGTCCAATGACAGGCATTGGAAGCATAAATGCACGTTTTTCGTCTCTGTAGACAAAGGCCGCACCGTCTCCGGTATCCATAACGCATAAAATATTCAAATGCTCATGGTAGCCTTTAAAATCACTGCCGCCGTTGTCACGCTGATCGATATTGTGTGCTGTATTTTTTGCCATTACCTCGGCTATATGACCCTGTTTTGCCCGCCAGTCGTATCCTTCGAGTGCTGCAACATCCCCAATGGCATAAATATTACTTAAAGAGCCATCCTCGTTTAAGACGCAGGAGGTGTCGTCTGTTTTGACAAATCCGGCTTCATTTGTCGGCAAGTCCGAATTCTTTATGACTTCATGCCCGTCTCCGGCAGGAATGAACATGGTAAAATCGGAGGCGAGCTTTGTGTCATCTTCAAATACAATACCATCTTTTTCAAACTGCTTAATTTTTTTGCCAAAATGCTGTTTGATATTCAGTTTTTTAAACATCATATCCATCATCTTAAGTGCTTGGGGACCCATTCGTTTGCCGGGTTCAGCCATTGGAGCGAAAAAAGTCAGCTCAAAATTCTCTCTGATGCCTTTTGCTTTGAGCATATTGTGCACATTAAAGAGGAGCTCAAATCCCGGTCCGCCACGCACTGCCGAACTGTCTTTCGGATTTCCTCCAAAGCCCATACAGATTTTGCCGCTTCCTTTTTTGACAAGGACGTCCAGAGCATCTCTGATTTGTAATGACTGTTCTGGTGCGCCACAGATAGAAAGTGTGTTTTCTATGCCCGGTGCTTTCATTTTTGCAGCACCCATGGCAATGACAAGATAGTCATAATCATCAAGAGTTCCTGAATTTTTCAAAGTAACACTGTTTTCTTTTTTTGATATTTCGGTCACGTCGTCAATAACAAGGGTAAACCCGTGTGCATTTTGCAATTCTCGCAAATCAACACAGACGTTTTGGAATTCACTTTCATGTGTCGGTATCCAGATGGAAGTAGGATATATGTAAAAATAGTCTCTGTTACTGACTAAAGTAACATCATAATTCAGTTTTCTTAAGTGGATTGCAGCATCAACACCTGCAAAACCGCCTCCCAATATAAGTACTTTTTTCATCTTTTGGCCCTTTTATTTGTTACAGTTATAAGGTATATTATCTGATTTGATGTTAAAATTAGATTAAACTGGCTATTTTTATCGTCAGTTTTACTTTTTGTTTATAAAGTATACCGCAAACATACTGATAAGTCCACCAATAACTATATGTAACTGTAAGGGTTCGTCCAATATAAACCAGGCAGAAAAAAGAGCAAAAAAAGGCACTAAAAACATAAAAGAGCTTGTCCTTTGACTGCCGAGTTTCCCGCTGGCAATAAAAAATATGGTTGTTGCGACAGTCTGTCCCAAAACGGCGAGATAAATTAGGGCAGTCCAAAATTTTGCTCCCTGGGTAAAAACAGCACCAAGGTCTGCATTGAAGGCATACAAAAAACTGAAAAAAGTAGCTATGAGAGAAATTAAAAAGCTGTAATAGACCGGATGTATATGTTTTTGCGAATGCTGCGAAAGCAGAGTGACTCCTGCCCAGATGAGGGCACAGAGTAAAAAATAGATATTTGAGCCGTGTAAAAAAAGAGAAAAATTGTTAAGCTGGAGTAAAACATAGCCGCCGACCAGCCCGAGCAAAAGCCCGAAATACTGCCGTGTTGAGAGTCTGCTCCTAAAAATCACAGCAACAAGCAAAAAGGTCATAATAGGGCTGAAAGTTGTTATGATGACACTGCCCGCACCCGCAAGACCGTACTTTATGCCTAAAAAAGAAAAAACCATAAAGGCTATATTTAAAAAAGAACTGCCGAGGATATATTTGAATGAGCCCTGAGTCAGTGTCAGTGGAATTTTAAAAAAGTAAAGAATGGGCAAAAATGCGAGGCTCATCAGAAAAAACCGCCAAAAGATGACGACATCCATCGGCATTGCTGTGGTGAGAATTTTTAAAGCTGTCCATCCGCCGCCCCAGAGCAGCATGGAAAAAATGAGCAGATACGCATAACGTCTATCGTCGTTTTTCAAATTCATCAACTATTTTTGTAACAATCAAATCAGAGGTGACATTGAGTGAGGTACGACACATATCAAGAATTCTGTCCACGGCTACAATCAAAGCCATGTATTCAACGGGCAGTCCAAGCTGGTTGAGTATAATCACCATCATAACAAGTGAGGCACTCGGCAGGGCCGCAACACCGACACTGAGCGCGACAACGGTAATCCCTAAAAGAATCTGATCTCCCAAACTTAAAGCGACTCCCGCCAAATTGGCAATGTATAAAACAGCTACACTCAAATAGGCCGCTGTACCGTCCATGGAAACGGTAGCCCCCAAAGGCAGAACAAAAGAGGCAGTTTTTTTGTCGATACCGCCCATCTCTTCGGTAACACGCATACTCACAGGAAGCGTAGCCGCAGAAGATGCTGTGGAAAATGCCATAATCGGGGCTTCTCTTACATCTGAGAGATAGCTGTAGGGATTTACTTTTGTAAAAAAACGCAGGACTGCAGGTAAAGTAACAAGTCCATGAAAAATGATGACACCAATCACGACCAAAACATATTTGTAAAGCCCAAAGACAACATCAATTCCCTGCTCGGCAATAACATAGGAGATGAGCGAAAAAACACCGATGGGAGTAAGGAGTATCACCCACTCTGCCATTTTGAGCATAGCTTCACTGATGGCTGTAAAGAGGGTGCTGAGCGCCTCTTTTTGTTTTGGAACAAGGTAGAGAGATGCCACACCAAAAAGAATGGCAAATATAATAATCTGCATCATCTTGCCCTCAGAAAGAGCATGAAATATATTGGTAGGAATGAAGCTTAAAATCATATTCTCAAAAGAAAAAGGAGCCAGTGCTGCCGCTTTTTCATAGGCAAGACCACTGCTGCTGACATGCTCGCCAATGTGAAAAATATTCATGACAGCAATGGCGGCAGTAACGGCAAGAGCGGTTGTCAAAACATACAGCCCTATGGTTTTGAGGCCCATCCGTTTTAAATGTTCAATAGAACCGAGCCCAAGAATAGCGACAAATATACTGGCAAAAACAAGAGGCACGACAAGCATCTTCAAAAAATAGACAAAGGCGGTTCCTATCATCTTTTGTTTGAGGGCGAGTTCGGGAAAAAAGATGCCAAACAAAACACCAAAAACAATACCGAAGATGACAAGGGTATTTGTCGTTGCATATTTTTTTATTTTTTTGATCATTCTACATTTCCTCTGTTTCTTTGTAAATATTATTGAGTTCTCGGAATCGGTACTTTCAGCCACTTTCAGCCCGCACTGAAGTACGGGTTCCGAACAACACATCTTCCGCTTTTCCGGAATCGGTACTTCAGTGCCGACTGTTGCAACTTTCAAGCCACTCTCGCCCGCACTGAAGTACGGGTTCCAAACAACACACCTTCCGCTTTCCCGGAATCGGTACTTCAGTGCCGACTGTTGCTTCTTCCTGCTATTCTCAGCCCGGACTAAAGCAGATTTTTCTTTATCCAATACGATAGTACATAAAGTCCCCATACATGCTGCTTAAAACTCCCCCTTGATGCGGTGTTTATATATTCGTCTAACTTTTTTTTGTGAAACATCCCTGTTTGCACATTGACCTCTTGAATAAGATCAATTTTTTTGGAACTGATGAGATACTCCATATAAGGATTGGAAAAGCCTTTTTTCTTCCGTGTGAGTATCTTATCAGGAAGTTTGTCTGTCATGATTTGCTTTAAGAGTGATTTTGTGATGCCGTCTTCATAACGCAGCTTTGGATCTATGCCAAAAATTAAAGATGCCAGTTTATGGTCCAAAAACGGGGTACGGGATTCTATGGAGTGTGCCATGGAAACACGGTCAAGTTTGGTTAAAAAATGCTCCGCCTGAAAAATATTGAGGTCAATATAGCTGTACCAAATACTTTCATCACTGTGGGCAGAGGCTTCAAAGCGTTCTCTGTAACTTTGCAGGTATTTGAGGCTTTCGTTATCTTTGACATTGCGCCTGAGAAGCTGGTTTTTTTGCAGGTCCGTAAATTTTTCACCGCTTGTACGAAAAAGAAGCGAGTCGTCAAAAATCCGCTTGTACCACTCCCACTCTCTGTTCATTGAAAAATTGGCACGGAAATATTTTTTGAGCCAGTTTTTGTGTGCCAAACCTGCGGCATTTTCAATGTCTAGATACTCAAAATACTGTCGGTAGCCTAAAAAAAGCTCATCCGCACCCTCTCCGCTGAGTACAACTTTGTATCCGTCTTTTTGAATACGCTCAAACAACAGATACAAAGGCACGGCAGCAGGATCATTAAGCGGTTCGTCAAGTGTATCTAACACTTTGTCGCTTGCACGGATAAAATCATCTTCATCTATTTCAACCTGGATGTTGTCCAAACCTAAAAACTCAGCACTTGCTTTGGCATTTTTTCTCTCATCATATTTTGCAAATTCTTTATAACCGAGTGTATATGTTTGCAAATGTGTGTTGTTTTGTTTGGCAAAATAGTTGAGTGTTGCAGAGTCTATACCACCAGAAAGCAGTGATGCCATAGGAACATTACAGTCTAAGCGCAGATGAATGGAATGTTCTAACTCTTCTCCTAACACACGCAAAGCTTCGTGTTTGTTTGTTATAATGTTTGGAGTGACATCAAGCAGGTCAAAGTAGTGTTTACATGTAACACGGCCCTCTTTACATGTAAGGTACTCACCTGCTGAAAGTTTTTGAATACCTTCGTAAAAAGTATGCGGCGGAGTCGGCGCCAAAAAAGAGAGATAAGAGAGCAGAGCATCATTGTTGAGTTTACATGTAGACAAAAAAGGCTTGAGCGCTTTGATTTCCGAGGCAAAAACAAAACTTTCCCCTTGCATATAAAAAAGCGGTTTTTTCCCGAGTCTGTCACGAAAAAGGTAAAGCGTGTCATCATCCATTAAAGCAATGGCAAACATACCGCGCAGATGCTGGACAAAATCAACGCCCCATTTCAGATAAGCGGCAATGATGACTTCACTGTCGCTGTGTGTCTGAAAGTCAAAATCAAGTTCTCTTTTTAACTCTTTAAAGTTATATATCTCTCCGTTGAATGAGAGCAAAATATTGTTGTGTTTGCGTGGTTGATGGCTTCTGTGATGGCCATCAACAATGCTGAGGCGTTGATGGGCAAAAAAGAGATTTTTCTTTTGCACAATACCACAGTAATCAGGTCCACGATGCACAAGAAGAGACAAGGCGCTTTTTGCCTGATTCTCATTATATTCGCCGATTATGCCAAAAACTGCACACATTATTTGAAAAATCCTACGGTAATGTCATGTTCTATGTAGCCCTCTGTCAAACGGGTATGCTTTACATGTAAGCTTTTTGCAAGGGTATGGATGGTGTCTATATTTATATAATTATAAACATCACTCTCCTTGTCGCCGTAGAGGGCATTGAAAATAAAACCTTTTTTTGAAGAGGCAAAGCAGTTGCGTACAAAAAGCTGTGTTTCAAAAGGTGTGAGTATATTGAGTGCACCGCTGCAGATGTAATAGTCTGCCACAGGAAGTCTGGCTTTTGTTATATCGGCACGGATGATTTCACACGCTGTTTTTTCGCGGGCAATGTCGCACATCTCCTGGAGCGAATCTATGCCGATATACTTGTTTACATGTACACCGTTGTTTTGTAAAAATCTGTAAAAATCTCCAAAACCGCAGCCTGCATCGACGATGGTACTCTGTGTAAGATCATCGCCGAGCATCTCTAAAATTTTGTCAAACCGTATACTTTGATGCGCATCAGAGGACCAGTGCAGACCGCATGCGGAGATGCCGTGCTTTTGAAGTGCTGCTGTGTAAAATTTTTCACTGTCTATACGCGGCATAAGGCTCCTTTTTTACTTTTGCTATTATATAATAGTTATGTAAAAAAGCCGGCATTTCGGAACCCGTACTTCAGTGCGGGCTGAGAGTGGGTTGAAAGTTGCAACAGTCGGCACTGAAGTACCGATTCCGGGAAAGCGGAAGGGGTGTTGTTCGGAACCCGTACTTCAGTGCGGGCGGGGTATCTTAAAAATTGAAACAGAGGAAATATATATGAGAATTGCAATAGTCGGTTTAGGCGGCGTCGGCGGATATTTGGCGGCGTCCTTTGCAAAAAGCGGTTTGGATGTGACGGGTTTTGCACGGGGAGAACATCTCAAAGCCATACAAAAAGAGGGAGTAAGGATCACAGAAGATGAAAAAGAGTGGCGTGTTCCTTTACATGTAAAGCATCCGGATGAAGCGGAGGGCATATATGATGTTGTGATGTTTTGTGTCAAAAGTTATGATTTGGGAACTTCTTGCAAACGCATGCAAAATCACATCAACGCAGACTCGATTCTGCTCTCTTTTTCAAACGGGGTCAATAACGGTGATGTATTGCGTGCATGCTGTGATGCCAGAGTGCTTGACGGCTGCATCTACATCCTTTCGCATATTGAATCCCCGGGTGTGATTCGCAAAAAAGGAAAAGTCTTTGCGGCACTCTTTGGAGGAGAAGATGAGGCGGCTGTCCAAACTGTGGCAGATATATTTCAAAAAGCCGGCCTGCGTTACAAAACACCGCAAAATATCAAAGAAGCCTTGTATAGAAAATATATATTTATTGCCGCTTTTGCGACATTGACCTCATATTACAAGACAGGTATCGGCACGATTTACGAAGAACATTATGAGGAGGCAGAAAGACTTTTAACAGAAATTGCCGAATTTGCAAAAGAGACACAGGGCATAGATATTTTCGATGAGGTGCAAAAGTCTTTGGAAACGGCAAAAAAAGTGCCTTATGATGCTTCTACGTCCATGGCTCTTGATTTTAAAAACGGCAAAAAAACTGAGCTTGAGAATTTAAGTGGATATGTTCAAAAGCCTTTTATGCAAAAACTCTATAATGAGTTAAAAAAGAGAGAAAACAAATGAAAAAAGAGCGAATTGTACTAGGCGGCGGGTGTTTTTGGTGTATAGAAGCGGTGTACAGAAATGTCAAGGGGGTACTCTCGGCGGTGAGCGGCTATGCCGGAGGCGCCCGAGCCAACCCGAGTTATGAAAACGTCTGTTCAGGTGCAACCGGACATGCTGAAATTGTCGATATTGCCTATGACGCAGATGTTATCAGTCTGAGTGAGATTTTGGATATATTTTTTGAAATACATGACCCGACAACACTGAATCAGCAAGGTGCGGACAAAGGAACACAGTACCGTTCTGTTATTTACTATGGGGATGAAGCACAAAAAAAAGTGATTGAAGATTCTATTGCAAAACATCAGCAGGACTTTTCCGATAAGATAGTAACTGAGGTAAGCCCTCTGCCCGAGGTTTATCCGGCAGAGCCGTATCATCAGAACTATTATAATTTAAATGCTTCGCAAGGCTACTGCCAGGTGGTTATCGCGCCAAAACTGCAAAAATTTATGACAAAGTTTCCTGATAAATTAGCCTAAATGTGATAAACTATGATTAGATTATCATAGAGGCGGTTTTTATGGAAAAAATATATGAATTGGCTATAGTCGGTGCCGGACCTGCGGGGATTGCCACTGCTGTTGAAAATTACCTTCAGGGTGTCCGTGATATTGTGCTGCTTGAAAAAGACACAAATCACAACTCGACTATTCGTAAATATTACAAAGAAAACAAGCGTGTGGATTTGGAATGGAAAGGACAAAAAGTCGAACTCAACGGCCGTATCCATTTTATAGACGGTACCAAAGAGACGACACTCGATTTTTTTGATGAAATTTTAAAAGAACATCTCGTAGAACTGCAAACAGAGGTGGAAGTGCAGTCTATAGAAAAAAAAGAAGACTACTTTGAAGTCCACATGGCAGGTAGGAGCATTAAGGCAAAAAATGTAGTTGTGACCATCGGACGGATGGGGAAGCCAAACAAACCGAGCTACAAAATCCCCCCAACTATACGAAAGAAAATTAACTATACAACAGATGAATGCTCACAGGGAGAAAAGATTCTTGTTGTCGGAGGCGGTGACAGTGCTGTAGAGTATGCAGTTGATTTAAGTGAGCATAATGATGTGTCCATTTGTTATAGACGAGAGAGTTTCCGCCGGGCAAATCCTACGAATCAAAGAAATATTGCCGATGCGATTGCACAGGGAGATGTCCGACCGATTTTAGGTATAAATATCAACGGTCTCGAAGATGACAAGGGCAGAGTCAAAGTGCTTTTCAGCGAAAGAGAACCTGAAACATTTGACAGAGTTATCTATGCCATAGGCGGAACGACACCAAGTACATTTTTGGCAAGTTCGGGCATAGAAGAAAAAGACGGCAAACCTGTACATGATGAACATTATGAGACAAATATCAAAGGACTTTTTGTTGCCGGAGATATTACTCAGGAGAGCGGCGGCAGCATTGCGCTTGGACTCAATCACGGCTATGATATTGCCAGATATATTAAAGGAAAAAGTGAAGTCTAGTCTTTTGCTTTTCGCATTTTATAAATATGTATGAGTTTGATAATAATCATGATACTGATAACCTGAAACAGTGCGGCCAAAATAAAAGCATAATAGTGCAACTGATCAATGGAGTTGGCGGTATATGCCAGAGTGGCCATCGCAATAAGCAGGGTCAAAGGCATAGAATGAGAAAGTCCAAAAAGAACTGTGTCAATTAATCCGAGCTCTTTTATAAACACCAAAGAGGCAATAAGCCGCATAAGAATCATTACCACTGTGATGATGACAGCCTCCCGTATGAGTCCGTTGATCCAGAGGGCGTTGAGGTCAAAAGAGCTCCCGATATGAATGAAAAATATAGGGATTAAAAATCCAAATCCGAAAGAAGCAAGTTTCTCAGGCAATTCGTGCTTGTGCTCAAAGAAAGTCGGAATGAAGATACCGGCTAAAAAAGCCCCAAAAGCAAGTTCAAGATGCAAAAAGAGCATAGCCCCTATAAGCAGAAAAAATATTCCCATAGAGAGACGGATGTCCTGTTCTTTGTTGTCATTGTGAGGCATAAGGGCAATAGCGACTTTGGGAAACCACCAAAACAGAAGCTGCATAGAGCGAAAAAGAAGAAACATAAAAAGCAAAAATGCCAAAAGGGCCATGATTGTTTGAAAAAGTCCTAATCCAAAACCAGACTTCAGTGCTGCAGAGCTTATAGTAAGTATCACAATACTTGCAACTTCACCTATGCCCCCGACTGTCATGGAAAGGGCAATCCAGGGTGTTTTTCCATACTCTTTGGCCAGTGTGGCGACAAGTCCTACAGATATAAGAGGTAACAAAACGATAAAGATTTTTCCCAAATCAAACTGTACGGAAAAGGCGATGGAGAATCCATAAAGTACTGCAAGATAGACAACAACCTTTTTCATAACAGAGACAGGTGTTTTGAGTACATTTTTTAAATTGATCTCTGTTCCTGCAATAAACATCAGATATAAAAACCCGAATTCAGCGACTAAGTCAAAAAGATGTTCATCATGCAAGAAGCCTACATATCCTAAAAGAGAACCTAAAATAATTTCAATGGGTGTTGTAGGAAGCCGTAAAATTTTGGCAAAAAACGGAGAAAAAATGATGATAAGCGATATGGTAATAATCAGTATAATATTATCAGTCATACTTTTCTCCTTTTTTTTTAAAAATCCGGGTTATAACCCGTGTGTCGGGCTTTTATTGCACACTTTTTGCAATATCAAGACCAAGAGACTGCAACATTGCCAGATCCTGACTCATAACACGTCCTTTTGTGGTGAGGTAGTTTCCTATCACGATGGAATTTGCTCCGTTTTGAAAAATTTCTGCCTGACGTTCTTTAAACATAAGTTCGCGACCGCCGGCAACCATAATCCTCTCGGCATCACAAAGTGTTTCGCGTGTCAACCTGATGAGTGCGAGGGCTTCATCCACTGTTAAAGGATTTGGTTCAAGTTCAAGTGCAGGGTTGTGATGATAAAAGTTAACAGGAACCGAAGCAGGGTTGAGTGATTTGAGAGATTCGAGCATAGAAATTCTGTCTTCTTGTGATTCACCAAGCCCGAAAATTCCACCGCTTATGAGTACCAAGCCGGCTTTATTGACATTTTGGCAGGTTTCATATCGTTCACTCCAGGGATGGGTTGTACAAATTTGCGGATAAAAGGCTTCACTTGTCTCAAGGTTGTGATTATAGGCTTTGATACCTGCCTCTTTGAGTGTGAGGAGCTGCTCAACACTTGCTGTGCCGTTACAGGCGATGAGACGTAATTCAGGGGCGACTTTTTGTACCTCTTTGGCAACATCACAAACAAATTTGAGTGTTTTGTCAGTTAAACCTTTATCTGCAGTGACAAGACAAAATCCAAGGGCTCCGTTGTCTCTTGCCGTAATGGCTTCTTGACAGATGGCATCCACAGGCTTTTGTTTGTAACGTTCTATATCTGCTTTGTAGCGCACACTTTGCGAACAAAACTTACAGTCTTCTTTACATGTACCGCTGTTGATATTACAAATGGAACATAAAAATATTTTTTCACTCACTTTTTTGCCTTTCATAAGAAAAAGTTTTTGTGAGCATATACTGCTCCTGCTCTTTCTTTTTTGTATAGTATTTTACTATAAATTTTTTTTCTAAAACTTCAAGCATGGCACACTCAGAAAGCGGTTTGTTTCGTGCGCACACTTCACCGGGGTTTAAAAAGAGTGTACCCCCTGCAAACTCTACTTCAAACTGATGTGTATGTCCAAAGATGACAACCTCGGCATCTCTGCTCATATAAAAAGGCAGGTGCATAAGCTTAAACTTTGTACCCGCAAGTTTAAAATAGTAGGGTTCCTGAACCAGGTGGTACCTGTTATGATATTGTATTAAATGGGCATCATTGTTTCCGTAAACGGCTATATATTTTTTCCCGCATGCTTCAAGCAGCTCCAGTACCTCTTTTTCGACAATATCTCCGGCATGTATAATAAACTCGGCTCCGTTTTGCACCAAAAAATCAAGGGCGGCTTTTGCCTTTTTGACTTTTTTATGTGTATCGGAGAGTATGCCTATTTTCAATTTTTTATCCTCTGCTTCTGTAACTTCTCTGCCACTTTCGCCCGCACTAAAGTACGGGTTCCGAGGGTATTGCGGAATCGGTACTTTCTATGCTAAAGCATGACTTGTGAAAAAAACTAAATTTTTTTCTGTAGTGCCGACTGAGTACGGATTTTATGCCTTGTCTATTTCTTCTCTTGGTGTACGGGCTTTACACTTCACACATTCGTACACCTCTTTATTTCTGTAGGTACGAGGCGCAAGTACACCTGTGCATCCTTTTTCTTTACATTTAATGGTTGTCGGCTCAAACTTTGAGATAAATTTGCAGTCAGGATAGTTTTCACAGCCCCAAAAAGGGCCTCTGCGAGAGTTTTTCAGGCTGATTTTTCCGCCGCAGTCAGGACAAGGAGTCTCACTCACTTTCTCTTCGACATTAATACTTTTTGTATTTTTGCATTCAGGGTAGTTTGAACATGCAAGAAATTTTCCGTTGCGGCCATTCTTTTCTATCATATCCGCACCGCATTTGTCACACTTTTCATCGGCAGTTGTCTCTTTTTTCTCAACAGGATTGCCCTCTTCGTCACACTGCTCTGTATATTTGCATTTTGGAAAACCGGAGCATGCGATGAAGTTTCCAAAACGTCCGCTTCTCAGAAGCAGTTCATGTTTGCCGCATTTAGGGCAGGTGCGCCCAAGCGGTTTGGCAAGTTTGAGCGAGACAATGTTCTCTTTTCCTGCTTCTATCTGCTTCATGAATTTTTCATAAAACTCAAGGAGCAGTTTCTGCCAGTCCACTTTGCCTTCGGCGATTTCATCGAGTTCTTCTTCCATTTCAGCCGTAAAGTTAATATCAACGATATTTGGAAAGTTTTTCTCCAGAATCTCTGTCACGGTAAAAGCGATTTCTGTCGGGATAATCTGCTTTTTTTCTATGGTCACATAGGTACGATTGGAGAGTGTCGCAATTGTCGGGGCATAGGTCGATGGACGCCCGACGCCTTCTGATTCGAGTTTTTTAATCAGACTTGCTTCAGAGTAACGCGATGGCGGTTCTGTGAAATGCTGTTCGGGTTTTACACTCTGAATTTCAGCTTTGTCACCCTCTTTTAAAGTAGGTAAAAGCTTGTCTTTGTCTTCTGCTCCTGTGACCGCATAAAAACCGTCAAAAATGAGTTTTCGTCCGCTTGCACGGAATTCATTTTCATTGCCTTTAAAGATAATGCTTTGCTGCTCAAAGAGCGCATCTTCCATCTGACATGCCATAAAACGCTCATATATGAGGCGGTAGAGTTTGATTTCATCGGCTTTTAAAAATTTTTGTGCCACTTCGGGTGTAAACTGCAGCATAGTCGGGCGGATAGCCTCGTGTGCCTCCTGTGCGCCTTTTGATTTTTTCGTATAAACCTTTGGTTCTTTCGGCAGGTATTTCTTGCCGTAACGGCTTTCAATGATGCCGCGGACTGCACCCACGGCTTCTTGTGCAAGGTTGAGTGAATCGGTTCTCATGTAGGTAATGACCCCTGAAGTACCGTCTGGAGTTTTGACACCTTCATACAGAGTCTGGGCGACCATCATTGTTTTTTTCGGGGTAAATCCGAGTTTGCTTGAAGCAGCCTGTTGCAGGGTTGAGGTCATAAACGGCGGCGGCGTGGCACTTTTTCGCTGTTTTGTCTCAATTTTTGCAATTTTGAAGTCATCATTTTTGACACTTTGGGTAATTGCCTCTGCCTGTTCTTTGTTCTCTATGGAGAGTTTGGAGATTTTTTGCTCTTTGTGTTTGATAAGATTGGCTTCGATATTTGGCTTGAAAAGAGTGTCAATAGTCCAGTATTCTTGAGGAACAAAGGCTTTGATTTCGCGTTCACGGTCTACGACAAGCTTGAGTGTCGAGCTTTGCACACGCCCGCCACTTAAGCCTTTTTGAATTTTAGAAGCAAGCAGAGGCGAGAGCTTGTAGCCTACAATACGGTCAAGCAGACGACGGGCCTGTTGGGCATTGACCATGTCCATGTCTATTTTTCTTGCATTCTCAAGTGCATGCTTGATGGCTGTTTTTGTAATCTCATGAAAGACGATACGCGGGAGTGTTTCGGGGTCTTTTTTGATAGCATGGGCAATATGCCACCCAATTGCTTCTCCCTCGCGGTCCTCATCGGTCGCGATGTAAATTGTGTCGGCTTTTTTGGCTTTTTCTTTTATCTCTTTGACAGTTGGCGCATTTTCTTTGGCGACAGAGTATTTGGGAATGATTTCATGAGTTTCTTCATCAATTGTAATTCCAAAACGGGATTTTGGCAAATCCCGGATGTGTCCTTTTGAGGCAATGACATCATAGTTTTTGCCTAAAAAGTTCTTGATAGTACGGGCTTTTGCGGGTGATTCGACGATTATTAAGTTCAAATAGTTTTCCTATATATAGTATAGTGATTTGGTTTTTGGTTTTGGAAGTGTAGCGAAAAAGAATAAAATAAGGAAATATTTTTAAATTTATAAAATTTGCAAAAAAAATTAAAGTTATTTTTTTGACTGACGATATTGTTACAGTCTCAAGGCAAGGATGCCTTTTAGAGAACAAAAAATACAAAGAGCGAAAGCTCTTCCATAGAAAAGGATTTATTATGGGTTTTAGAATTAACACAAACGTTGCGGCAATGAATGCATTGCGTAATGCAACACAGACAAACTTGGGTTTAGACAAAAGTTTAAATGCTTTATCTTCAGGTCTGCGTATTAACAAAGCGGCAGATGATGCTTCTGGTATGGCAATCGCCAACTCACTGCGTCAACAGGCACAGGGTCTCGGTCAGGCTATCAACAATGCAAATGACGGGATTGGTGTTGCACAGACTGCTGACGGTGCTTTGGATGAGTATACTAAAATTATTGATACTGTCAGAACGAAAGCAATTCAAGCAGCGTCTGACGGGCAAACATTAGATTCTCGTAAAAAAATTCAGGCGGATATTGACAGACTTCTTGAAGAGGCACAGAACATTGCTTCAACGACTTCATTTAATGGTCAGACACTTTTAAACGGTGCATACCAAAATAAATCATTCCAAATTGGTGCATATTCCGGAGAGACTGTAAAACTTTCCATTAGTGATACACAAACCTCACAAGTAGCTGAGTTTTCTTTAGCTGAAACAAGTGTTGGTTTTTCAAGACTTAGTGGTGCTGCAAACAGTGCTGGTGGATCAGCTTCACTTTCTGTTACAGTTGTAAATGCTGATGGGACGACTGCTACAGTATCTACATCTACTATCTCTTTTGCTTCTGGTGCTGATCTTTCCGGATATGAGATAGCGCAGGCTGTTGTTGACAAGTTTAATCAACAGGCACAGGTTGCAGGCGCTGATGTAAGAGCCTCAATCATTGAAGCAACAGGCTCAACTGTAGATAATCCGGAGTATGGAATCCGTATAGATTCTGCTGGTGATTTAACTGGTATGACACTTGGCGATGGTGTTTCAGATGGAAAGTCGACTGCAATTATTGGAAATACTGCTGCCGGTTTAAATAACAACTTGTCAACAGTTGATGTAACTACTCGTAGAGATGCACAAAAAGCAATTACTATTGCTTCGTATGCACTAAAAGATATAGATGCAACACGTTCAGATATTGGTTCGGTCCAAAATCAGCTTGAATCTACAGTGAGAAATATATCGATTACACAGGTGAATGTCACAGCTGCAGAATCTCAAATTCGAGATGTCGACTTTGCTGCGGAAAGTGCAAACTTCTCTAAATTGAATATTCTTGCACAGTCAGGTTCATATGCTATGAGTCAGGCAAATGCCGTTCAACAAAATGTTTTAAGACTACTTCAGTAGTTTTTATAAATTCTCAAGCTTTATGCTTGGGAATTTTCTTTTTCCAGCACTTTGAGTACATGTAGATCTTTTTCATAGGTCTCTATAATCTTTTTAACATTTTTTACAAAAATAGCATGAAATTTTTTTGTGAATTTTTTTGGGTTTTTTAACTCTTTTGTATTAAAAAAATCATCTGCATAGGGTGTAGTATTCATATAATATATGGTCATTAAATCTCTGAGTTCAAAGATGCACTCGTGATTACACATTGCGCTTACCATTTCTATAAGATTGAGTTTAAACATTAAGCTGTCACTGTGCGGAGCATTTTTAAATGTTTCAAGAAGGGCCAAGTAATCTTTAATCTGTCCAATACGACAGTAAATACCATCTATTTCATTTTGATCAAGTTCTGTTGTAGATAAAGTGTCAAAATATTTTTTCATTTCTTTTCTTAAAAGTATTTTGTTTTGTTTTTGTGGTAACGTTACATCTTTAAGAGGGGTTGGGATTGTCTGATCAAGTTTACATCCATCGGAAAGGTTGTAAATAGTTTGCATGGGTGCTTTGTACTTTCGTGTAAAGTAGTTAATAACAGGGATGGAAAGCATAAACAAAGGAGTAGAATTAACCTTTTCTTTGAAGTTGCCTGTTATTTGCAGGATAGCATCGCCAAGGTGAAAATCTTGATTTTCTTTTGTTTGTATTTTTTTATTTTCGATGGAGCGCGCCTTAAAATGATCAGGCGTATGGGATAACCCATCATCACTAAGTGCCAAGTCTATCCCTAAAAGATAAATTTCCGGTGCATTAAAGATAAGTGCAAATGCATGGATAGAGTCTCCCACGCTAGAAACTGTTAAGGTGCTACGGGAGAGTTTGTATTTTGTTCTATCCTCATGCAGATAAATGTTTTCTTTTTTGAAGTGTTCAAACAGCTCACCAGAAACAGAAGCGCTAAAAAAGAGGAGTGTATCATCCAAAAAGCTTAAATCGCCCAAATTTTTAAGCATTTCATGTGTTGTATATACATTTTCATCAATTTGAACAGCAATATCTGGAGTGACACCGACACGTTTAAGTGTATTGAGTGCTGTAAAAGCAGCGACAATTATAAATCTGTCTTGATTGTCTTTTACCCATTGTGCATTTTTATAAAGAGAGGGTCCTGCTCCTAAAACAAGCCATGCCTTTTCTTGAAATATTGTATCACTTTCTCTTTTACGCAAATCAAGAAATTTATATTCTGCATTGATTCTGTCCAAAACTTTTCTGTTTTTTTCTAAAAGACGATTATGAGAATAAGTTGCTTCTGGTCGGGAGATAAGAATAGCTTGAATCTCTCGAATTTTTGCTTCATATGCAGAGGAAAAAAGATGAAACTTTATGAATTGGTTTTTGAAAAAAGCATTGGTATAAAAACCGTTAAAACATTCTCTAAAGCTACCTGCATTATCAGCAATTGAAAAAAAACTTGTTGTATCCATAAGTGCCTGTTTATAATCAATTGTAAAAAGAGAAAGGCGAAAAAGTTCCAGATTGTCTTCTACTATAAGCACTACTTGAAAATCATATTTTTTGATAGCTTTTGGAATATGTAACCCAAGACCCACTCCTAAAAATATAAACTTGTCAAGTTCTTTCATATGACTGGAGTCGTTAATATTTTTATGATAAAGTTCATATATTTCTGCTGTAGTTGCAAAGTTCGTATAGGCATTTGCATTTTTTATTGTCTCAAAAGAAGCTTTTTCAAAGTTTATTTTTCGTAAACTTCTAAAGCTTTGGTCATTCTTTTTTAAGTTGATATTGTCTACAATTTTTTGTGAGAACTCCTGAGAATTCGTATTGTATAGCTTTGCACCGCTTGAAAGTTCTACAACATCAAAATAGCCATTTTCATATACAAGATCATATTTGGCAGAGAGTTTTCCGTTATTGAGCAAACTTTCTAAAGCTAGAATTTTATTAGAAACTTTTTCATTATATTCTTTAAAAAACTCAATATTTTTTTGATAATTTTTAATAGCCTGCTCTTCTATATTTTGCATAAATATCCTTTCATAAGTATTGCAAGCATAAAATATACCAAAATTAATGGTATGAAAGTTGCTAATTGATACGTATGGATATTTTAAAACTAATAGGCAGGGAAAAAGCATTATTTGATGATGACATACAAACATACAAAAATGATTTAGACAAAATTGTAAGTGATGCGAAATTTTTGGTGCTTGGCGGAGCAGGAAGTATTGGGAGTGCTGTTGTAAAAGAAATTTTTTCTCGTAATCCAAAAAAGCTGCACGTTGTTGATATTTCGGAAAATAATTTGACTGAATTGGTTCGTGACATTAGAAGCTCATTTGGTTATATAGAAGGAGAATTTGCGACTTACGCACTCGATATCGGTTCAATTGAGTACGATGCTTTTATTGCACAGGATGGAAAATATGACTATGTACTTAATCTTTCAGCACTCAAACATGTACGCAGTGAAAAAGATTCTTTTACTTTAATGCGGATGATTGAAACCAATATTTTCAATACTGACAAAACTTTACAACATTCTATTGAACACGGAGTAAAAAAATACTTCTGTGTTTCAACTGATAAAGCTGCAAATCCTGTCAATATGATGGGGGCGAGCAAGCGAATTATGGAGATGTATGTGCATAGAAAATCACAACAAATCAATGTCTCTATGGCACGTTTTGCCAATGTTGCTTTTAGTGATGGTTCTCTTTTGCACTCTTTTAATATGCGTCTTGAAAAACAGCAACCCCTTGTAGCGCCGGATGATATAAAACGCTACTTTGTCACACCGAAAGAGAGTGGTGAGTTATGCCTGATGAGTGCTGTCTTTGGGGAGAACCGTGATATTTTCTTTCCAAAACTCTCAGAATCGCTACACCTTGTTTCTTTTGCAGATATTGCTGTAAAATACTTATATGTAAAGGGATATGAGCCTTACATCTGCAAAAGTGAAGAGGAAGCAAGAACTCTGGCAAAAATACTTCCAGAAGAGGGAAAATGGCCTTGCCTTTTTACAAAAAGTGATACCACAGGTGAGAAAGATTTTGAAGAGTTTTTTACTGAAAATGAAGTGTTGGATGTAGAGAGGTATGAAAATATTGGCATCATCAAAAACAAGCTTGATTTTGATGAGAATGCACTCAATGCATTCAGCCAAAAGATTGAAGATTTTAAAAAAAATCTGCAATGGAGTAAAGAGGAGATAGTTGCAGAGTTTTTTAAACTTCTCCCAAACTTTGAGTATGAAGATAAGCAGAAATATTTAGACGGAAAAATGTGATGCAAAAAATTGTAAACTTTATTCAGAACCTCTACAATACAACAGATTTCATCCCCCTGCATGAACCACGATTTCGAGGGAATGAAAAAAAATATCTAAATGAATGTATCGACTCTACTTTTGTCTCATCTGTCGGAAAGTTTGTTAATAGATTTGAAGAGGAGTTTGCCTCTTATGTGGGAAGCAAATACGCCATAGCTACAGTCAATGGCACAAGTGCTTTACATGTAAGTCTCCTTCTTGCTGATGTCAAAGCGGGAGATGAAGTGATCACCCAGGCCCTCACTTTTGTCGCTACATGTAATGCCATAAAATATTGCCAAGCAGAGCCTGTTTTTGTAGATGTTGGGCTTGATACCTTGGGGATGAGCCCTGATGCTTTGGAGTCATTTTTAAAGAAGAACTGCGAAGTTCAAAATGGTGTCTGCCTCAATACTGCTACAAACAAAACTATCAAAGCTGTCGTACCGATGCACACCTTTGGGCATCCTTGCAAAATTGATACAATCGCAGAGATTTGTAAGGCGTGGCACCTTACACTCATAGAAGATGCTGCGGAGTCTTTGGGGAGTTTTTACAAAGGTAGACACACAGGAACTTTTGGAAAAAGTGCTGTGTTTAGTTTCAATGGCAACAAAATCATTACAAGTGGCGGAGGCGGTGTCATCATCACCGATGATGAAGAACTTGCAAAAAGAGCTAAACATCTCACAACCACAGCAAAACTCCCTCACCCTTATGAATACGAACACAACACCATCGCCTATAACTACCGTCTGCCAAACCTTAATGCAGCCCTTTTAGTTGCACAGATGGAACAACTTGAAACATTTTTACAAAATAAACGGTTTTTAAGTCAAGAATATATGCAGTTTTTTAAGCAGTTTGACGATATAGATTTTATTAAAGAGCCAAAAGATGCAAAAAGTAACTACTGGCTCAATGCCATAATATTAAAAGATAAAAAGCAAAGGGATACATATCTTAAGTATCTCAATGAAAATGGTGTGATGAGCCGGCCGATTTGGAGATTGATGAGTGAATTAGAGATGTTTCAAAATTGTCAAAATGATGGACTTCAAAACTCAAAATTTTTGAGTGAACGCATTATCAATATACCAAGTAGTGTGCTATGAAAAAAGAGATAATTTTACTCGGTGGCGGTGGGCATTGTAAGTCTGTTATCGATGTTATTGAGGCTGAAGGTCATTTTAAAATTGCAGGTATTATTGAGAAGTATGTAGGTGAGTCCAAGAGTGTTTTAGGGTATAAGCTTATCGGTACAGATGACGAATTAGAGAAGTTGCGCGAGCAATATGAATACGCTTTTGTCACTGTTGGACACATCAAGTCAAACACCGTACGCATCAAACTTTTTGAAAAACTCAAAAGTTTAGGCTTTACCATTCCCATTATTATCTCCCCTTTTGCCTATGTATCTAAACACGCAAAAATAGAAGCTGGTACTGTTGTGATGCACCATACACTTATCAACGCGGGGGTGCGTGTGGGTGAAAATTGCATCATCAATTCCAAAGCACTTCTTGAGCATGACTGTACCATAGAAAATCATGTACATGTAAGTACAAATGCACTTCTTAATGGTGATGTACATGTAAAAGAACATAGTTTTATAGGGAGTGGCGCTGTTGTGAAACAGGGTTATAGAGTAGAGGGATTTGTCAAAATGGGGAGTGTTGTGAAATGAATGTTTTTATCATCGCAGAAGCGGGAGTCAATCACAACGGTTCTTTGGAGTTGGCAAAAAAACTCATCGATGTAGCGAGCAGTGCCGGTGCTGACGCTATAAAATTTCAAACTTTTAAGGCAGAAAAGCTTGTCAGCCGTGATGCAAAAAAAGCACAGTATCAACAAGAAAATATGCAAGAGACAGATGACTCTCAGTACAATATGCTTAAAAAACTTGAACTCGATGTAGACGCACACCATCAACTCATTAATTATGCAAAAAGTAAAAATATTATGTTTCTCTCCACCCCTTTTGATAATGAAAGCATAGAGATGCTTAATGATTTGGGATTGAAAATATTTAAAATACCAAGCGGAGAGATTACAAATCTACCATATTTACGCCAGATTGGCAAACTCTCAAAAGAGGTAATTCTCTCTAGCGGTATGGCAAGTATGCGAGAAATAGAGGATGCTTTAAATGTTTTAACAAAAGCAGGTACACCAAAGCAAAAGATTACGGTACTACATGCAAATACAATGTATCCAACCCCAATGGAGGATGTAAATTTAAGAGCAATGCCAATAATTGGTAAAAGGTTTGATGTGGCATATGGCTATAGTGACCATACACTTGGAATTGAGGTGGATATTGCCGCTGTAGCAATGGGAGCGAGTGTAATAGAAAAGCACTTTACCCTTGATAAGAGTATGGAGGGACCTGACCATAAAGCTTCGTTGGAGCCAAATGAACTCAAAGCCATGGTCACAGCTATAAGAAATATTGAAACAGCACTTGGAAGCAGTGAAAAAAAACCAAGCAAAAGTGAAACACCAAACATAGAGGTTGCAAGAAAATCCATCGTAGCAGCAAGAGATATTAAAAAAGGAGAGATATTCAGCGAAAGAAATCTCACAACAAAACGCCCTGCCAAAGGAATAAGCCCTATGAAGTGGGATACAGTCATTGGAACTGTTGCACAAAAAGATTATGCAAAAGATGAGATGATATGAAACGAAAAATAGCTGTAGTCACTGCAACTCGTGCAGAATATGGACTCTTGAAACCACTGCTTAAAGAGATCGAGAATGATGATACTCTGCAACTACAGCTTATAGTAACTGGTACACATTTAGAGGAAAACTTTGGTAACACCTACAAAGAGATAGAGCAAGAATTTGATATTGATGCAAAGATTTCAATGGATTTATCTTGTGAGAGCGGGGAGTGTCTATCTTTGGCAATGGCACAACTACAAAAAGATATAACAGAAGTTTTGGTACAACTTTGCCCTGATATAATGGTTATTTTGGGAGATCGTTATGAGATGCTGAGTGTTGCTACTGCTTGTTTAATGTTGCATATTCCTCTAGCACATATTCATGGTGGAGAGCTTACACAAGGGGCAATTGATGATGCCATCCGCCATGCCATTACCAAACTCTCACATCTACACTTTACATCAACAGAGGTATACGCCAAAAGAGTTATACAAATGGGAGAAGAGCCAAGAAGAGTGTTTAATGTTGGTAGTTTAGGGGTACAAAGCATAAAGACTTTGCAGCTTTTAAATAAACAAGAGTTTGAAAAAAGTATTGGCTTCAAACTTGGCAAAAAAAATCTACTTGTAACCTATCATCCTCAAACACTCTCAGAGAAAATTCCAAAAGAGCAATTTAGTACACTTTTAGAAGCTTTAGAGAGTTTAAAAGAGACAAAAATCATCTTTACCAAAGCAAATGCTGATGAGGGCGGACAGATCATTAATGCAATGATAGATGCGTATGTAAAGAGTCATAAAAACAGCATTGTTTTTGCATCTCTTGGACAGCTTCGTTATTTTTCTGCCTTGGAGTTTGTTGATGGGGTGGTTGGCAATAGTTCAAGTGGAATTTTAGAGGTTCCAAGTTTTAAAATTCCAACACTCAATATTGGAGAGAGACAAGAGGGGCGGATTCAGGCAAAGAGTATTATAACTGTAGATATAGAGGCTAATGCCATTAGACAAGGTCTTGAGAAGATTTATGATCCCTCTCTTTTAGAGAGTCTCAAAAGAGTTAAGAACCCTTATGAGGGCAAAGAACCGAGTAAAAAGATAAAAGAGTGCCTAAAAACAGTAGAACTTGAACATATTTTAGAGAAAAAATTTTATGATGTAGGAGGTATGTTATGAGTACATATAAAGAGATTTTGTTACATAAAAATTCAACTATCCAAGAAGCACTCAAAGTGATAGACAAAGGTGCTATGCGTATTGCCATAGTACTTGGGGAAAATGAAAAAGTTGTAGGAACGCTTACTGATGGAGATATCCGCCGTGGGCTTTTAAATGGACTCTCTTTGGACTCTAGTATTGAAAATCTTTACTTTAAGGAACCAACGCTTGCAAATATAAATGATTCCAAAGAACTTATTATCCAAAAAGCGATTCGTAAGCAGATTTATCAGATTCCTATTGTTGATGATGAAGGAAAACTTGTCAAGATTGAAGATTTGGCAAAACTGCTCAAAACAAATGCGAAAAAAAATAGAGTTGTTTTAATGGCAGGAGGACTTGGAACAAGACTGAGACCACTCACGCAGGATGTACCCAAGCCCCTCTTAAAAGTTGGAAACAAGCCTATTTTAGAGACAATTATAGAAAACTTTGCAAAATACGGTTTTGTTAACATTATCATCAGTGTCAATTACAAAGCAGATATGATTAAAAAGTATTTTGGCGATGGAAGTACACTTGGTGTCAATATTGATTATATTCAAGAGGATAAACGATTAGGTACAGCTGGAGCACTTTCGCTGATAAAAGAACGTCCGCAAGAGCCTTTTTTTGTTATGAATGCAGATTTGCTGACCAATGTAAACTTTGAGCATCTTTTGGACTATCACTCGTTTGAGAATTCTGTGGGTACGATGTGTGTGAGAGAGTATGACTATCAGGTGCCTTACGGGGTGATACAGACTGAGGGAAGCAAAATAATATCTATAGAGGAAAAGCCTGTGCACAAGTTTTTTGTCAATGCCGGTATTTATGTTCTTTCTCCTCAGGTCTTTGAATATATTCCAAAAAATGAGTTTTATGATATGCCGACACTTTTTGAAGATATTATAAAAAATGAACTCAAAACTATATCCTTTCCTATTCATGAGTATTGGCTTGATATTGGACGGATGAGTGATTTTGAACAGGCTCAAAATGAGTACAGTGAGATATTCTAATGTTATATGATAAAACTTTTTTAGCCATAATTCCTGCAAGAGGCGGTTCCAAGAGGTTACCTCGTAAAAACGTTCTGGATTTGGCAGGTAAACCATTAATTTCGTGGAGTATAGAAGCTGCCAAACAAAGCAAATATATTGACGAAGTTGTTGTTTCAAGTGATGATGATGAGGTTCTTAATATTGCGAAAGAACAAAATGCTTCAATCATGAAACGCCCTGTAAAACTCGCTACTGATACAGCTACAACTTTTGAGGTTGTTGAACATCTGATAAAAAATTTTGAAAAACAATATACATATATTATTTTGTTGCAACCAACAAGCCCTTTGAGAAAAAGTGAAGATATCGACAAAGCAATAGAGTTCTTGCATACTAAAAATGCAGATGCAGTTATAAGTGTATGTGAAATGGAACACTCACCACTTTGGTCTAATACTCTGCCAAAAGATAAAAGTATGGCGACTTTTTTACATAAAGAAATTTTGAATAAAAGAAGTCAGGATTTAGAAACATATTATAGGCTAAACGGCTCAATTTATATTATAAAAGTCGCGAAACTTTTAGAAAAAAAAAGTTTTTTTTTAAAAGATAATATTTATGCTTATGTGATGGATCAAAAAAAATCAATTGATATCGACACGAAATTAGATCTTGAAATAGCCAATTATTTACTTTCTAAGTCAATATAATAGCTATAGATTATATGGTTTATAATACTGTGCATATCTTCCACTATGCCATATGCTCCTTTCTTTGTTGCTACATGGAAATTGATGTCTGAGAGTTTTTTTAATTTTCCGCCATCAAAACCTGTGAGCCCAATAATAGTAGCACCCTCTTTTTTTGCATACTTGACAGCTTTTGTTATGTTTTTTGAGTTGCCGCTACAGGAAATGGCAATGAGGATATCTTCTTTTTTTATTCTATCTTTGAGTTGCATGTAAAATATATTTTTATACCCAATATCATTGGCAAGTGCTGTACAAACAGGAGTATTATCACTGAGACTTTCTACATCAAAACTTTTTATATTTCTTCTTTTGAGTCCTACTCCTAAATCATTTACCATATGTGAAGCAGTAGCTGCACTGCCACCATTTCCAATAATAAATATTTTTCCAGAAGTGTTGTCTAAGAGTTCTATAATTTTTGCAATTATATCTAAATTACTTTTTTGAAGTGTAGCAATAAGTTTTTTTATGTACTTCTTTGCAAAGTTTTTCATAATAAATACCTTGTGTTAAGTTATGATTGGGTATCTTATCTTAATAATTTAAAATGAAGGTTAATATATGTTTAAAGACACCTACTTTTTAGACGCAAATGAAGCATTACGAGTTGCTTCATTACAGAATAAAGATCATAAATATAAACTTCAGTTGTGTTATTATGCTGGTAAAAAAATTGAATCAAACTTTGTTAATTTTATTCATTTACCATTTGAAGATTTTCTAGAAAACTTGGCTCAGGGTATATATAGATTGCCAACACAAATTGATTTCTCTGGTCTTGAATTATCAGAAGAGGTTAAAAATGAAATAGAAACAAATTTTTTTTCTTTATTAGAACAAGCAAAAGTATATAGGTATGAACTAAATCTTGCTTATTTTAATAGTATGAAAAATTTAAGATTAAATTTCTCAGAACCTTGGAGATTTTATTTAAGAGCACATAATTCAACAAAGGTTATGCAGCATATTATGAAAGCACTTGCAAAGGAATTAGAAAGAAAAGGTTTTTATGTAGTATTAGATATGCAATATGGCATAGAAGATGAAAAGTGTTTAAAAAATATGTTTTTTGTTAAGCCACATGTAAAAATAAATATAAATCACATGGATAACATTATGCTTAGTGATGAAGTTTTTAATATTGTCTGGTTTCAAGATATGATGCCTTTTTTACAAGATTCTCAAAAATACATTGCAAGAAAACGAGATATTGTTTTTCATCTGACTGATGATATTGGTAAAAAATTATTATCGAAAGGAATAGAATCAAAATTACAACCATTTTGTATAGATAAAACTGTATATAAAATTCGAGATAACATAGTACGAGAACAAAAAGTAGTTTTTATTGGATCTTCGTATAAAGATAGAATAAAGAATAAAAAATTTGTACAAATTGCAAAGAGAATTATAGCCTTATATGATAAGGAGGGAGTTTTTAAATATGATTGTCTTTATGAAATTTCTCAAGAATATAATGAAGATATGAAAAATATAAATTCTATTGTTGGGTATGTCATAAGAGATATTTTAATATTAAGACTATGCACAATAAAGACAAAATATAAGATAGAGATTTATGGAGAGGGCTGGGATGAGTATGATGAAGTAAAACCATATTATAAAGGCATATTGAATTATGGAAAAGATATATCAATTGTTTATAATAGGGCTACATATGTTTTTATTCCAACTTCATATCTATTACAGCAAAGAATTTTTGAAGGCACTGCTAGTGGAGCGATTCCATTGGCCTATGATAATAGATATAGAACAAAAGAAAATACAAAAGATATACCTGTTATATATTTTCAAACAGTTAATGAACTTGAAAAAATATTAAATAGTGATAAAGTTCCAAAGTTGGATTTAGAGTTTTTTGTAAAACAATATACTTACGATAAGTTTTTAAATAGAATAGTGAATATAATAAATACGAGGAAATACAATGAAAATGTATAATCATAATATTCTAATATCATCTATGCCAAAGTCTGGAACAGTATTGGTTACTAATATTATTTATAAATTATTATCTATAGATAAAATGGATCCCCCATTAAATGAAGAGCTATTGGAAGCTTTTTTAAAAAAATTAAACATCAAAGATACTAGAGTTTCTTTTGGTGGTATAAATAGTGTGAATAATAAAGAAATATTAGTAGCTACAAATTTTCATAACTTAAATGGCACAATATATAAACATTTCTTACTGGATATTACAAATGGGATAGATTTATCTAAAAAAGTTATTTATTTTGGACATGCTTCACCTATAGAAATTATGTCTAATAAGATATTAAAAAAGATTAATAAAAAAATTTATGTATACAGATATGGTTTAGATGTTTTAAACTCAAAAATGAAATTTATTGAAAATTTAGATTATGTGTTTTTTTTAATGAAAAAATTAAAAAGTCAGTTAAAATACCAAGAGCTTAGATATTTGACTCCAGAAAAGGTATATGCGACAATTGAAGCTTGGACTAAGCATGTGGAAGCATTTTTAAAATATAAAAAAGAATTTTATGGAATACAGTATGAAAGTTTATTAGCTAATCCACGAAAAGAGATAAAGAAACTTTCTATTTATTTAGAAATAGATATTGATGATGAGAAAATAGAGAATATAATAGATAATATCTTTTATAAGGAATTAACTACCTCAATACACAGACATGCATATTATCGGCACTATAATGAATCAAAAAAAGTTAAAGAGTGGTTCAAATTTATTTCTTATAAATTCTATAAAGACTTTGTTGAAACAAATAAAAATATTCTGCAAGATTTAGGGTATTCAATCAGCTTAGAAAAAAAGTATAATACTCTGCAGTTCCATAATATTTTTGAGCGAAAGTTAGAAGTGTATAAAAGGATAATTCCAAAGTTCCAATCAATAAAAAATCTTGTTGAATATTTGAAGGGTTACAATATCGTTGTTTATGGATATAATAACTATAAAACTTACTTGAAACGATATTTAAAAAATAATGTAAATGTTACTATGATTTGTGATAATAATTTTAAAAATATAAATAAAGAACATGTGTTATCTCCTAAAAAATTACTATCTAAGGTGTCTGAGTATGACTATATTATTATTACAGAATCTTCAGAAAACTGTAAAGTTACAATAAATAAAAAGTTGCGTTTGCACGGTGGAGTGGTGGTTTTAGATGTTTGTCATCTTATTAAGAGGTAAAATATTTTGAAAACTTTAATTATAGTTCCACCAAATGGGATTTTAAAGAAGCAAGATTTTTTCATTGATCGATTAGTTCAGTTTTTATTTATAAAGTATAAGTGGAAAATTATTTTAATTATCTTAAAAGAACCTTCTTATATGACAACTCATAAGTATTTTGATAAGGTTCTTCAAGTTGATACAAAAGATGAAATATTATCAATAATAAGTAAAATTGACTATACTATTTTAATATCTAGAGGTTGGATGCATGCCTATGCTTTTAGTGCTGAGATATTAAAAAATTTTCCAAATGCAATAATAACCCTTAAAGATTGGAATTTTAGTACAAGAGAAGAATATAAATTTTTATTTGGAAATGATGATGACTTTAAAGCAATAGAATATATTTTTAGATATGGGAAAAAAATATTATCACATTATACAGAAGAACAAGCAGTAATATGGTCAAAAATATATAAAGTAAATGTAGATAAATTTATATTTTTACCCGAATTGACTTTATACAGTAACTTTAATGAGAAAAATACTAAATTTAGTAATAAATTAAATTTAGTATATGCAGGAAGAATTTCTTCAACTGTATTACCAGGTGAAATATTTCCAAATAAGTCTCATATATATAGTATTAAAAAACTTACATCTGAGAGTATTACAATAAGTTTTTTAATTCCAAAGAAGAATCTTGATGAGATGAAAACTAAAAGAGAATTATTTATAGACTTTTTTTATGAGGATAGATTCAATAATAATTTTGCGATACTTGAAGGTAAAGATTTAGATTCTAAAAAATTGCATGGTTATCATTTTGGTTTTTTTGAATTGTTTATTGACTCTAAAAATGAAATGTTATATAAATATGCTGTTGTTAGTAAATTTGCATTTTATTTGGAAGGAGCATTGCCAATATTAGTACATGAGAAGTTCGTATCTATGGCAAAAATAGTTAGAGATAATAATATTGGTATAGTCTTTTCTAATGATAATTTTAAAGATTTTGCTTCTTTTCTTCAAATGCATAAAGATCAATATGAGGTTTTTATAGAAAATATTAAAAACTTTAGAAAGGTATTTAGTTTTAATAATTGTAATTTTGTAGAATTACTTGGTCTTGATATAGAAAAATAAAACTTATATAATTACATGGATATTTAAAATGTTAATAAAAAAAAGCTTAATACATTTAAAACAACTAGAAGCAGAATCAATTTATATTCTCCGTGAGGTTGCGGCTGAGTTTTGTAATCCTGTAATGATGTACAGTGTAGGCAAAGACAGCTCCGTTATGCTGCATTTGGCACAAAAAGCATTTGCACCGGCTAAAGTGCCTTTTACATTCTTACATGTAGATACGCTTTGGAAATTTGCTGAGATGATAGAGTTTCGCGATAAGCGCGCAAAAGAGCTTGGCTTTGACCTTGTGGTGCACTCAAACCCTGAAGGGATAGCCATGAATATAAGCCCCTTTGAACATGGAAGTAAACTTCATACCGACATTATGAAAACTCAAGCACTCAAACAAGCTCTTAATAATGGTGGTTATGATGCTATTATCGGTGGAGCAAGAAGAGATGAAGAGAAATCTCGTGCCAAAGAGCGCATATTCTCCTTTCGTGATAAATATCACAGGTGGGATCCAAAAAAACAAAGACCGGAACTTTGGAATATTTTTAACACCGCTATTGAAAAAGGGGAATCCGTACGTGTGTTTCCTATAAGTAATTGGACAGAGCTTGATGTATGGCAGTATATCTATTTAGAAGGTATTCCTATTCCATCTCTTTACTTTGCTAAAGAGAGAGAAGTGGTTGAGTATGAAGGCACAAAGATCATGGTAGATGATGAAAGAATGCCGGAGCAACTCAGAAAAACAGCGAAAACAGAGATGGTGCGTTTTCGTACGCTTGGATGTTATCCTTTAACCGGCGCTATTAATTCAACTGCGACAACACTGCCTGAAATTATTCGTGAAATACTTCTTTCAACTTTAAGTGAGCGAGAAGGTCGGTTGATAGACAAAGATAGTGAAGGTGCTATGGAGCGTAAAAAGATAGAGGGATATTTTTAATGAGTATAAATAATGAAAAAATCTCTTTAGATATAGAAGCCTACCTCAAAGAGTATGAAAACAAAGATATATTGCGTTTTTTAACTTGCGGAAGTGTAGATGATGGGAAATCCACTCTCATTGGTCGTCTTTTATATGATAGCAAGATGATATTTGACGATCAACTCTCTACTGCACAAAATGAGAGTAAAAAATACGGCACGACGGGTGAGAAGTTGGATATGGCTTTGCTTGTTGATGGTTTACAAAGTGAGCGAGAACAGGGAATTACCATAGATGTAGCCTATAGGTTTTTTGCAACCGAAAAAAGAAAATTCATTATTGCCGATGCGCCGGGGCATGAACAGTACACTAGAAATATGGTGACAGGTGCCTCAACTGCGGATGTAGCTATAATACTTATAGATGCCCGCAAAGGTATTCTTACACAAACAAGAAGACACAGTTTTATAGTTAATCTTTTAGGGATAGAACATGTTATAGTCGCTATCAATAAGATGGATTTAGTAAATTTCTCCAAAGAAGTGTTTGATGAGATACAAGCCTCTTATGAAACTTTAGCAGACGAATTGGGAATTAAAAACAGATACTACATCCCTTTGAGTGCATTAGAAGGTGATAATGTAGTAAACCAAAGTGATAATACTCCCTGGTATGCAGGAGAACCTCTTTTAGAACTGCTAGACGCTATGGATATATCTAAAAAAGAGACAGAAGAAAAATTTAGATTTCCGGTGCAGTATGTCAATCGCCCAAATTTAGACTTTAGAGGTTTTTGTGGAACTGTTGCCAGTGGTAGCGTCAAAGTAGGTGATGAAATAACTGTGCTTCCTTCGGGAAAGACGACGAAAGTCAAAAGTATTATTAATGCCGGAGATATCAAAGAAAACCATAAACAGCTTACGTGTAATGAGGTCTATGCCCCAATGGCGGTAACGATTACGACAGAAGATGAAATTGACATCAGTCGTGGAGACATACTCGTACATACCAAAAAAATGCCAAGGGTTTCAAATACGTTAAAAGTTATGCTTGTATGGATGAATGAAACACCGATGCAGATAGCTAAGACGTATGACATTAAACGTGCTGTTTCCGTTATTAGCGGCGTAGTGGAGCATATTAACTATAAAATAGATGTGAATACATATAAAAGAGAACAGGTAAAAGAGTTACAACTCAACGACATAGCCTCTTGCAAAATAACACTTACCCGTCCGATAGCGGCAGATAAATACAAAGAAAATCGCCGAACGGGAAGTTTTATCATCGTTGACAGAGTCACAAATAATACGGTGGGTGTGGGTATGATAGTTGATGTGGCAGCAAGAGAAAATGAAAGAAAAGAAACACAAACAAGAAATTATACCGATGCAGAAAAAGCACTTAACTATTATATAAGAGAAAACTTTCCTGAGTGGAACTGTAAACTAATTTAATATACCAAGAGATAAATAAACATGACAAACAATAAAAATATAATTTTCCATGAGAATCACCTATCAAAGCAAAAAAGAGCAGCGATAAAGGGACAAAAACCCTGTGTGTTATGGTTTACGGGATTAAGCGGCAGCGGTAAATCTACATTGGCAAATGCAGTAGAAGTGAAACTCAATCAATTACAAAAACATAGTTACCTTTTAGACGGTGATAATATTCGTTTAGGGCTTAACAAAGGACTTGGTTTTTCTGATGAAGATAGGATTGAAAATATTAGAAGAATCGGTGAAGTCGCAAAATTGTTTGTTGAAAGTGGTCTTATAGTTTTGAGTGCTTTTATATCTCCTTTTCAAAAAGAAAGAGACACAGTCAGAACACTTGTAGCAAAAGATGAATTTATAGAAATATTTGTAGATACTTCCCTTGAAATATGTCAACGCAGAGATCCAAAAGGCTTGTATATAAAGGCAATGCAGGGAGAAATTCCAAATTTTACGGGTATATCTTCACCGTATGAAATACCAAATAAAGCAGAGATACATATAAAAACAGAGAAAATGACCATAGAAGAAGCAAGCCAGATAATTATACAATATTTACAAAAAAGAGGATATTTAGAGTGTTAGAAGAGATTAATCTACAGCAAATTGCTACGATTGCAAAAGAGGCAGGCAAAGCCATTATGCAAATATATCAAAAAGATTTTACGATAGAGTACAAAGATGATAATTCTTTTTTGACGGAAGCAGATACTAAAGCAAATGAAATTATCTGTTTGGCTTTGCAAAAGCTGTATCCGAATATACCGATACTCTCTGAAGAAAATAAGCAGGTAGTCTATGAAATAAGAAAAAATTGGCAATATTACTGGTGTATTGATCCTCTAGACGGGACAAAAGAGTTTATAAAGCACAATGGCGAGTTCACAGTAAACATAGCGCTTATTCATAAAGACACACCGGTTTTAGGTGTAGTATATGCTCCGGCAACAAAAGAAATGTACAAAGCAAAAAAAGGCAAGGGCGCGTTTAAAAATGGACAAAAACTTCCTTTACATGTAAACAGCCATCCTCAAAAGGAACTTCATATTGTTGCTTCAAAATCACACCTCTCACCAGAGACACAAGCATTTATAGATGCTCTTTCAGCAGAAAAAAAAGAGCAAAGAAACAGGGGAAGTTCTTTGAAACTTTGTATGGTGGCTGATGGAAGTGCAGATATTTATCCAAGGCTTGGACCAACTATGGAGTGGGATACGGCGGCGGCTGATGCTATTGTCAGACAAAGCGGCAAAATGACATATCAGTTTGAAAACATGCAACCATTAGTGTATAATAAAAAGAATTTGCTAAACCCTTGGTTTATAGTAAAATAAGAAGATTTTATAAATGAGTGATAAATTTGCAATAGATTCCCATAAAATGAGTTTACATCCTGTCCGGGTTGCAAGATGGCTTGAAGCAGATGATAACTGGGAGAGACTCAAAAAAATCTACCCTGTGTATGTGGAAGTGTCACCGTATGGCGGATGCAATCACCGGTGTACATTTTGCGCGCTTGATTATATGGGCTATGAAAATATCGGTATAGATTTTGAAGTTTTAAAAAACAGCATGAGTGATATGGCAGCCCATGGTGTGAAAAGTGTGATGTTTGCAGGAGAAGGCGAGCCTCTGTTGTTTAAAGATTTAGACCTTATAGTAGAACACTGCTCACAAGTGGGTATCGATACCTCCATAACAACAAACTTTGTTCCGCTCAATAAAAAAAACATTGAGCGTTGCATTGAGAACTGTTCCTGGATAAAAGTGAGCCTCAATGCAGGAACGGCTCAAAGCTATGCCGCAATTCATCAGACAAAAGAGCTTGATTTTGAAAGGGTCATGAACAATTTAGCGTATGCTTTGGAGTACAGAAGAGAGAACAAGCTTACATGTACGCTTGGCGTGCAGATGCTTCTGCTTCCCGAAAACAGAGATGAAGCGGTGATTTTGGCGAAAAAGGTCAAAGAGCTCGGGGCTGACTATTTGGTGATAAAACCCTACTCACAGCATAATTTCAGTGAGACAGACAGATACAAAGACATAGACTACTCTCAAATGCTCGATGTTGAAGAGGAGCTAAAAAGCTTTAATGATGAGAATTTTCATGTAGTTTTTCGTGCAAATACGATGAAAAAGTATGTGAAAAAAGAGCATTCCTATTCTACCTGCCACGCGACTCCGTTTTTTTGGGGATACATTGCCGCTGACGGAAAAGTTTTCGGCTGCAGTGCTTACCTTGGGGATGAGCGCTTTTGTTACGGCAATATTTATGACAACAGCTTTAGTGAAATTTGGGAAAGTGACAAACGCAGAGAATCGTACAACTTTGTGCAGAATGAGTTGGATATTAAAAATTGCAGAGTCAACTGCAGAATGGATGAGGTCAATCGCTATCTGGACAGGTTGAAAAATCCAGAGGCGCATGATAATTTTATATAAGGGATGATATGAAAGCAGTAGTTACGGGAGGAGCCGGGTTTATCGGCTCGCATATGGTTGATTTGTTGGTCAAAGAGGGTTTCCATGTAACGGTGTTGGACAATCTGGCAAACGGACGGCTTGAGAATATTGCACATCACAAGGGGAAGATAGAATTTTTCCAAGTTGATATTGGCGATTATGAAACTGAATTGGACAGCTATTTTGAAAATGCGGATTATGTGTTTCATTATGCAGCTTTGGCGGATATCGTTCCATCAATTAACAACCCTGTGAAATACCACAGAGCCAATGTAGACGGCACAATCAATGTGCTTGAAGCGGCGAAAAAGAGCAAAAATCTTAAAAAGTTTGTCTATGCCGCATCAAGTTCTTGCTATGGTATTCCCGATGTCTATCCGACACCCGAAGATACTCCCATAAAACCGGAATACCCGTATGCCCACACAAAAACAGTAGCCGAACAGTATGTCATGCACTGGGGTCAGTTGTATAATATGCCGGTAGTGTCAATGAGATTCTTTAATGTCTATGGAGTGCGTCATAGAACCGGTGGAACTTATGGAGCTGTATTTGGGGTATTTTTAGCACAGCTTTTAAATAACAAACCACTTACTATAGTCGGAGATGGTGAGCAGACAAGAGATTTTACCTATGTGAGTGATATAGTCGATGCATGTTTCATGGCAGCAAAAAGCCCTATAAGTCAAGAGATTTTTAATGTAGGCAGTGACAATACTTACAGCATTAATTACCTTGCCGAGCTTTTAGGCGGAGAAAAACACTACATTCCAAAAAGACCGGGAGAACCTGAGAGCACTTATGCGGACATTTCAAAAATAAAAACTATGCTAGGCTGGAAACCAAAAATAAGCTTTGAAGAGGGCGTGAAAATAATGCTTGAAAATATAGATTCTTGGCGGGAAGCTCCGCTTTGGGATGAAAAAAGCATTCAAGAAGCGACTAAAGAGTGGTTCTTGTATCTGGGGGAGAAATAATTTTGTTAGATGCAAAAGAGATAAGAAAAAAAACAATAGAACTCTCCTGCAAAACAGGAGCAGGACACTTGGCACCCTCACTGAGTACCGTCGAAATGCTGAGTGTCCTCTTTAGAGATTTTTTGCACTATAACAAAAAAAATGCTCAGGATGAAAGCCGTGACAGGCTCATATTTTCCAAAGGGCATGGTGCCTATGCGTACTATGTGATCTTAAACGAGCTTGGTTTTTTGCCAAAAGAAGAACTGGATAATTTTTACAGGGGAGCATCCATTAAAGGATGTTTGACACAAAATTTGGACTATATGATAGAAGCCTCTACCGGCTCACTCGGACACGGACTGCCTATAGCCGTTGGGATGGCACAGGCTTTTAAAATGCAAAACAAAACAAACAAGGTTGTCTGTATCGTCGGAGACGGAGAGATGCAGGAGGGAAGCAATTTTGAAGCCTTGGCGCTTGCATACAGATTTCAACTTGACAATCTTCTTTTGATTGTCGATGCAAACGAACTGCAGGCGATGGACAGAGTGACAGATGTGGGGCTTGATAATGAGAGACTGGCAAAAGTCTTGCACAGTTATACGGATAATTTCTCAAAAATAGACGGGCATAATGAAAACAGCTTACATGTAAGCTTAAAGAACTTTTTTCATACAAAAAATGACAACTTCTCCATTGTGTTTTGTGATACGCTCAAGGGCAAGGGCGTAGCGGTTTGTGAAAATTCTATAGCCCATCATTTTCGATGCCCGACGCAAGACGGCTATGTTTTGGGGTGTGATGATGAGTAAACTGGTCGGTAAAAAAGAAGTTATGGCAGAAATATATAGTTATTTTAAAAATGATGAAAAGATGGTCTTGCTGGTCGGCGATATGGGCTTTGCCGTGTTGGATGATTTTTTCGACAATCATAAAGAGCGAACGTTTAACACGGGTATATGCGAGCAGGCAACCATGAGCATGAGTGCGGGAATGTATTTGGCAGGATTGAAGCCGCTTGTTTATTCTCAGGTGCCTTTTTTGGTAATGCGTGCGTATGAGCAGATTCGTTATGATTTAAATGAACACAAAATGAATGTTAAACTTATCGGTGTAGGTGCCGATAATTATTTTTCTAGTTTGGGCAGAAGTCATTGTATGGATGATGATGACATAGCCATGATGAAAATATTTAAAAATTTTAAAATATTTGCACCGACACAAGAGACGCTGCAAGAAGATATAAAAAATATGTTTGCCTATGACGGACCTACATATTTACGATGCTTATAAATGGAGAATAAATGTCAGAATTAATACTAGATGGATCTAAAATACTATGGCATCAAGAGCGCTTGGAGCAATGGAAAAGAGGGGAAAGAATTGTCCCTATCACCATTGATATGGCACTGACACAGGCTTGTCAGTATAACTGTGTCTTTTGTTATGCAAATATGCAAAGAAACAAACCGCATAAGATTACTTTTGAAATTATGAAAAACTTTTTGGATGACTGTGCCGAGGTGGGAGTCAAAGCCATCAGTCTCGTGAGTGACGGGGAAAGTACGGCAAACCCTATATATGAAGATGTCATCGTTTATGGCAAAAAAGTCGGTTTGGATATGGCTATAGCCACACATGGAAATACACTCACAGAAGATGTGCTAAGAAAAATTTTGCCGGCTTTGACATATTTGCGCTTTAACTTCAGTGCGGGAACACCGCAAAGGTACAGCGAGATAATGGGTGTTCCGGTTGAGAAGTATTATGAAACCTGCGAAAACATCAAAATGGCGATGCAGATAAAAAAAGAGATGAATCTTGATGTGACTATCGGGATGCAGATGGTCTTGATGCCGCAGGATGCGGATGAGATTATTCCTCTTGCAAAACTCGGAAAAGAGTTGCGACCTGATTATCTTGTTATTAAACATTGCAGTGACGATGAAGATGGAACCCTGGGGGTTGATTATGACAAATATGATGACCTGGTTGATCTCTTAAAAGAAGCAGAGAGCTACAGTGACGAGGAATATCTCGTCAAAGCTAAATGGTCCAAAATTCTTTCCAAGGGCAAAAGGAACTACAGCAGATGTCATGGAACGCCTTTTCACCTGCAAATGTCCGGAACAGGTCTGATAGCCCCGTGCGGGAGCTTTTTCAATGAAAAATACAAGCAGTACCATATAGCTAATATAACAGAACCGGGAGTGCGTTTTAAAGATATACTCAAAAGTGAGAGATACTGGGAAGTGATGGATTTTTTGGCATCGGACAAGTTTGATGCCTGCTCGATGTGCGAAACATTATGTTTGCAGGATAAGACAAATGAAGTGCTTGATGCCTATAAAAAAGGACAACATGCGCTGACACGTCCAAGCGGCGATTTGCCGCAGCATCTCAATTTTATTTAGTATGGCTATGAAAAAAGTATTTGTATCGGGTGACTTCAATGTGCTGCATCCCGGGCATTTGAGATTGTTGAAATTTGCCAAAGAGAGCGGGGATTACCTTGTTGTCGGTGTCAACAGTGATAAAATCAGCCAAAAAGGCATTTCGCAAGATATCAGACTGGAGTCCATCAATGCTACGAGCTATGTGGATGAAGCGTTTATTTTGGATGTTCCGGCACTTGAGTACATTAAGCAAAACAGACCTGAGATTGTTGTCAAGGGAAAAGAGTTCGCAAATAAATCAAATGCGGAACTGGAGGTTATCAGTGCTTATGGCGGCAAACTTCTTTTTAGCTCCGGAGAGATAGGTTTTTCTTCTATAGATTTGTTAAAGCAGGAATTCGCTGCACTCAATTATAAAGTAGAACATAACAGTTCGTATTTGCAACGCCACTCTTTTGATATGGCGCATTTAAATGCCATTATAGAAAAATTTTCACAACTTAATGTTTTGGTCATAGGTGATTCTATTGTAGATGAGTACATTATTTGTGAGCCTTTGGGGATGAGTCAGGAGGACCCGACTATCGTCGTAACGCCTCTTGTAAGCGATAAATTCATAGGAGGCGCCGCCATCGTTGCCAGTCATGCAAAAACGCTCGGTGCAAACGTAAAGTTTGTTTCTGTTGTCGGAGATGATGAAAATTTTAACTATTTGGACGAGGGGCTTAAAAAACTCGATATTGACGCGAAATTATATAAAGACACGACAAGACCCACTACGCTCAAACAAAGATTTCGTGCCAATACAAAAACACTGCTGCGTGTCAATCATCTCAAGCAGCACAGTATTGCAACAGATATAGAGGAAGAAATTCTTCAAGACGTCAAAGAAAATATAGAGTGTACGGATTTGATTATTTTTTCAGATTTCAGTTACGGTGTACTGAGTAAAAAGATTATTGATACCATTACAACAATGGGGCGTGAGGCAGGTATATTAATGGCCGCTGATTCTCAAAGCTCTTCACAGGTCGGGGATATTTCAAAATTTAACAATATGACGCTGGTCACGCCTACTGAGCGAGAAATCAGACTTTCTTTAAATGATTTTGAATCGGGTTTGGTGGTGCTTTCGGACAAACTGGTAAGAAAATCACAGGCAAAATATGTTTTTACAACACTCGGAGCAGAGGGTATTTTAATATATAACAATTGGGAAGATGATTTATTGACAGATAACATAAACGCTTTGGGAAATGCAGTCCGTGATGTCAGCGGAGCAGGAGATTCTCTGCTTACATGTAGCGCGATGGCACTGGCTGTGGGTGCAAATATCTGGCAGAGTGCCTATTTGGGTTCTTTGGCCTCTGCAATTCAGGTAAGCCGGGTCGGCAATATTCCCATTCAAAAAGATGAACTTTTACAGGAGCTGGAGTAAATGAAGGCCTTGTTGCTTGCAGGCGGACTGGGTACACGGCTGCGTCCCGTTACGGATTTTATTCCAAAGTGTCTGGTGCCTGTTCACGGGAAGCCTTTGCTGGATTACTGGCTTGAGAATTTGAGTGCAGCAGGAGTTGATGAGTTTTTGATAAATACATCCTATCTTGCCGAACAGGTGTTGGCATGGAAGGAGAAGAGTTCTTTTTGTGAACAAATAACGCTTGTACATGAAGAGCAACTGCTTAATACAGGAGGAACACTGCTGCAAAATCAAAATTTTTTTGATGAGGAGGCATTCTTCTTGATTCATGCCGACAACTTGTCATTTTGTGATTTTCAGGCATTTGTCAACGCACACAAAACGCGTCCGAAAATCTGTGAGATCACAATGATGACATTTAAGACAGATACACCGTCATCTTGTGGAATAGTTGAATTGGATGAAAAAGAAATAGTACAGCATTTTTTTGAAAAAGTAGAAAACCCGCCTTCAAATTTGGCAAACGGTGCTGTCTATATCTGTGAGCCGACGCTGTTTCCTTTTCTGAAAAGTTTGCATAAAAAAAATATAGATTTTAGTCTGGATGTTTTACCTCATTTTATGGGAAAGATATACACTTATGAAAACAGAGTGTATCACAGGGATATTGGAACTGTAGAAAGTTATGCCTTGGCACAGATAGAATATCTGTACGTATAAGTGCAAGATGGCTAGTTGTTACTGTTAAGTTGCGCTGAGATGATTTGCTGCAGTGATGAAAACTGGGAGTTGAGTCTGCTGATTATTCCGTCGTATGCAGTGAATCTTTTGGTCATAATTTCATATCTTGTATCAAGAGAAGCCTGGGCTTTTTCTTTTGCATCGGCTAAATTTTTGGCATCTTTTGTCAGTCCACTGTCAAAATTTGAGAGAAGCCCGCCATACCCGGTATATTGTTTTACTTTATCATCGAGATTTGTAAAGAAACCTGTTACGGTATTGCCGTTGCTGTCCGTTCCTCCTGCAAAAAAAGTTTTAACACTTGCGGAATCAGTTTGCAGTTTTGACTCCAAAACACTACTGTCAAAACTCATTACTCCGTATCTGTCTATATCAATTCCGTAGTCCATAAGAGACCCTGAACTAAAACGGCTTGTTACAGTACCTGCGATATCTCTTTTTAACCCGTTAACAAAGCTGTCTCCCTGGAAGATTCCCCGCTTTCCCTGCTCTTTGTCAAAAATGGTCATATCGTTAAGGTTGGTCATTAAGGTATTATAGTTGTCAACAAACATTTGCATTTCATCAACAATTTTTTGAGTATCTTGATTGATGGTAACATTGGAAATGTCCCCCTCCGTTTTGAGCGTAATAGTTACACCTAAAATCAAGTCACTTATTTCATTGGTTGAGCGTGTTGCTGTGATTCCGTTGAATTTAAAAACAGCATCTGTAGCGTTTTGTATTTTCTGGTAGCCGTCTGTTACAGTCGTGTCAAAAAGAGCCGCATCAAGTGAACCAGTTCCATTGGTTCCGTCATCTGTGTCAGTTATCGTGATAGCTTGATTTGCGCCAGTTAGTTTGGAGGAGAGTACAAGACTGAATGCTCCGGAGCTTGTCTCTAAAATGGAGGCATCTATCTGGGTTCCTGCAATATCTGTTATGGATTGTGTCAGGCTTTCAAGTGTTGTTGTCGCATCATAGTTAATGTTATAGGTCGTGCCGTTGATATCAAGGTTCAAAACGCCGGCTGCAGAAGCGATGGGCGTAGTTTTACTGTTTAGTGCACCGAGTTTTGTAATATCTTTTTTGGCTAATGTAACTGTTTCGAGAGTAAAAGAGTCAACATTGGCTCCGGCATCAACCGTAACTTCGGCAGCTCCGCTTACATCAACTGTTTTATTGTCAAAAAGAGTATCGTTACTAAGGGCAAAAGTACTTCCCTTAAAGCTATTCATATATGAAGAGAGGAGGTCATATGATTGCTGTTTTTGATTGTTTGTTTCAATTTTTCTGTCAATAGGGTCAATTATTTTTGCCGTGTCGGCTGCTTTGAGTTGGTCGATAACATCTGCTGTTAAAACACCTGAACCTATACCGAGTGAACTGATGTTTCCTGCCATAATAAATTCCTTCTTTCAATAATTATAACTATATCGTCTTAAGCGATAAAAACTTTAGCATAATTGACAATGTTTTTTTATAAATTTATGTTCAAGTTATTCATAATGTTGCCGATATACATTGAATGAACAATGAAGAAAAACAAAAGGAATCTGCGATGTACAGTAATGCAGCTTATAATATTTACAATCAAAACAATGTCAATATAGAATCACCGGAAAAATTAATAGAAATGATGTATGAGGGTGTTTTACGTTTTAATGCACAGGCAAAAAAAGCTATTTTGGATGAAGATAATGCGAAAAAAGTATATTGGATAAACCGTTCCGTTTCAGTAATTGTAGAACTGATTGCAGTGCTGGATAAATCGCAGGGAGAGGTTGCTGTATATCTGGACGGACTTTATAATTATCAGATCCAATTATTAAGTTATGCAAATATTGAAAACAATACAGCAAAAATTGATGAGGTAAGTAATGTTTTCAAAGGTTTGCTTGCAGGATGGAGAGAAACAACTGATGTGGCATACTAAACTGCAGATTGCCATTATAGAAAAAAATGCACAACGCATTGATATACTTGTATCACAAATGCCAAAGTTTGAGACAATAGAGCAGATGAAATCTGCTGCTTTACTTATAAAAGAGGCATTAAAAGTTGTAAGGCAACTGAAAAGTGAAACAGGAGAGACTTTAAAAAAGTTACGCCAGCATCAAGATTTTTTAGGTGCAACTGCTCCAATGACAAATAATAAGTTTGACATCACCTCTTAGCTTTTTTAGCAATTCCAAAATGTAAACTTCTGAGAGTATACTCAGTGACCACGGCACCTTTTCGCATGGTGAGTATATGCTCTACAGCATCGGCAATATCCGCAGCAATCAGCTTTTCATCTTCTTTTGGACTGACATCAAAACGCAGCTCATCATAAAAGTTGCTTTGTGTCATATCCGGATTTATGTTTGTTATACTGAGTCTGCTTTTTCTGGTTTCTTCGAAAAGGGCATCGCCAAAAGCTTTGAGACCTGCTTTTGTGGCTGAGTAAACGGCCGCAAACTTACTTGCCCGCAAGGCTTCAATGGAGTTGATATTGATGAGGTAGCCTTCATTTTCTTTGAGAGAACGCAGCGAGGCATTTGTGAGCAGCATCGGAGCGGTAAGGTTTAAAAATGTCATGGCGGTAATAGTGTTTACATGTAACTCTTCATGCGGTTCAAAACGGCCGAAACCTGCGCAGTTTACATGTAAAAAGAGATTTTCTTTTTTAAGCTTTTCACATAGTTTTATTGTCTCTTTTTCTTTTGCGAGGTTACATGTAACTGCCTGAAAGTTTACATGACTGAAATCCTTCTCCTGTATACTTCTGCTAACACCTAACACTTCAAACCCGAGTGTTAGCAGTTTGTTTGTTATTGCTTTTCCTATTCCGCTGCTTGCTCCGGTGACTACTGCTTTTTTACGACTCGACATTTAGTGCCTTCCTGTATTGAAATTTAGTTCTTGTCAAATTTATTTTCACAATTTTGATATACTATATGTATGAAAAATATTTACATAACGGACCTGGATCACACATTTTTACGGAGTGATTTGTCTTTGAGTGATTATACTAAAAATATATGGAACTCGTATGCAGACAGATCGATTTTATCTGTTGCAACAGCAAGAACCTATAAAAAAACGGCACAGTTTTTACAAGGTGTGCATGTGAATGCGCCGATGATACTGCTTGACGGTGCACTCATCGCGACAATGGATAAAAAGATCATTGATACAAAGTTTGTGACCAAAGAAGCAGGCGACACCATCATAGAAGAAGGTGCAAAACTCGGCATTTATCCTTTTGTACTTTCTTTGGTTGATGATGAACTTAATGAAGCATTTTCTTATTCTACAACGCTCAACAGCTATCAAAGTGAAATAATAAAACGCTATGTGAATGATGACCATACACAGGTGTTTGAAAATTTACGAGCCATGCAGAACAATTTTAAAATCGTTTATATGGGAGATGAAGCACTTTTAAGGGAGTTGGAAAAAAATCTCAGAGCTGTTTTTGGGGAGGAACTGAAGTATATTTTGGCACCCGAAGCCTATATGGGATGCTATTTTTTGACACTTTTGCATAAAGATGCCGATAAATCTCATGGCATACAGAGTGTCAGTGAAGCGGCCGGTTTTGATTTGAAAAAGCTAACAGTATTTGGCGATAATTTTAACGATATAGGTATGTTTAGGCTTGCAAAGACTTCCGTAGCGGTTGCAAATGCTCAAAAAGAGGTAAAAGAGTGTGCTGACATAGTGTTAAAAGATACAAATGATGAAGACGGTGTGGCAAAGTATCTGCAGGAAATCAGCAATGCATAAACAGTCAAGTGTTTTGGCAATGAGCATTATAGGTGTTTTGTTTTTTATATTCGGTTTTGTAACCTGGCTCAACGGCTCTCTGATTCCCTATCTGAAAGTTATCTGTCATTTAAATGAGTTTGAAGCGCTCTTTGTGACCTTTGCTTTTTATATTGCGTACACTGTAATGGCGTTGCCAATGGCTGTGATTTTGGAAAAAACAGGCTATAAAAAAGGGATGGCACTGGGACTTCTGGTCATGAGTCTTGGTGCTTTGCTTTTTATTCCCGCAGCACTGAGCGGTGAATTTTTGGTTTTTCTGGCAGCACTTTTTACACTTGGAACAGGACTCACAATACTACAAACGGCATCAAATCCCTATATGGTTTTGGTAGGGCCGATAGAATCAGCGGCAATGCGTATCAGTATAATGGGACTCATCAACAAAAGTGCAGGTGTTTTGGCTCCGCTTCTTTTTACCGCATTTATATTGGCAGACATCGGTTTTGGCGTAGACCTGGAAAGTATAAATACACAAGAACTGGCACATAAGCTCATTAGCCCCTACATGGCAATGGCAGGGATACTTTTTTTGTTGAGTTGTTTTGTCTGGTTCTCCTCATTGCCTGATGTGAAGTTTGAAGATGATCCGTATGATAAGGCAGGTATTCTTGCTTTTCCCCGGGTTGTATTGGGGGCTTTGGCACTCTTTTTTTATGTCGGCATAGAAGTTATAGCCGGTGATACGATTGGGCTGTACGGGCAAAGTCTGGGTATGTCCAATGCAACTGCCTTAACTGCATACACTATGGGATTTATGGTTGTCGGCTATCTTGCAGGTGTTTTTTTTATACCAAAATATTTATCGCAGGAAAAAGCACTTGTTCTTTCTGCCTTGTTTGGTATTGTTTTTTTGTTTGGAGTGGCCTTTAGCTCTGCGACTGAGTCACACATTATAACGGGCCTTCCTGACAGCGTGGCTTTTGTGGCAATGCTAGGTTTGGCAAATGCTCTTGTCTGGCCGACAATCTGGCCTTTGGCATTAAAAAATTTGGGCAAGCACACAGCCAAAGGAAGTGCATTACTCATTATGGCAATAGCAGGCGGAGCAGTTGTACCGCTTGTTTTTGGAAAAGTGGCACTACTGACACAGGATATGCAGATGTCTTATCTGATAGGCATTATTTGTTATGCAGTGATTCTGATGTATGGATTACAATGGCATAAAATGACAGGTTGGAGGAAATCATGGCAAAAGTAATAATATTCAGCGGCGCAGGAGTGAGTGCGGAGAGTGGAATTTCAACATTTCGGGACAGCGGCGGACTCTGGGAGAACTATAAAATAGAAGAGATCTGTTATGCCGGTTGCCTGGACTGGAATTATGAGGCTACGATAGGGTTTTATGACAAACGAAGAGAAGAGATAAAAGATAAAAAACCAAACAAAGCACACAGTGAAATCAGCAGATTAAAAGAAAAGTATCCGGATGACATAGCCGTGATCACACAAAATGTTGATGATATGTTTGAACGTGCAGGCTGCAGAGATGTTTTACATTTGCATGGGTTTCTACCGGAAGTCAGGTGTGAAAGCTGTGGTTTTACAGATAATATAGGCTATAGGAAATTACGTGAAGCATATGAGAACTGTCCTCAATGTTCAAATAAACTACGCCCGAATATTGTCTTTTTTGCAGAACAGGCTCCGAAATACCAGGATCTGTACAATGAACTGCAGGATTGTGAAATGTTGGTTGTTATAGGAACAAGCGGCAATGTTATCAATACAGATGCTTTTTTGCAGGGAAATATCAGATATTCCATACTCAATAATTTAGAAAAAAGCAGTGCAATAAATGATGAATTGTATTCAAAAGTGCTGTATAAAAAAGCGACTGTGGCAATTGATGAAATTGTAAATGATATAGAAGAGTTTTTAAAACCCTAGGTTTGAACCTAAGGTTAATTTAACTATTTTGTTGGCTGTAAAGCTCTTTTTCGCGTTGCATTAAAATATTGGCCAAAAATGTATATGCTTCGATCCATGCCTGTTTGTATTCATCAGTGAAATCATCACCTAAAACATCGCCCATAGCGGTGATTAAAGCATCGGCAACCATAGGATAGTGTTCCGGCTTTACTTTTGTCAGTACATGTGTATTTGCCATTTTTTCAACTGCTGCAGATAAAGCGCCAAGATTGTCAATATTTGCGGCAAAAGCTGCAATAGCACCTGCGAGTTTTTTATGCTGATCACCTTGTGCATTTGCAAACAAAGGTTTTGTTTCAGGGTATTTGCTGAAAAGTATTTCATACATACGTGTTGTTATTTTTTCGGCATTTTTTCCGACTGACGGGATTGTTTTTTTAACAGCTGTTACTGTCTCTTGAGATAAGCTCATAGGATATTCCTTAATTTAATTTATGCGGAATTATATATATACTACCTTAAAGTGGTATATTGTTGTTTAACTAAAAAGCAATCTGTTATGATTTATAAGTTACAATCAATAAACTCAATTTTTCGAGGTATTTTATGCACTTTTCAAAAACAACTGAATATGCTATTCGCGCTTTGTCCTACCTGGACCGTTACCCAAATAAGGCACATTCAGTCTCTTTTTTGCATAAAGAGTTGGAGCTTCCTTATAAATACCTTACGAAACTTATGACCCAACTTGAAAAACAGGGTTTGGTACATGCCTCAAAAGGACGCAACGGAGGTTTTAACCTGGCAAAGGATTCTGAGCAAATATTTTTATGTGATATTCTTGAAGCAATAGGTGAACCGTTGGAATTTGACCGGTGTATTTTGGGTTTTGAAATGTGTGACGCGTCAAATCCCTGTGCCCTGCATTCGCAATGGGTTGAACCCAAGACAAATATTGAAAATATGCTGCAGACAACTTCTTTAGCTTCTCTTGCAAAGGACAAAGAAACGAAAATTTAATACTAGACAGCTGTGTTGATTTTTTTGAAAGATTTAAAAGAATAAATAATTAAGTGGTGCGGATGAAAGGACTTGAACCTTCACACCTTGCGGCACCAGATCCTAAGTCTGGCGTGTCTACCAATTTCACCACATCCGCGTGGATAAGTTTTTAACGTCACTTCTGACAAAATAATATAAAAAATTTAGTGGTACCCCCTACACGATTCGAACGTGTGGCCTACGCCTTAGAAGGGCGTTGCTCTATCCAGCTGAGCTAAGGAGGCTAAAATGGTACGCCCGATAGGATTCGAACCTATAACCCTCGGAGCCGAAATCCGAAACTCTATCCAGTTGAGCCACGGACGCTACTACATTTGTTATATTATTTAATTTTTTATATTTTTTCATGGGGTGGGATACGGGATTCGAACCCGCGACCCCCGGCACCACAAACCAGTGCTCTAACCAGCTGAGCTAATCCCACCATATTGTTATATAAAATATAAAGTGGTCGGGGTGAAAGGACTCGAACCTTCGGCCCCCTGGTCCCAAACCAGGTACTCTAACCATACTGAGCTACACCCCGACCTGCACACATTAAACAAGCAGTTATGCTGATTAATGAGGCGAAATTATAGTTAATTTGATTCAAAATGTCAATAGTATTTTGGAATTCTTTTTAAAAAACTGATTTTTTCAGTATAATTAGACTACTTCAATACAGAAAGTTACTCATGAAAATAGCTAGATTTAGTCGGATTGGTTTTATAATGGCAGCAGCAGGCAGTGCTGTAGGACTTGGAAATATTTGGAAATTTCCTTATATTACAGGAGAGTATGGCGGCGGAGCTTTTGTCCTTGTTTATCTCATCACGGTACTGCTTATCGGCTTTTCCATTATGACAGCGGAAATGCTCATCGGGTATCTTGGCAGACGTGATACCGTGACCTCTTTTGAAGTGTTGGCACCAAAACATAAAAACTTATGGAAATTTGCCGGTTTTCAGGGGCTGGCAGGTCTTTTTATCATGATATTCTATTCTGTAGTCATCGGATGGATATTCAACTATATAGTTACCTCGCTGACCTATCTTCCCTCGACGGTTGCCGAAGCAGAAACAACCTTTACAAAGATGCTTCATGCTGATTTCTGGACACAGTTTTTCTACCATACGCTTTCCTTTGTTATGATTACCTATGTCCTGCACAAGGGTTTAAAAGGCGGTATAGAAAAGCTCAATATGTTTTTGATGCCGGCACTGATGATTATTTTGGCTTCGATGTTTGCGTATGCAGTTACACTGGACGGTTTTTCAAAAGCGGTCACCTTTATGTTCTCTCCTGACTGGTCCAAGATTACCTCGGAAGCCTTTGTGGTCGCTGTCGGGCATGCTTTTTTTACATTGAGTCTTGGGATGGGTGCCATTATGACCTATGCGGCATCACTTGAAAAAAATGCAAATATTGTCAAGAGCGCTTTTTGGGTTGTCTTTTTGGATACGACAATAGCCATAGTCGCGGGACTGATGCTTTTTACCTTTTTGTACCAGTACGGTTCGGGTCCTGCAAAAGGTCCGGGGCTTGTCTTTATCTCTTTGCCGGCTGCATTTTATGAGATGGGCATCATCGGAAATATTTTTGCCATTTTGTTTTTTATTGCTTTGGCCTTTGCAGGATTGACATCTTCTGTTTCTCTTGTTGAGCCTATGGTACAGTATTTCATAGACCGATTTGGCTGGAATCGTCTCAAGTCGACTCTTTCTGTGGGGACATTTTTCTGGTTTTTCGGTATTTTTGCCATTCTCTCAAACATAGACGGTGCAAAAGAGTATCTGACATGGGGCAGCAAAAACTTTTTTGACTGGGTTGACTATGTGACTGCTGCGATTATGTTGCCTCTTGGCGGGCTTTTAATGGCGATTTTTGTCGGTTATGTCATGCCGCGTTCAGAAGTGGAAGCAACAATGAAACCACAGTTAAAATGGGCCTTTGGTCCATGGTACTTTTCTCTTCGCTATATTACGCCTGTCGCCATGTTTGTGGTGATGCTTTCACTAATGGGGATTATATGATGGACAAAATTAAAGACGAGTGTATAAAAATCTTGGAAAAGGAGGGAATAAATCCGGTCTCTGCTATAGATTTTGATGTGAACGGCAAAGTACACTCTTTGAGTTTTATCTATATTATAGAAACGTATATGCAGGCATCAGAAGAGTCACGGCTGGTATTTTTGAGTGCTTTGAAAAAAGCGGTAGTTGCAAAAGAGATGGGAATTGAAAAATTTTTTGAGGGAATGGGAAAACTTCTTTTGATGACACATCTTTCTGAAAAATTTGATATTAAATAAGGAGGTTTTTATGGTAAAAAATATTATTATCGCAGTTGTTTTGCTTTTGGCAGTAGGCGGACTGGTGTACAAGGCAGCCAATCCGTCAGATTACAAACACCCGCTCCACCGCTAAAAGCAAAGTAAAAGAACTTTGTTCTTTTACGGGACTAAAACTGTATCATGCCGTCTACCGGAGATGATGCGGTTGCGTAAGGGCGTTTTGGAATTCTTCCTGCAAGGTAGCTCATTCTTCCCGCCTGTACGGCATGCTTCATAGCCTCTGCCATTACCATAGGGTTTTGTGCCTGGGCTATGGCTGTGTTTGTCAAAACACCGTCAGCACCAAGTTCCATCGCATAGGCGGCATCACTGGCACAGCCGATGCCCGCATCCACAATTACCGGTACTTTGATCGCATCGCGGATAAATACAATATTGTATGGGTTTTGAATACCCAGGCCGCTTCCGATAGGAGCGGCAAGAGGCATAACCGCATCTGCTCCGGCATCCTCAAGACGTTTTGCCATAATCGGATCATCCGAAGTGTATGCCATGATTGTAAAACCTTCTTTTGCCAAAACCTCACAGGCTTTTATGGTTTCAAGCACATCCGGGTAGAGTGTTTTTTGCGTATCACCGATGACTTCAAGTTTGATCAGATCAATACCCGTAGCCTCGCGTGTCAAACGAAATGTCGTAATTGCTTCTTCGGCAGTCACACATCCCGCGGAGTTTGGCAGAAACTTTACATTTGTTCCGGCAAAAGTATCACGCAGATTTTCCTTGTCAGGATCTGTAATATTAAGACGTCTGACCGCAACGGTGATCAGTTCGCTTCCGCTGGCAAGTGTTGCTTCTTTTGTTGTTTCAAAAGAGTCATATTTCCCGCTTCCGACAATAAGTCTTGAACCGAGTTCATATTTTCCGATTTTTAAGTTGTTATCCATTTTTTATCTGTCCTTTTTTGTTGTATTCCCTTCACAATGCTGTGGAGTAAAGAGTATGATATTTTTCGGAAGCAAGTTTCTTAAAGACACTCAGCTTAGACTTTAGTCTGAGTGCCATTAAGTTAAGAAAAAACCTGATGTTTTTCTGGAACCTGGGCCTTTGTCTTTAAAGATATAAAGCCCGCACTAAAGTACGGGTTCCGAAAAACTGTTTAACTTAATGGAATTGAGACTGAAGTCCGGGTTCCGAAAAAAGCTTATAAGAGAAATTATACGATTTATAACATAAGCAATCTTATAAATTCCCAATTCCCTGTATCAAATTCTCCGGTGTAAGAGAAAAATCAGCACCGGAGTAGTTTTGTGCCAGTTTTGTGTGTGCAAGAGATCCGTGTATTGCAGCATCGAGTGGGGTTTTTCCCTGTGCCAGCAAAGAGCCTATGAGTCCGCTGAGTACATCGCCGCTTCCTGCTTTGGCGAGTTTGGCACTGCCGTGAGGGTTTATGAAAAATGCATCTCCTGCACCGATAATAACATTTGCCCCCTTTAAGAGAAGGGTTGCATCCGGATAGGCTTTGCAAAAGAGTTCCACATAGAAAAATCGTTTTTTTTGCAGTTCCCCTACAGTGATGTCGGCAAGTTCTGTGAGTTTTAAAAGTGATACAAATTCTTTTGGATGCGGTGTGAGCACAATATTTTTACGCTCTAAAATTTCCAAAACAAGAGGCATCGCAAACAGGTCCGCATCCACCAGAAGAGGAAGATCGTTATTTAGCAGCTCTTTAAGTTCAGCATCACTGAATTCTGTTCCCAGTCCCATACCGCAGGCAATTGCAGTTGTATTAGCCGGCAGAGCATGGGCATACATGAGGGAATGCGGAATATGCAACATCTGATGATTTTCATATCCGACAAGGGTAACAAGCCCTGCACCAAATCTAAGAGCACCCAGAGCACTCATGATGGAAGCTCCCGGTTTTTCACCGCAAAGCAGGCTTAAATGGCCAAAACTGCCTTTATGGGTATTTTTTTCTTCTCTTGTCGGAAGCTGTAAATCACACAGATCCAGAAGCTGCCAGTTTGTCTGTGTTTCATAGAGTTTTCTTGTAACTCCCAAATCCAGAACTTCAATCTTTCCTGTCTGCTCTTTTGCTTCGTCCAAAAAGAGTGCTTTTTTTAAAGCTCCCATTGTCAGCGTCACATCTGCACAAAAGGTTGTTTTTGCACAGGCACCGCTTTTTGTAAGCCCGCTTGGCACATCACAGGCAATTTTAAAAGCCTTGACGGTGTTCATTACATGTAAAAGGTTTGCAATTTCTGCAGAAAATTCTCCACTGAAGCCTGTGCCGATAATGGCATCAACAAGGATATCACACTCCTGAAATTCTTTTATCTGCTTTACATGTAAAGCTTTGGCTCTTTTTTCCTGTAGCAAAGCCATTTGGGACTTTGGGTCTCTGGCATACAAAAGGCAGACATTATGCTCACCATGCAAAAGCCGTGCCAAAGCGATTCCGTCTGCTCCGTTGTTGCCGCTTCCTGTGACTATGAGGATTTTCTCTTCGTTTGAGAAGTTGGCTCTTATATAGGAGGCCATGCCGTTTGCGGCATGTTCCATTAAAATATCTTCGCTTAAAAAGAACTCTTGGTAGCATCTTTGATCAAGCGGGGCAACCTCTTCAAATATCTTTTGCATAATCAGACTTCAGGAACATACTCGTCTATTTTTACCATACTGCTTTTTATATCGTTAAAGAGCAGTGTAGGGTAGGCAGTTCTGTACTGGTAGTAAAAGTGGTTTTTTTTCAGTGTTTTTAAAATGGCTGTATTGAAATAGTTGGCATTGGAACATTTTCCCACATAGAGAAAGGAAAATAACAGTTTGAGATGCGGGTTCTCAAAAGTCGGATGCGGCTGTGCCAAAAATGTAAAACCCTGTTTTTGAAGATTTGTAAAGCTGAGCATGTAAAGCAAAAAATCTTCAAATTTTGTATAAAATCCATTGAGGTTTTCAATATCATGGAAAAAATAGTAATAGTTGTCCAAAAGTTCCTGCTGGGAAATTACTTTTGAAAGTTTGCTTTTCTTCTCTCTTTTTGTGGCAAAAAAGTTAGGATTGACAGCCATATAGATATGCTTTTTTTCAGCTACAAGTGCAGCAAAAGCCTCATCAAACGCTTCACTCTCTTCAAAACGAATATAGTTAAAGTGCTCATCTTTGTATCTGAGCTCAACATCATCCTCATGGGAATCTGCAAAGTCCATATAGAGCGTGGGTACATTATTGTCAATGACAAAATTCCTTATTTTGCAGGCCAGGTTTGTCTTGCCCGCACCCTCTTCACCCAAAATCAATGTATTGTGTGTGAGCATTCTGTTTTCTAATCTTAAAGCATCAATAGTATCCAAATATCTACCAATAACATTTCTCATAGCATGTCCTTAAAAATCATATTTTTAGTATTATATCTTCTTGATGATAAAAAAGGTATAATTAGACTATGAATTATAAAACAATTGCACAGGAAACATTAAATATCGAAGCAAATACCCTGCTCAATGCGGCAAAAAACATTGATGATGCCTTTAACAAAGCTGTAGAAATCATACTTGCATGCAAAGGCAAACTTGTTGTGAGCGGTGTTGGAAAAAGCGGACTTATCGGTGCAAAAATGGCGGCTACCTTTGCCTCGACAGGAACACCGAGCTTTTTTCTGCACCCAACAGAAGCACTGCATGGCGATCTTGGCATGATAGACAAAAATGATGTTGTTATTGCTATCAGTTATTCAGGCGAAAGCGAAGAACTCAGTTCTATTTTGCCGCATATCAAACGTTTTGGCATACCGCTTATAGGCATGACACGGGACAAACACTCAACGCTTGGACAGTACAGTGATGTAGTCATTCAGGTTGTTGTTGAAAAAGAGGCCTGTCCTCTCAATATCGCACCGACAAGCTCGACAACACTGACGCTTGCACTCGGTGATGCCCTGGCTGTGGCTCTGATGAAGGCCAGAGATTTTAAAAAGAGTGATTTTGCTTCTTTTCATCCCGGCGGCGCTTTGGGAAAAAAACTTTTTATTAAAGTGAAAAATCTGATGAAAAGTGATGATCTGCCTGTAGTTTCAAAAGATGCAAAAGTAAAAGATGCTATTTTGAAAATAAGCGAAGGCAGGCTCGGAACTGTTTTGATAACCGATAATGCAGGAAAGCTTGCAGCACTTATGAGTGACGGCGATGTCCGCCGGGCACTTTTAAGAGATGACTTTTCACTTGAAGATGATGTGCTTAAATATGCCACATCTGATCCTATGAGTATAGATGACGAAGAGATGCTTGCGAGTGATGCACTTGTTTTAATAGAAGAGAAAAAAATCCAGCTTCTGGTTGTAACAGACAAGGATAAAAAGATACAGGGCGTACTTCATATTCATACGCTCATAGAAAAAGGAATTTCATAATAATGAGACTAAACAAATATATTGCACACTATTCAACCTACTCAAGACGAGAGGCTGACAAAGCTGTCCAGGATGGTTATGTGCGTGTAAACGGAGAGATAGAAACGAATCCTGCAACACAGATACAAGAGGGTGTAGACATTGTCTATATCAGCGGCAAGCAGGTTTCTCCTCAGGAAAAATACACGGTGATTGTGTATAACAAACCAAAAGGCGAGCTTGTAACCAAAAATGACCCAAAAGGCAGACGCACAATTTACGACTCTTTAAGCAAAGAGTTTAAGCATTTTATTCCTGTCGGCCGGCTTGACTTTGCAAGTGAAGGACTGCTGCTTCTGACAGATGCCTCCCATGTAGCGACGGCGCTGATGGAGTCAGATCTTGAGAGAATTTACAAGATTAAAATCAAAGGGATGGTGACTCCGGATATGGAGGATGCCATGCTCAACGGGATCTATCTGGATGATGCAAGTGCCGGAGCGCATTCGCATTCCAAAATTATCTCAATGGACATAAAACCTTTTATAGGCTATAAGATTCAAAAGAATCAGCCCAACTACTCCATCCTCAAAGTAGCGCTAAAAGAGGGAAAAAACCGTGAACTTCGCCGCTTTTTTGCACACTTTGGCGCAGAGGTGGCTGATCTCAAACGTGTAAGTTTTGCTGAAATCGAATTAAACAACCTGCCAACGGGCAAAACAAGATATTTGACGCGCAGTGAATATTCTGCACTCTACAAATTTTTAAAAGAAGAGAAGAAGAGAGCCAGAGAGAAAAAGAGAAAAGAAGAAAAAGAGTAGGAGATGGATTTTACACATCTGCTGCGACCTGTAAATTTTGATGAGATGACAGGACAGGAGCATTTAACAGCAAAAGATGCGCCTTTGCGTGTTTTATGTGAAAAAGAAGTACTTGGTCACAGTTTTTTTTATGGACCTGCCGGTGTCGGAAAGACATCACTTGCCAGAGTCATAGCAAAAACTATGCAGCTCCCTTTTTATGAGTTTAATGCCACTTCACTGAAGGTCGAACAGCTTCGTAAAATATTTGATCAGTATAAAAATGCTCTGCAAAAGCCTTTGATATTTATAGATGAGGTGCACAGGCTTTCAAAAAATCAGCAGGAGGTTTTATTGCCGGTGATGGAAAACAATTCTGTGCTCATCATAGGCGCTTCAACCGAAAACCCCTTTTATTCGCTTACCTCTGCGATCCGTTCACGCTCTATGCTTTTTGAGCTCAAAAGTATCTCCCATGCCGGTTTGGAAAAACTGTTACTGAGAGCACTGAATAAAACTAATATTGTCCTTGAGGAGGATGCAAAAGAGTACCTCATAGCTTCAAGCGGCGGAGATGCAAGAGCGATGCTCAATCTGTTGGAATTTGCCGCCAACATCAATGAAACAGTGACTCTGGAGTTGTTGCAGTCGCTCCGTCCCAATGCTCTGCAGGCCGGAAGCAGTGAAGACGGTGTTCATTATGACCTGACGTCAGCGCTGATTAAGTCTATTCGCGGCAGTGATGCGGATGCAGCGATTTATTACCTTGCACGTTTGATTGCAGGCGGAGAGAGTGCCGACTTTATCGCCAGACGGCTTGTAATCCTGGCAAGCGAAGATGTCGGGAATGCAAACCCGCAGGCTCTGACATTGGCGACCTCCTGCCTGACAAGTGTAAGCAAGATAGGCTATCCGGAGGCAAGAATTATCCTGGCACAGGCGGTTATTTATCTCTGTGCCTCTCCAAAATCCAATTCCGCATATTTGGCAATAAACAAAGCTTTAAAGAGTGTGAAAGAGGGTAACATTGCAGAAATCCCGAAAAATATCACAAACAATAATGAAAACTATTTGTATCCCCACGATTTTGGCGGCTATGTCGAACAAAACTATCTTGCAAAACCGATGCATTTTGTGGAGTTCAAAGAGATAGGCTATGAAAAAAAGATGAAAGAGTGGATTAAAATTATAAAACACTCATCAAAATAATGATATACTTGAAAAAATACTTTTCAACAAGGAAGATTATATGACTATTTCAGTGTCTGCAAATACTGTAACTATAAACGGAAATATCAAATCGATACAGGACTATCAACAGATTAAAGAGACGATAGATACGCTCAGAACAACACACAGGCATATTGTTCTCATAATCAAAGATTCCATATCCATCACCTCCTCTGTGATCGGGTATTTAAACAAACTTGTTTTAAAGGACAATGTTGATTTACATGTGGAAGTAGGCGATGAACAGCTTATGGAGCTTTTTGAAGATCTGAATCTTGTCTCTTTATTTCACGTAAAAAAGGTATAAAAAATGACTATAAAAAGCAAACTCAATCTTATTACCGCAATTGTTGTCTCTTTTGCGTTGGTAATTATAGGATTGACGATTAACACAGCGCTGAAAGAAGATACTGTTGTACAACAGTCAAAGATGTTGAATGTAATGTCTCAAAAACTGAGTCTGTTGATTCATGAGACGCAAAAAGAGAGAGGGGCAAGTGCCGGTTATTTGGGTTCGAAGGGGAAGAAATTTGCAGGTATTCTTCCTAAACAAAGAGAACTGACAGATAAAAGGAACCAGGAGTTCAAAGAGTATCTCAAGACATTGGATTTAAATGATTTTCCAAAAGAACTTCAAGATCAGATTCGTGGACTGCAAGAATATATGAATAAAATCAGTCAAATCAGAAATCTTGTTGACAGTTTCAGTATCAGTGTTGCAAAAGAAGTTGCATATTATACAAAGATGAACAAGAAGATTTTAAATATTGTCGGATTGAGTGCAAAACTGGCATCGACTCCTGAACTGGTCAAAGCCTTGGACGCCTATACAAACTTTTTAAAATCAAAAGAGAGAGCGGGGATAGAGCGTGCGGTACTGAGTGCTACATTTTCTGCAGACAGGTTTGCTCCGGGAATGTATGCCAAGTTTATTACACTTGTGGCGCAGCAGGACGCTTATATAGATGCATTCTTAACGATGGCGACAGACAGGGCAAAGCAACTTTACAGAAGCACAATGAACTCTCCTGCTGTGGATAAAGTAAACAAAATGAGAGAAATTGCCCAAACAAAAGCAAATGAAGGTAATTTTGGGGTTGACAGTGTTGTCTGGTTTCAAACCATTACAAAAAAGATAAATCTTTTAAAACATGTAGATGATGAACTTGCCAAAAACAATGATGCAATTTTGGCAAAAATAGAATCAGAATATAAAAAACGGACAGTCATTACTCTTGTAAGTTATATTGCTTTTGCAATTATTATTTTTATCATCATTATGACAATCAGCAGAGGCGTAAACAAAAGCGTGCAAAGCTCTTTGGAAAAAATAAAATGCGTTTCGAGTGATCTTGACCTTACATGTAACATCATTGTAGAAGGCAATGATGAAATTTCCCAAATTTCCAAAGCTTTACATGTAATGATCAGTGCCTTTAAAGAGACAGTTCTGAGTGTTACCGATGTCTCAAGAAGAAACCAAAATGAATCTGAGAGATTACGGGATGTCGTGATTACTTTAAAAGAAAACAGTGAAGTGGAAGACGGCAAAATCAGTGTGGTCAATGAACTGGCGGTAGATATTGGTAATAAACTCGATACGGTAGAAGAATCTACTGTGACAGTGACAGAAGATTTACAGACAACATCGAATTTCTTAGAAGAGTTTATAAGCAAACTGAGTACAGTGGTAGAGTCTATAGAAGAGGGCAGTTCACAACAGCAGGAGCTTGTTCAAAAAGTCAGCGAGTTGACAGAACAGGCAAAAAATATCAAAGATGTGCTGGAGATTATTTCAGATATTGCAGATCAGACAAATCTGCTTGCACTCAACGCCGCTATTGAAGCAGCCCGTGCCGGGGAACATGGTCGAGGTTTTGCCGTAGTTGCCGATGAAGTGAGAAAACTTGCCGAGCGTACACAAAAATCCTTAAGCGAAATCAGTGCAAATGTAAATCTCATTACCCAAAATGTAGTTGAAATCGCCGAAGAGACACAGCATACCTCACAAAGTATGGATCAGATTGCAGAATCCGCGCAGGAACTAATCGTAGCATCCAATGATACAAAAGAGAATCTGATGCAGACAAAAGAGAGCTCCACTGATGTCATGCACCAAAGCATATACATAGCAACAAAAACAAAAGAGCTTGTGAGTACGATGGATGAGATTGTTGTTGTTTCTACAAAAAACAATGAGCTGCGCACAACGATAGAAGCTGTTGTCTCAACACTTTCTCAGGATGCCGCTGCTTTAAAAAATGAACTCAGTAAATTTAAAATTTAGTCCAAACAATGCAGGAAAAGAGTACAGATAAATCATTACAGGAGAAAGATGCCTATGCCGCCTACCAGGAAGAGCTGGCATTTCAAAAAGAGCTCAATATCCTGAGAAATGATTTTTATTACAAGATGATTGATTCTAAAGATATTTCACTGGTAGACTTTTTTTATCAGCCTCTTGACACACTGAGCGGGGATGCCTATTCTGCTCGAAGAATCAATGAAGACAAAACTTTTTACTTTCTTGTTGACGGGATGGGAAAAGGATTGAGTGCTTCACTCAGTGCCATGGCTGTGACAGTCTTTGTCAATCATTTGATAGACAAAATGATAGAGTATGAGAATTTCAGTCTTGATATACTGATTCAAGAGTCTATGGATTTTATGAAGCCTATCTTGCTTGATGAGGAAGCTCTGTCTGTAGACTATATTTTATTTGACAACTACTCTTTTGAATTGGAATATGCCAAATTTGCAATGCCGCCTTTTTTACTTGAGGACAATGCAGGCAATGTGATAAAAATCAAATCAAACAATCCGCCGATGAGCAAGTGGAGCGAAACATACAAGATAGACAATTGCTCTGTAAAAAATATACATAAATTTCTTTTTTACAGTGACGGCATAGTAGAAAACAATACTGTAGAGGGAATCGTATATAACAGTTTTATTGAAAATGATTTTATAGGCTCTTTTACCCGAGAAGAGATGAAAAAACATGTATTGGAAAAAATTGCCATACAGGAAGATGATTTTACTTTTATATTTATCAACAGATTAGAATTAAATGAAACAACACTGGTCAGTGCAAAGGTTTTTGAAACAACGCTGGATGCCGTTGAAGAAGCAAATAACTGGTATGATGGTATTTGTCGGAATCATTGCAGCGGGCTTGCTTTTAATGAACTTTTTATGAATGCATACGAGCATGGAAATCTGGGTATTGATTCTGAAATAAAACATCAGTTGCTTGAGCAGGATAAATATTTTGAGACACTGGTTTCGCTTGAAAAAGAGTGTACAAAAAAAATAACCGTAAAAATATATAATATCAAAACTGCATCTGCCCAATACAGAGTGACACAAATCACAGATGAGGGAGAGGGATTTGACACAAATCAACTGGCGACAATCTTTAGAAATTCAAAAAAATTCAATGGTCGCGGAGTTTTTGTCTCCCGTAAAAACTCTATGGGCATATACTACAACTCAAAAGGCAACAGTGTCCTTTTTCTAACAAAGGTCTAAAAGTCTCTGCAGAGTGCGGAATAATTTCACAACGGATACTTCCACTTGGAACCGGTACTTCAGTGCCGGCTGGTGTTGGCAGCAGATTTGAAATATAAATAACAAGGATAACAATTATGGCAGAGAAACCATTATTTAAACAGGCGTCACTGGATTACCACAAAGCCAAAAGTGAGTTTGACACAAACGGAAAAACAGGAACACTGCTGACAAAACCGTGCACAACACAAGAAGAGCTCTCAATGGCCTACAGTCCCGGTGTTGCATATCCGTGTCTGGAGATACAAAAAGATGCAGACCTTGCCTATGAATATACCAACAAAGGAAATCTGGTTGCAGTGATAAGTGACGGCACAGCGGTCCTCGGGCTTGGTGACATCGGTCACTTGGCGGGAAAACCGGTGATGGAGGGTAAAGGTGTTTTGTTCAAATCTTTTGCAAATATTGATGCTGTTGATATTGAACTCAACACAAAAGATACAGATGCAATTGTGAATATTGTTGCATCGATGGCTGACAGTTTTGGCGGCATCAATCTGGAAGATATCTCAGCACCAAGATGTTTTGAAATAGAAGAACGACTCAAAGAGATTTGCAATGTTCCTGTTTTTCATGATGATCAGCATGGGACAGCTGTTATTACAACAGCAGGGCTGATGAATGTTGCCCAAATGAGCAATAAAAATATACAGGATCTCAAAGTCGTCATTATTGGTGCCGGAGCAGCGGGAATTGCCTGCGGGAAAATGTATAAGGCTTTGGGCGTGAAAAATATTACCATGCTTGACTCCAAAGGGGTTATTCACAGCGGCAGAAGCGATCTCAACAAATACAAAAAACTTTTTGCATTTGAGACAGCTGACAGAAGTTTGGCAGATGCAATGAAAAACGCAGATATGGTGCTTGGGCTCTCCCGACCTGACCTTATCACACCCCAAATGGTAAAATCCATGTCCCGGACAAATCCCATTATTTTTGCCTGTGCAAATCCAAACCCAGAAATTACCCCTGCAGAGGCAAAAAAAGCGCGGCCGGATGTGATTATTGGAACCGGCAGAAGTGATTACCCCAATCAGGTAAACAATGTACTCGGTTTTCCGCAGATTTTTCGCGGTGCATTGGATGTAAGAGCAACAAAAATTACTGAAAATATGAAACTTGCAGCTTCACATGCTTTGGCCGCTCTGGCAAAGGAACCGGTTCCAAAACATGTAAAACAGATACATCACAGAGAAAATATGGAGTTTGGGCACGAGTATATTATTCCCTCGCCTTTTGACAGACGGGTTTTGGTGTATGTCGCTTCCGCGGTTGCCAAAGCAGCGATACAAGACGGTGTTGCCCGTGTAAAGGATTTTGATACTGATGCGTATAAAATAAAACTGCAAAGATTAGCGGATCACTTAGACGGTAAAATTTAAGCAGCCGTTTTCGGAACCCGTACTTCAGTGCGGGCTGTTACAGTAATTTATAAAATTTCTTGAGACCTTTTTTTGCCTTGCAGTCAAGTTTATAAGAGATAAGCTGCAGATACTCAAGTATATCAGCGGGGGCAACATTTGTCTTTTTTGATGCTTTTTGCAGGAGGTACTGCGGAATTTTTATCTCTCTTTTGAGGAATGCTTTTTCTATTTTTTTGTACTGCTTTTGGTTTTTGTGATAACATAAAAGCGCAAAAACAAAAGGCAGATGATACTTTTCATTCCACAGTTGCGCCAAATCAATATAGTCATTATTTACAAGCGCATAACGCAATGCTTTGTCTCCTATGAGTACTTCGCCCTTTACATGTAAGAGCTCTGCCAAAAGGTTGGATGAAGCAGATTCAATATCTGTTTTATTCTGTACCGAGGGAATAACAATAACGCTTCTGACCTCTTTTTTTGCAATGATTCCAAGGTTTACATGTTTGCTCTTTTTTGCTGCAATACTTGAGATAAATGCGGCATCAACACGCCTGTTTAAAAAAGCATCGTTTATTTTCGCCGGAACATTTTTTTTGTATTCCATCAGAAGCTTTTGCTGTGTGCTTCGTGTAAATCGCTTCATAAATACATGAAAAGGCAAGAGATTGAGGTATTCTATTTTTCCGAAAATCATGCGTAATTATACATCACTTAACTTATCTTAGATATAATTAGAGTAATTTAAGATGAGGATGTTGTTTTGGTAAGAGTAGAATTTTTAGGACCGATACAAAAAGAGGCGTTGGAATTAGAAATAGCCAATCTCAATGAACTGGCAGCAATTTTGCAAAAAGACGAAGAGGTAAAAGAGTGGCTTGACAATTGTGCGGTGGCAGTGAATGACAATCTTGTGACCTCTTTGGAGTGTGAGCTTAAAAACGGAGATAAAATCTCTTTGCTTCCTCCTGTTTGCGGAGGCTGAGATTTGTTGCAACTATATAACAATTCACTGGATGTGCCGAAAATCCTGCAGGAATGGTATGAAGAAGAGGCAAAAAGCAATTATGGCGCATATATCCCTTTTGTCGGAACGGTACGCAGCGAAGACGGCATTGAAGGACTGAGTTTTGATATCTATGAACCGATTTTGGAAGCATGGTTTAAAAACTGGCAGAAAAAAGCAGAGGAAAAAGGTGCTGTGGTCAAAATGGCGCACTCCCGCGGAGATGTAATGCTGCATGAATCTTCATATATTGCCGCAGTCTTTTCACCAAAAAGACGGGTGGCCCTGGAACTTATAGACGAATTTGTAGAAGATTTCAAAGCATCCGCACCGATATGGAAATATGATTTGAAAAACGGACAGAGAGTCTATGCAAAAGACCGCTCAACTGCAATAAAAGGCAGCGGAATTTTAGGAGCAAAACAATGAGTATAACAGGAACTGATTTTATCTCTTTTGAGACAAGCCAAAATATGCTGGAGCTTTTACAGGTAAACAACCACAGGTATGAAAGAGTGCCTTTAAGCGATGCGTTAGGCCGTGTGTTGGCAGAGGACATTGTGGCCGAATTTAATGATCCGCAGTTTCCTACCGCTTCCATGGACGGGTATGCGGTGCGTCATGAAGATTTGCAAAACGGCATACTGGCTGTTCTTGGTGACAACCCTGCGGGACATGATGAGATACGGGTACTGTCTGCAGGGGAATCTATTAAAACCTTTACAGGTTCGATGATGCCGCAGGGAAGTGATACGCTGATTCAGATAGAGAATGTCAGCTACAGTGACGGCAAGATAATTATCAATGAACCGGTTGAAAAAGGCAATGCGGTGCGTCCGGTCGGTGAAGGATACGGAGCAGGGGATGTGCTTATTCAAAAAGGCACAAAAATAGGTTTTGCCCAAATCGGCGTAATGGCCGGACTCAATCAGGTGATGGTAAAAGTAGCCCTTCGCCCCCGTGTCGCAGTTATCGCAACCGGAAGCGAGATACTCGATCTGGGCGAAAATTCGGATAACCCTGCCCAGATAAGAAGTTCAAACAATTATACGCTTGCAGCACTTTTTGAGTCGGCCGGTGCAGAGGTTATACAGCTTGGAACTGCTCCCGATGACAGAGATACTATTATGAAAACGTTTGAGAATGCTTTGGAGTCTGCAGATATTTTGGTGAGTACCGGCGGAGTGAGTGTCGGTGATTATGACTTTGTAAAAGACATAATTCCCCGTTTGGGTGCAGAAGTGGTCTATAAAGGTGTCGGTATCAAGCCAGGGCGCCATATTATGGTTGCGCAACGCGGGCACAAGTTTATTCTGGCGTTGCCGGGATTTGCCTACTCTTCAACAGTTACAGCGATTTTGTATGCACTGCCGCTGATTGCAAAAATGCTTGGCAAAAAAGTTCCGTACAAAACTGTTGCTGCAAAACTGCAGGAAGACTTTACAAAACGAAGCCGGTTTACAGAGTTTACCGCATGCAATATTGTGGTAGAGGACGGTGAGTATTTTGTGAATTTCAAAGGAAAGAAAGTAGGAAGTTCTGCCATTTTGACAAATATGCTTCATGAGAGTGCATTAATGATTACAGGCGAAGATGACAAGTTCCTGGAAGCGGGAACATCTGTGAATGTTATTTTACTGGATACTTTTTAATGAAAGCGCTGAGTATAGACAATCAGACACTGGCGGTTGAAGAGATTGATATTACGATGGCTGCAAATACCGTATATACTTTTTTCAGTTCAATTTTAATTGACGAACTGGCAGGTCTGAAAGAACATGTAATATATACAGATGCAAATGCCCTGAGTGAAAAGAAAAAACCCTATTTCATAGGAGAACAGCTTCTTTTGGGGGATGCCCTGATCTTGGGCAGAGACGGTTTTGACGATGTTGATGCCAAAATTGCAAAAGAGGAACTGCATTCTTTAATCAATCCCGAGGTAAATGCATTTTACACAGAAGTACTGGATGTGCTGGCCGATACAGACATAAATCTCTACAAAACATTCACGGTGGAAAAAAACGGCGAAAAAATTGCGCTCAACACCGAATGGGTGCTTTATACATTTAATATTGCCGACGAGAGAACAAAAGAGTATTTTATCAATGAATTGAAAAAAGCGGTTGCAGCGAAAAACAATGTTGCAGAATATATGCAAAAAATGGCACAGCTTGCCATGAATGTCGCAGCATAACCCACTGTTTCCGGAATCCGTACTTTAGTGCGGACCCTGTGGCATGGCAGATTGTCAATGCAGTGCTAACACCAGCCGGCACCGAAGTACCGGTTCCGAGGTCATTTCACTCCGATTCCTTCTTATTTTAATTTCCAGGCATTTGCTCTTATTCGGGAGTGGCATGATGTACATTGTCTGATAATCTGGGAATAATCCTCTATGGCATCATCTATGTTTTCATTGTTGAGAGATACAATCATATCATCCGCATACATTGTAATCATTTTGGCTCTTTTTTGAGCGAACTTGTCCGCATAGGCTTCATTTGCAGGAAGGTAACTTCTTGCATCTGTTGTTGTCAGTGAACCAATTGCACTCTTTAGTTTATTGACGCCCTCTGTCATGCCCTCTTTGTTGTAGTAAAACCCTGCCGTTTGAATCTGATTGACTGCCTGTAACATTTTGCGCATATCTGAAGCAAGTTCTGACTGTTTGAGCGTATCGGCTGCCTGAAGAGACGAAGAGAAGATGAAAATTGCTGTCATGATGAGTAGTGACTTCACTTTGCTATCCTTTAGTATCTTATAATATCTTTTGTAAACTCTGCAAGAGTTACAGTCGGGGCTTTGTCTTTTACAAGTTTTTTTGCTTTTCTTTTTCCGCCATACTGCTCTTTGAGTTCTGGTTTAAATGCTCTGAAAAACTCATGAAATTTATCCGGGCCCAAAACACCGACAGCCCATAAGGTATCATCATCATGATGCTCCAATACAATCGAAGCCAAAGGCTGCGGTGCAGGGCCGCCAAGAACTTTTGCTCCTTTTTTTGGATCATACACCGATAAATGAGAACCGCATACGATTACCTCTCCTTTGTCATGACAGGGCATACTTTTGGTGCAGCCCATAGTTTTGCCCCCTGTTTTGAGGTACGATATAAATGTGTCACTTTTGTTGATATGTGTAAGCTGGTGCGGGCAGATGGATGAGAAAGCAACAATGTTTCTTTCTTTGCCGACTCCGCCTTTCCATATATATTGGACACCGTCTTCACTTGTCAGTTTGACATTTTTCTCTGTAGGATGAGGCAGGGCAATCAACATACAGCTTGTTCCCGCATACGGATAGTTAAAAACATAATTAACCTCTTTGTCCAGCTGTGATACCAACAAAGGCTTGCCCTCGGCATCACTCAGCTGTACTTTCTTGTACGATGTATAGAGTGTACCATCCTCGGCATAGAGTCTGCCCTCTATCAAAGAAGGTGCTACAGCGACAACGCCAACACCTCCGACTACTTTTAAAAAGTCTCTTCTTTGCATGCAAAACTCCCTGTTACGCGTTAAACATATCTCTAAACATACCTTTTGCCCATTCATTCAGAGCTTTTCCGTTGTTTAGGCCTGTTTTGCCGCGCCATTGCTGTGAAAGATCGACATTTGTAAATCCTTTGAGTTTTTTGCCCTCAAACTCATACTCTGCCCTGACGGAAATCGCATGTATCGGTCCGGCTGAAACAGCAGAATAACAGACTGTCAGCGGAGACTTCCAAGGAATGTCTTTTTTGCCGTTGACTCTTTGTGCTATAAGTTTCCCGATATAGTGACCTTCAGAATTTGATGTGTTGCCTGATTTGGAGTAACCCATCGGACGTGCATCACCGGAGACAAAAATATCTTTTTCGCCTATAACCTCATAGGTAAACGGGTCAATATTTCCTACTTTCTTGTTAAATACATTGTCTTTTGCAACGCCGCAGACTTCCAAGAGCTTTCCGCCTCTGACATGCGGATAAAATGCAGCATCTTCAAAGGAATACTCATCATCAAATTCACCCGCGACAACGACTTTTTTATCTAAATCTATGCTCATTATTTTAGAGTTTGGATGGTACTCGATATAGTCTTTGTACATTTCGTCAAAAGAAGACTGAAATCCCTCTTTTTTGATCGTTATATCCGGATTTTCATCAAGAAGGATCACCTTGCCCTCAATCTCGTTTTTCTTAAAATAATCTGCTATCAGACAGGCTCTTTCATAAGGAGCAGGCAGACATCTGTAGTTTCCGCCGGGAACCGTCAGTATAAAATTACCGCCCTCAAAATCTTCCAGTTTTGCTTTGAGTGTCATGTGCTCGCTTCCGGGAATAAAGGCGGCAGGATACTCGCTGCGAAGCCTCTGTTCTGTAACAGTATCGACATTCCATGCACTGTAGTCATAGTCTATACCGGGAGCCAGTACCAGATAGTCATATTTGATGTCTCCGTTGCTTGTTTTAATGATTTTGTTTGCTTTGTCTATACCGATAGCCGTAGCATTAAAGTATGTATATTTGTTTTCGCGGGCTGCCTGTAAATAATCATGTGTTAAGAACTCCAAATCCACTTCACCCACAAGATACAGGTTGCTTATAGGACAGGATATAAATTCTGTTCTTTGTTCCACTAAAACAACATCCGCATTGGGTGCGAATTTTTTTGTGTATTTTGCGATAGACAAACCGCTCCATCCGCCGCCTACAATCACTACTCTTTTGCCGGTTGCCGGAGGAAGAGGGGCGGGTGTGCCCATACCTACACTGCTGTTTGTTTTGTTTTGTTTTTTTGAGGGTTTTGCTTCACCATAAGCGCATCCGGTCAAAGTTGTAGCAGCTGCAGCTACACTGATAGCACCAAGTCTCAGGGCATCTCTACGATTCATATTCATTTCATTCTCCTGTAAAGTTAAATATACTTTAAAAACAAAAACTTGTTTTCAATCAGGAAAATAGTATTACTGCTCGTCTTAAGCAATCTTAAAATATAAAATTAATTTATAATATTAAAGTATTAATCTTTTAATAATTATAATTATAAATTATTATTGTGCTGTTCTTGACCGTGTGTGAAAATGAAAGTTTCATACAGCAGGGCTTTTGAAACAGTTTGAGTTTATTTAAAATAATTTTATCACAAAAATGTAATATATCTAAAATATTTTAATGATGTGTATAAAAGTAACATATATGAAATATTAAAAGTCTATTTTTAATCGAAGAGGGTAGATTCAAGTGCCTTAATTTTATAGCTTCTGCGATGAATTTCGCAGTAGCCATACTTTTTTATCATGGCTACATGTAACTTGGTGCCGTAGCCTTTGTGCTTTTCAAACTGATACTGGGGGTATTTTTTTGCCTGTTCCAAAATATCTCTGTCATGTGCAACTTTAGCAAGGATGGATGCAGCACTTACTTCGGGGACTTTACCGTCAGCCTTGATCATAGTTGTCAGGTTTTGTACTCCATAGCTTTGGTTGCCGTCAAACAGATACTCATTCGCCTGCAGATTTTTCATAATTTCAAGAAGCCCTTTTTTTAAACATGTAGATATTCCATTGTTGTCTATATCCTGTGCAGAAAATTTGACGATATGGTAACTTGCATTTTTGACAATCAAGGTATAAAGAGCTTCACGCTTTTTGGCTGTCAGTTTTTTTGAATCATGCAGTCCGACAATGGTATTGTGCAAAATACAGCCGGCCATTACCAAATCTCCCGCCAGAGGTCCGCGCCCGGCCTCGTCTATACCACAGAGCAAATGCATCAGTTCATGCTCGCCATGGTAAACATTACAGAAACAATATATAAGAAAAAGAGGCAAACAAAGAGAACATAGACCCATACAACCCATTGATTGTACCCGCCAATTTCTTTCATTGTCTCAATACGTTTTTGCGGATCCGCAATAGCATTTTCTATCTCGGCTTTTTTCTGTTTATAGCCTTTGTATACAAAATAGGTAGAAAAACCGCCCGCAAGTATGGCAACAAGCAATCCGCCAAAGGGTATGGCAGTGGCCAATATGGAAAGCACAAAGAGCACAAGTGCAGGGATATACTGTTTTCTGTAAAGCAAAAAGGCCCATCCGCCAAAAAAAGCCCACCAGCTCCAAACCCATTTCATCGTGTCAATCCCGTTGACATCAAATTTGGAAAACGCCTGTTGGTACCAGAATGTTTTTTCCGGTTTGTTCACAAAAGCCTCCAGCATTGCTTTTTCATATTCGTCTTGAGGTAATTGCATAAACTTTTCCTGTTTGTTTTATATAACGTATTATAATGAAAGAAGTTAATAAAGTACAGCTTTGCCAACAAAAGTCAGCCAATTCGCCAGCCACTCCCGGCCCGCACTGAAGTACGGGTTCCAAAAAATCCGGAAATCTCCCTGGAACCGGTACTTCAGTGCCGGCTGTTGCACACTCTGCCATTCTCAGCCCGGACTGCATTCCCCGTTCCGAAAAAGCCGGAAATCTCCCCGGAACCGGTACTTCAGTACCGGCTGTTGCAACTTTTTAATCTCCCAGTGCCCAGATATCAAAAGGGATGATATCCACACTGCTGAGCGGATGCGCGATATTTCCCTCTTTGTTCATGGTTATGACCGTGATTTTTGTAATTCCGTAGCTGAATATAAAAGCTTCAATACTTTCAAGTTTCTTAAAGAGTCTGCGTTCATCCACAAAAGGTTTGCAAAGAATAATTTCATCGTTTGTGGGAAGATAAAAATCAATACCTTCTTCATAATAACATTCGGCAGATGATTTAAGCAGTTCAAGATAGACCATGTTTTCAAAAAGTTTTGCAAAGTTTTTTTCAATGCTTAAGGCACTTTTTAAAGAAGTATCACACAGATAGACTTTTTTTGTTGCACGTGTATGCTGATATTTTGCCAGTAAATGAATATACTTTTTTTCTGCCAAAAGAGCAAAAGATGCATACAATCTGTCTTTAGAAATTTTACGCGTACTTTTAAGCCTTTCATATAATGTATAGGCAGAGAGCTTCTGCGACATGAATTTTGCACATAAACACAATATGTCAAATTCAATTTCGCTCAGGGCGAACTGTAAAATATTTTGCAAATAAATTACTCGCTCATCCGGTGCTACAGTATGCATAGATGCAAGTCCTCCGAGTTGGAAAAAGTGGTTGAGCGCACTTGAGTCATATTTGTGCTCATATGCCAAAAATTCTTCATAATCAAGCGGATAAAGTGTCAAAGGCTCCAAAAAGTCAAAATTGTAGGGAATTTCACTTGTAATGACCAACTGCGAAACATTCACGAATTTGATGGTTGGATTGTAGTTATCCAAAACAAGTGTGTCAATTTTGTTGATATTGCAAAAAGAGGGGAGCGCGGCATTGAGTTTTTCGCTCTCTATACGTACATCATTGCAGTTGATATAAAGATAGGAGCTCTTTTTTAAAGATAAAAGATAGTTTTTGACCAAACGGGTTTTTCCGCTTTTGGTGATACCGCTGATTTGGTATGATCTGTCATCTATAAAAACTTTTCTTTGTATATATTTTTCTACATGTAAGTCGGTTTTATAAAATTCTTCGAGTAGTATTTCCATAAAATTTCCAATTTTTAAACTATCCAATTGTATCATTTCCTTATTAAAAGGAAATAAATTATAAAGAAAAACGATTTTTGGACCCTAAATCCTTGAATATTCAGAGCTCTTTGAGTATAATTCCGTTCCCTTAAAATAGTTGGGCTAGGATCCAACGAGTTCTTTAGAAGGAAAAACATGGAAAAAATTCGTTTAAAATTGAAAGCTTACGATCATCGTGTGTTAGATAGATCAGTAGCGTCAATCGTAGAGGCTGTAAAGCGTACAGGTGCCGTAATTCGTGGTCCAATACCTTTACCAACAAAAATTCGTAAATATACAGTATTGAAATCAGTTCACGTTAACAAAAAAGCGCGTGAGCAGTTTGAGATTCGTATGCACGCAAGAATGATCGACATCGTTTCTGCAACACCGGAAACAGTGGATTCATTAATGAAACTAGATCTTGCACCGGAAGTGGACGTTGAAGTTCGCTCTATGGACAAATAGGAGTAATCGTGGAATATATTGTTGAAAAAATCGGTATGAGCCGTACTATCACAGTTCCGTCTAAACCAGTTACTCTGTTAAGAGTTTTAGATGCGAAAGTATGTGAAGTGAATGAAGGTACTGCTATTGTCGCGTATAACAGTGGTAAAAAAATGAATAAAGCAATAGAAGGTCAACAGAAGAAATACAACCTTCCGACTGAATTTAACCGTTTTGTTACATTAGAAGTAACAAATACCGAAGCCGGTGATTTGGATTTAGCTCCGCTTGCAGAGGCAAGTGTACTTAAAACTACTTTCAACACAAAAGGTCGTGGTTTTTCAGGTGCGATGAAGCGTTGGAATTTCGGTGGTGGTCCTGCATCTCACGGTCACAGATTTGGTCGTAGAACAGGTTCTATCGGTAATGCTGAATGGCCAGGTCGTGTAATGAAGGGTAAAAAAATGCCTGGACAATACGGAAATACACAAAACAGTGTGAAAAATGAAATCGTTTCTTTCGATGCTGAAAACAAAATCATTGCGGTTTTAGGTTCAGTTTCAGGTGCTAACGGTTCTTTAGGTCGTGTAAAGGTAGCTAAATAATGAGCGCAATCGTTTTAAATGAAAAAATGGAAAAAGCATCTGAGTTAGCATTGCCAGAGTCTTTCTCTGGAATTAACCCTCATAACCTTTACCTTTATGTAAAGTCTGCTCAGGCTGCACAACGTGCAAACACAGCGACAACTAAGGGTAGAAGTGAAGTACGCGGTGGTGGTAAAAAACCATGGGCTCAAAAAGGTGGCGGTCGTGCCCGTGCGGGTTCTCGTCGTTCTCCTATATTCGTAGGCGGTGGTAAAGCTTTTGGTTCTCAAAACAACCGCAACTACGATTTAAAAGTAAACAAAAAGCAGAAAAAACTTGCTTTAAACTTTGCTTTGAATGAGCATGCACAAAATGGTACTCTTTTTATCGTTGACAGCATCTCTGTTGAGTCTGGTAAAACTAAAGATGCGGCAGCAATGTTCAAAGCTTTAGGTCAAAGAGATACACTTTTTGTTAAATCTTTATTAGATGAAAAAACATATTTGGCGTTTGAAAATCTGCACCAGACATATGTTATCGAATCTAATGAGTTAAACGCATACTTAGCTGCCAACTATCGCTCAATTGTGATAGAAAAAGCTGTATGGGAAACTTTGACAAGTGAGGCTAAGTAATGGCTGATATTACAGATATTAAATCTATTTTATATACAGAAAAGACTTTGGGTTTACAAGAAGATGGTGTTATAGTTGTTCAAACATCACCACGTATGACTAAAACAGGTCTTAAAGAGGTGTTTAGAGAGTATTTCGGAATAATTCCAACAAAAATCAACTCTCTGAATCAAAGCGGAAAAGTAAAACGTTTCCGTGGTGTACAGGGGAAACAAAATGACTTTAAAAAGTTCTATGTTACTCTCCCTGAAGGTGCACAAATAGAAAGTTTGGCGGTATAAGATGGCAATTAAAACTTATAGACCGATAACTCCGTCTCGTCGTTTTTATACGAATGTAGACAGTTCAGATATCACTGCTAAAGCGAGTGTCCGTTCATTACTTGTAAAACTTCCGACAACTGCCGGTCGTAACAACAATGGTCGTATCACTTCTCGTCACAAACAGGCTGGGGCGAAAAAGCTTTACCGTATTATTGATTTTAAAAGAAACAAGTTTGGTGTACCGGGTACAGTCTCTACTATTGAGTATGATCCGTACCGTAACTGTCGTATCGCATTAATTACATATGCAGACGGTGAAAAAAGATACATCTTGCAACCAAAAGGTTTAAATGTTGGCGATACAGTTGAAGCTGCAGAGTCTGGTTTGGATGTTAAACCGGGTAACACGATGAAACTCAAAAACATTCCTGTCGGTACACTTGTTCATAATGTTGAGTTAAAAGTTGGCAAAGGCGGACAAATGGTTCGTTCAGCCGGAACTTCAGCTCAGATTATGGGTCGTGACGGCAAATATGTATCTTTACGTATGCCTTCATCAGAAATGCGTTTAGTGCTTGGTGAGTGTTTAGCTACTGTAGGAATTGTTGGAAATGAAGAATTTGCTAACATTGTTATAGCAAAAGCCGGTCGTCAGCGTCACCTTGGTATTCGTCCACAGACTCGTGGTTCTGCGATGAACCCGATTGATCACCCGCATGGTGGTGGTGAAGGTAAAACGAACTCAGGTCGTCATCCGGTTACTCCTTGGGGTAAACCAACGAAGGGTGCTAAAACTCGTCGTAAGAAAGCTAGTGATAAGTTAATTATTACTCGCCGTAAACCAAATGCTAAAAGGGTAGGTTAATAATGGCTCGTTCAGTAAAAAAAGGTCCATTCGTAGATGATCATTTAATGAAAAAAGTGGAGGCTATGAAAGCCGAAGCGAAGAAAAAACCTATTAAGACATGGTCAAGAAGATCTATGATTCTTCCTGACATGGTTGGTTTGACAATAAATGTTCACAATGGTCGCCAGTTCGTTCCTGTATATGTTACAGAGAACCATATTGGTTATAAACTTGGTGAATTTGCACCAACTCGTACATTCAAGGGCCACAAGGGCTCTGTTCAGAAGAAGGGGTAGTCATGGCTAGAGCATTATTAAAATTTATCCGTGTATCACCTATCAAATCTCGTCTTATTGCACGTGAAGTTCAAGGTATGAATGCTGAAGAAGCAATGGCAGCCTTAGAGTTCACTCCAAATAAGGCAGCAAAAATTATCTCTAAAGTTATTGCATCTGCAGTAGCTAACAGCGGTAACGAAGCTGAAGATTGTGTAATTACATCATGTCGTGTTGACAATGGTCCAGTACTTAAACGTTTCCGTCCACGTGCTCGTGGTATGGCTTCAGGTATTAGAAAACCAACAGCACATATCTTAGTAGAAGTAGAGGGTAAATAGAATGGGTCAAAAAGTTAATCCTATTGGTTTACGTCTTGGAATCAACCGTAACTGGGAATCAAGATGGTTTCCTAACTTTAAAACAGCTCCTGCTGCTTTGGGTGAAGATCACAAGATAAGAACATATTTGAAAAAAGAGCTTTACTATGCTGGTGTTTCCAACATCATCATTGAAAGAACAGTGAAAAGACTTCGTGTAACTATCGTTGCTGCTCGTCCTGGTATCATTATCGGGAAGAAAGGTGCTGATATCGAAAAACTTAAAACTGCTGTTCAAAAGTTAGTTGGTAAGTCAATCTCTATCAATATCAAAGAAGAGAAAAAAGCACAGACTTCGGCACAATTGGTTGCTGAAAATGTTGCGACTCAGTTAGAACGTCGTGTTGCATTTCGTAGAGCTATGAAAAAAGTTATGCAGGGTGCGCAGCGTTCTGGTGCAAAAGGTATCAAAGTTGCAGTTGCAGGTCGTTTAGGCGGTGCTGAAATGGCAAGAACTGAATGGTATTTGGAAGGACGTGTTCCTCTTCATACTCTTCGTGCAAAAATTGATTACGGTTTTGCCGAGGCACATACAACATACGGTATTATCGGTGTTAAAGTATGGATCTTCAAAGGGGAAGTACTGACTAAAGGTATTCCTGCAGAAGCGAAAGAAGAGAAAAAAGAGCGTCGTGGCAGAAAACCAGCCAGACGTGAAAATAGTGAAAAGGCTGAATAATCATGTTAATGCCAAAAAGAACAAAATATCGTAAAGTGATGAAAGGACGTAACCGCGGTTACGCTCGTTCTGGTTATAAATTATCTTTTGGTGACATCGCATTCAAAGCGGTAGAAGCCGGTCGTATTAACTCTCGTCAGATTGAGTCGGCTCGTATTTCTGCAACACGTCACATTAAAAGACAAGGTAAGATTTGGATTCGTGTGTTCCCTGCCAAGCCGTTAACTGCAAAACCTCTTGAAACTCGTATGGGTAAAGGTAAGGGTGCTGTTGATCAGTGGGTAATGAACATTAAACCAGGTCGTATAATCTTTGAAATGGGTGGTGTACCGGAAGAGCTTGCTCGCGAAGCATTAACTCTTGCTATGCACAAACTTCCATTCAAATGTAAAATTGTTACTGCGGAGATGAACAATGAAATATTCTGATTTAGCAGATAAAAATGCAGCAGAGCTTCAGGCGATGCTCAAAGAGAAAAAGACAGAACTGTTTACTTTAAAAATTAAACAAAAAATGATGCAATTACAAAATACTAGCGAACTTCGTGTTGCTAAAAAAGATATTGCTAGAATCAATACTGCACTTGCTGCAGTAGCAAAGTAGGGGCGGGCGATGGCTAATAAGCGTGAAATTCAAGGTAACGTAATTAAAATTGCAGGCGATAAAACAGTCACTGTACTTGTTGAACGTCGTGTAATGCATCCTCGTTATCATAAAGTTGTAAAACGTTTCAAAAAGTACCTGGTACATGATGAGCGTAATGAAGTAAAAGTCGGAGACGAGATTATTGCAATCGAGTGTCGTCCGCTTTCTAAGACTAAATCTTTTAGACTTAAATCAGTTGTAAAAGGAGCGTAGTAGTATGATACAAGGTTTTACTCGTTTAAATGTAGCTGATAATACAGGTGCTAAAGAGATTATGTGTATTAAGGTACTTGGCGGTTCCAAGCGTCGTTATGCATCAGTGGGTGACGTTATCGTTGCTTCTGTAAAAAAAGCGATCCCGACTGCCAAAGTTAAAAAAGGTAAAGTTGTAAAAGCTGTTGTTGTTAGAACGCATAAAGAAGTCCAACGTGAAAACGGTTCTTTAATCCGTTTTGATGACAATGCGGCAGTTATACTTGATGACAAGAGAGAACCAATCGGTACTCGTATCTTTGGACCAATCGGTCGTGAAGTACGTTACGCAGGATTCATGAAAATTGTATCTCTTGCTCCGGAGGTTGTGTAATGGCAAAATTTAAGTTTAAAAAAGGCGATATTGTAGAAATTATCGCTGGAGATGACAAAGGTACAAAAGCAGCTGTACTTGCGGTATTTCCTAAGAAAAACAAAGTAATCGTTGAGGGTTGTAAAATAGCGAAAAAAGCTGTTAAACCAACTGAAGAGAATACAAAAGGCGGGCATATCAAAAAAGAGATGCCAATCGATGTTTCAAACGTACGCAAAGTGGAGGCATAATAGATGGCTCGTTTAAAAGAAAAATATTTAGCGCTTAAGCCGGAAATTCAAGCAGCTTTAGATATTAAAAATGTAATGCAGATTCCTGAATTTGACAAAATTGTTATCTCTGTCGGTGCAGGTTTTGCTATGAAAGATAACAAACTCATTAAAAATATTGAAGATACTATCACTACTATAGCCGGTCAAAAAGCTTCTACTGTGATTGCGAAGAAATCTGTTGCAGGTTTTAAAGTACGTGAAGGTATGCCTGTAGGTGTTCGTGTAACACTTCGTGGTGAAAATATGTATAACTTCTTCGATCGCCTTGTTTCTATCGCACTTCCTCGTGTGAAAGATTTCCGTGGTGTTCCGAGAAATGGTTTTGACGGTCGCGGTAACTATAACTTCGGTCTTCAGGAACAACTTATTTTCCCTGAAATCAGCTATGATTCAATCATGCAGATTCATGGTATGAATATTACAATAGTAACATCTGCAGATTCAGACAAGGCGGCATTTACTCTTTTAGAGAAAATGGGAATGCCTTTTAGTAAAGGGAGCAACTAATGGCTAAGAAGTCAATGATAGCTAAAGCAAAACGTACTCCAAAATTTAAGGTACGTGGTTATACACGTTGTCAGATTTGTGGTCGTCCACACTCTGTACTGAGAGATTTTGGAATTTGTCGTATCTGTTTTAGAAAAATGGCAAATGAAGGTTTAATACCAGGTGTTAGAAAGTCTTCTTGGTAAGCCAAGAGGAAACTGCTAGCAGTCAGCAGTTACTGGAAGTTAACTATAAGTGCGGATTACTGCACGTGGGCTCTCTGCCGAAGAGAACTCAGCGTTAGCGTAGTTGGCGGAATCTAGGTGCCCCTTGAGGGTATACTTCCGACAACGTGAGTAACTACATAAAAGGAAAATATAAATGGCAATTAATGATTTAGTATCAGATGCGTTAACACGTATTCGTAATGCCGGTATGAGAAGATTACCGGTTACTACTTTGGTACACTCTAAAAGTGTAGAAGCAGTAGCAAATATCTTAGTAGACAAAGGTTACATTGAGTCTTGTAATGTAATCGAAGACGGTGTGAAAAAAACTATCAAAGTTGTACTGAAGTACGGTGAAGATGGAAAATCTGTAATCAATGAAATGAAAAGAGTTTCAAAGCCTGGACGTCGTGTTTATAAAGGTAAAGAAGATATTAAACGTTTCAAAAATGGTTACGGAACTATTATTGTAAGTACATCACATGGCGTACTACCAAATGACAAAGCATATGAGCTTGGCATTGGTGGTGAAGTTATGTGTACGGTATGGTAGGAGTATAGCATGTCAAGAATTGGAAAAAATCCTGTAGAATTTGCCAGTGACATTACTGTTACTACAAATGGAAATGTTATAACTTTTGCTAAAGGCAAAAACAGTGTTGATTTAGATACTAAAGGTTATGTGACTTTCGAAGTAGAAGGAAACACTTTAACTTTTAAAAATCTTTCAGACTCTCGTGAGCATAGAGCTTTCTGGGGAACTTTCAGAGCATTGGCCCAAAATATCGTAACAGGTTTGACTACCGGCTATGAGAAAAAACTTGAAATTAACGGTGTTGGTTACAGAGCAGCCGTTAAAGGAAAAGTTTTAAATCTTCAGCTTGGTTTCTCTCATGATATCAATTATGAGTTACCTGAAGGTTTGGAAGCAAGCGTTGAAAAGAATGTGATAACTCTTAAAAGCCATGACAAACAAATGTTGGGTCAGGCAGCTGCAGAGATCAGATCATTCCGTCCACCAGAGCCTTACAAAGGTAAAGGTGTTAAATACATAGATGAGCATATCGTGCGTAAAGCCGGTAAAACTGCTAAGAAATAAGGGAGGAAGATAGATGAATGCTAAAGTATTAAAAAGCAAAATTGCGAATCGTTTAAAACGTAAGCGTCGTATCCGTGCAAAAATATCTGGTAGTGCTGAACTTCCTCGTGTTTCTGTATTTAAATCAAACCGTTACTTAAGTGTACAGGCAATTGATGATGCAACTGCAACAACAATTTGTTCACTACACTCAAAGGCTACTGGTCACAAAGCTAATAAAGAAGGTGCTGCTGCACTTGGTGAGGCATTTGCTGCCAAACTCAAAGAAGCAAACATCTCTGAGATTGTATTTGACCGTAATGGTTACCAATATCACGGCGTAATTGCTGCATTTGGTGACGCAATTCGTGCAAACGAAATCAAGTTCTAGGAGCACAGATGGAAATCAATAGAGATGATTTTGAAGAATCAATAGTAAATATTGGTCGTGTAACAAAAGTTGTTAAGGGTGGTAGACGTTTTCGTTTTACTGCACTTATCGTTGTTGGTGACAAAAACGGTACTGTAGGTTATGGTGTTGGTAAAGCAAAAGAGGTTCCTGATGCTATACGTAAAGCTGTAGACAATGCTTTTAAAAATTTAACAACTGTTAAGATAAAAGGTTCTACAATAGCACATGACATTGAGCATAAGTATAATGCCAGTCGTGTTTTATTAAAGCCGGCATCAGAAGGTACCGGTGTTATTGCCGGTGGAGCAGCGAGACCTGTTCTTGAACTTGCAGGGATTAAAGATATCCTTACAAAGTCAATCGGTTCAAACAATCCAAACACACTGGTACGTGCTACAATTGAAGCACTTTCTCGTATAAAAGGATAGGAAAATGGGTATTGAAAATTTACAACCTGCTCCGGGTTCAACACATTCTCGCAAACGTGTTGGACGTGGTCAAGGTTCTGGTACTGGTAAGACTGCCGCTCGTGGTCAAAAAGGTCAGAAATCTCGTTCAGGTTACAAAAGAAAAAGAAACTTTGAAGGTGGGCAACAGCCACTTGCAAAACGTTTGCCAAAAATCGGTTTTCACTCGAAAGTGATCAAACCGTATGTGATAAACGTTGAAAAAATCAAAGCTGTAGCAGAACTTGGTGAAATTACAATGGAATCAATCCGTTCAGTTCACAAGGTTGCTTCTTCAGTGACTAAAATTAAACTAGTAGGTGCCAAAGCAAAAGATTTGGCATCGAAAATTAAAGACGAAAACGTTACAACAACAGGTAACTAGTTGTGAATAAAAATCTAGTAAATAAGATACTTATTACTATCGGTTTTTTATTTATCTACCGCCTACTGGCCTATGTGCCGGTTCCTGGCGTAGATACAGCTGTTATTGCTTCTTTCTTCGACTCACATCAATCAGACGCATTGGGATTGTTTAACATGTTCAGCGGAAATGCTGTACAGAGACTCTCTATTATTTCACTCGGCATTATGCCTTATATCACCGCCTCAATTATTATGGAGCTTTTAGCTGCAACATTTCCGACACTTGGTCAAATGAAAAAAGAGCGTGACGGTATGGTGAAATATATGCAGATTATTCGTTATGCGACTATCGTTATAACATTAATTCAGGCTGTCGGTGTCAGTGTAGGACTGCAAAGCTTAACCGGACCTACGGGCAACTCTGCAATTCTTGCCGATCACACTACATTTATCATGCTTTCTGCTGTTTCAATGCTTGCAGGTACAATGCTTTTAATGTGGATTGGTGAGCAGATTACACAAAGCGGAATCGGTAATGGTATCTCTCTTATTATCTTCGCAGGTATTGTTTCGGCAATTCCAAGAGCAATTGGTCAAACAATCGAAATGGTAAATACCGGTGCAATGAGTTTTATTACTGTCATAGCAATTCTTGCTTTGATTCTGACAACGGTAGGAATTATCATTTATGTTGAGCTTGGTGAGCGTCGTGTGCCTATAACCTATGCGAAAAAGACGATGATGCAAAACCAAAACAAACGTGTAATGAACTATATTCCTATTAAAGTGAATCTGGCGGGTGTTATCCCGGTTATCTTTGCCTCGGCAATTTTAATGTTTCCGATGACCGTGCTTTCAAGCAGTACAAATCCGGCTATGCAGGCTATTGCAGATTATCTGAATCCAAACAGTTACTTTTTTAACTTTTTGACCTTTGTGTTTGTTGTGTTTTTTGCATTCTTTTATGCCTCAATCACATTCAACGCAAAAGACATTGCGGATAATCTCAAACGTCAAGGCGGGTTTATTCCCGGTATTCGTACCGGTGATGCTACGAGAGAGTTCTTGAATGAAACGGCAAGCAGATTGACATTTACCGGAGCACTCTATCTTGGACTCGTTGCGACTCTGCCTTTTATGATTATAAAAGGGATGGGGGTACCGTTCTTCTTTGGCGGTACTGCCGTGCTGATCGTTGTGCAGGTTGCTCTTGACACAATGAGAAAGATAGAAGCTCAGATATACATGAGTAAATATGAAACTCTCAGTGCAGTTGGTCTGTAGCAATGGCTATTGCGCTTAGAAAACCTCAAGAAATTGAAAAACTTCGTGCCGCCAACAAAATTGTCGGCGGCACATTAGACCTTCTTCGTAAAAATACCAAAGTCGGTATGAGTTTAAAAGAGATGGATGCCATGGCAGAGGATTATATCCGTTCTCATGGTGCAAAACCCTCTTTTAAAGGATTGTACGGCTTCCCAAATGCGGTATGCACCTCACTCAATGAAGTTATTATTCATGGCATTCCAAGTGACTACAAACTCCAGGAAGGAGATGTTATAGGGTATGATATTGGAACAGAACTTGATGGCTGGTTCGGTGATGCCGCAATAAGCATGGGTGTCGGAGAAATCAGCAAAGAAGATGAAGATTTAATAGCCTGTGCAAAAGATACTTTGTATTATGCTATTGAAAATATCAAAGAAGGAATGCGCTTTAAAGAACTTTCCTATTTAATGGAACAGTTCATATTGGAGCGCGGTTTTGTTCCTTTACGTAATTTTTGTGGGCACGGAATAGGAAGAAAACCTCATGAAGAACCTGAAATTCCTAATTATTTGGCGGGCGGAAATGCGAAATCCGGACCGAAAATAAAAAACGGAATGGTTTTTTGTCTGGAACCTATGATATGTCAAAAAGAGCCAAAACCTGTTATCTTGGATAACGGTTGGGATGTTGTCAGTACCGACGGTTTACGCGGTTCTCACTATGAGCACACTGTCGCAGTTGTTGACGGTAAAGCTGAAATTTTATCTCTTGCGTGAGAGTTAAAGTAAGAAATTTCTTTATAAAGGACTAAAATGGCTAAAGCAGATGTTATTGAAGTTGACGGCAAGATTATAGAGGCTTTGCCGAACGCAACTTTTCGTGTTGAATTAGAAAACGGACATGTTATACTGTGTCATATCGCAGGTAAAATGCGTATGCACTATATTAAAATACTTCCAGGAGACAAAGTGAAACTTGAGTTGACACCATACTCTTTGGACAAAGGGCGTATCACCTACAGATACAAATAGGCAAAAGAGGTCCCGGCCTCTTTTTAATTTTAAAAATTCCCGGCGTTTCTTAACTCACTTATTTCTGTTTCAACCATTTCATCAATCATTATCTTAAAGAGTTCAGAGATCATATTCGGATTGACATTGAGCTCAATCGCCTTTTTTCTTACTTTCTGCATAATATCATCAATCCTGTCCTGGGCTTTTACCTCTGCCACACTCTCTTTGAAACCGGCTGCCTGACGAATTAAATGGCTGCGCTCAGATATCAGTTCAACAAGTTTTTTGTCAATAATATCCACCTCGTCTCTTACTTCCTGCAGTGTATTGCATTTTTTCATATTTTTACTCCTTTTTCAAGTTTTGTTAACACTATTGTAACAATTTAAGTATATAATCTTACTTGCGATTCTCCTTGTATATCTTTAACATGATTCATTATGGATATGCGTCCATAGAGCCCAGCATTAATTGGGCTTTATACTCTTTTTTACTGCTTTGGGCAAATGTGCAAAAGGCATTTCAGTATTTGTTTTTTCATTCTTTTCTATCTTTATTACATCCACTGTCATATTTGAAGGATTAAAACGTAAAACTTTGTAAAAGATATTGTCCTGTATATATTCTACATTTTTTTTACTTAAATCATGTGTTTGTTTCTTTCTTGCCATTACTTTGCCTTGAGATATATACCGGTATCTTTGACCGTAATTTTTCCGTCATCCTGAAGTTGTGTCAAAGAGCGTTTGAACTCTTTTTTACTCAGACCAAATACATTTTTAATCAGCTCGGCATCACTTTTGTAGTTATAAGGCATAATACCCTTGTTCTGTTCTAACAGGTTGAGAACTTTTTGGGCAGAGGAGCCGTCTTTTTTACTGCCGGGACGCCGAAGTGTAAGGTCGATATTGCCGTCTTTGCGCACTGTTTTGACATAGGCAGTCTTTTTGTCTCCCAGTTTTATCTCTTCAAATATTTCATTGTGATATATCAGTCCTTCATATTTACCGTTGACAATACATTTAAAGCCAAGCGGCGTTTTGGAAATGACTAATATTTCTGCCTCTTTGTTCTGTGCAAGGTCTTTGACTTTGCGATCAAAAAAATCACCGAGTTTTTCTGTGCCGACAAGTCTGTGTGTCCGTTCGTCATATATTATGCGAATAAATCTTTTTTCGCCGATTTCAAAAGGTGTTTTTTGAAACATCTTAGGGACAAGTAAATCTTTTGGCAGTCCCCAGTTCATAAAAGCACCGAAAGGAGCCACATCCACGACTTCCAGGAGTGCAAAATCATCCAGCATTGCAAGGGGTCTGTCGGTAGTGGCTACCAGCCTGTCTTCTGAATCTGTATATAAAAAAACATCTACAAGAGCATTTTCGCACATATCATCTGTGACATACTGTCCGGGAAGAAGGACATCATTGCCGTCCTCAGCCATAAGGTACAGGCCGGGTGTTGTGTCTCTGTCGACACGCAGGGTATTCATTTTGCCCAGTTCCAGGTAAGGGTTTATCTCTTTTTTCATGGTAATTCCGTTGTGTTAATATGGTGACATTATAGCATTAATTCTTCCCTCTTCTTTAAATAATCCGGTTAAGAAAAAACTTGATGTTTCCAAAGAACTTGGGTTTGAACGCTATAGTGTAACCTGACAAAACACAAAGCCCGCACTGAAGTACGGGTTCCGAAAAGCCGCTTAATCGGAATCGGTACTTTGGTGCCGACTGTTAGGGTGCAAAAGTCTAAATTGTATGAAGGAGTGGTTTTAAAAAAGCCGCTTAACTTAACGGCATTGACCGGTTCTGAAGTTATTTCCTTTAAAATTTATGTTTCAGTGTCAATGCCATTCAACCAGGCAGTTTTACCGGAACCCGCACTGAAGTACGGGTTCCGAAAAGCCGCTTAATCGGAATCGGTACTTTGGTGCCGACTGTTAGGGTGCAAAAGTCTAAATTGTATGAAGAAGTGGTTTTAAAAAAGCCGCTTAACTTAACGGCATTGACCGGTTCTGAAGCTATTTCCTTTAAAATTTATGTTTCAGTGTCAATGCCATACAATCAGGCAGTTTTACCGGAACCCGTACTTCAGTGCGGGCTGTGTGTCTTGGAAATTAAAACCCAGGCTATAGAAAAAGTTTCAAAGTATTATAATACCAATCCCAACCAAGGAGCAGCATATCTTAGATGAAAATGTAAAAATTGCATTGTATATATGAATAAGAGTAGAACAAGTTGTACGTGATATTATTGCATAAAAACTTAACAAGGATGAGAATATGTTTAAAATAATAGTAGAGAGAGAATGTGGCTGTTTTAAAAGAAGTAATCTTCAAAGTAGTACGGAAATAGCGTCAAAAGATGAGGCGTTGATGAAGTCATTGGAGATGGTCAACCATATGAATGATGAATTCTGCGGCAAACACAAGTTTAAAGTTGAAGAAGCTGACAATACTTTTATAATCAAAATGCAGTAAAAGTCACGTATTTATCGGAACCCGGGTTTTCAGATGCCAAAGCGCGACTTGTGAGAAAATTAAATATTTTCTGTAACCCAGGACCAGGTCTTAAAAGATGCAAAGCCCGCACTGAAGTACGGGTTCCGAAAAAACCGCTTGATTGAATGGCATTAGCATTGAAGTGCCAGCCCGATCTGAAAATTTTGCTTTTTGCAAAACAATGCTACAATTTTTTTCCAAAAACCAACACTTGAAAATATCTCCCTCCCCAAATCAAAAAGAGCAAGAGCCAGGCAGTAAAAGAGATGTCAAACAAAAATCCAAGCCCCCATCCAAAAGCTATATTGATACTGTAAAGCGCACGGAACAACACAACAAGCTGTATAAACAAAAATATCTTTGTTGCCAATGTATCTGCCTGCGGCGGTTGTCCCGAGTGACCGAGTGTCACACGTGTTCCAAAGCCTATAAGGAGTGTTGTTAAAAAACCTATTGCCAGAAGATGAATATTTAAAAAGAAAAAAGAGGTATCTAAAAATATCTCCGCACCCAAACTGAGCGCCGAAAGAAAGAAAGACAAAGGCAGCCAAAAAAGTGCAAGATGCAGTACCCATAAAATAGGAGGGGACTGCAAAGGGTGTAAATCCCAGCGTTTAAACTCAAAAAACATATAAGCGGCAAGCAGTAAATCTGTAACTATCTGCAAGCTTTTTATATCTGCAGAAACAAAGATACTCTTGAATAGAAACAAAACAAAAACAATTTTGACAAAATTTTCATTTTTTGGCGCAAATGAATGGGAGAAGAAAGGAATCATTCTCTGTCCGACACTAAAAGCAAGAAAAATCAGGTACATGTAAAAAGAGATACTGATGGCAACTGGTAAAATTTCCGGTATGAACAAAGAGAGTATAAAAAGAAGATTGCCAAAGAGCCCAAAGTAGTTTGCATTGAGTATCCAAAATGAGTCTGATTTGTCCGCTGCCATTCCTGTTTCATAGATGTTTTTTAGTTTCAATACTATAAAAACCTGAGTTGTCAGATTTATAACCATTGCCCCGAGTAAAAGGGTTTCAGAGCTGAAAACACCGATAAGAAAAAGCAATGATGCAAGCGTGTTTGCATAAAAAATATTGGAATAGTATTTTTTTGCTATCACCTGTGTCTGATTAAAACGCGGAAAAGTTGTAAATAAGAACCCTGTAAAAAAATTTGTAAAAACCAAAAATATCAAAGAGTAGCTGTGAAATGTCAGCGAGTCTGCATGTAAGGAGAAGATGCCCTTATAATTTAACGCAAAAATAAGCATCATAATGATTGCATTGATAATACCTAAAAGAAAAAACGGCTGATGCGGCTGTGATAAAAAATAACTTTCTTTTGTTTGCATAAAACTATTCCTTTTTATAATAAAAAATCTAGACCGAGTTTTTCACAGTATGCCCCTAGCATAGCGTGTTCAAAGTCATTGTTTGTAGAGTATTGGTAGCCGAATGTTTTTGCCCACATATGATGCTCTTCCATGCACAAATAGAAAAATACCTGGCGGCGCCATGGAGCAAAGCTGGTGTAGGCATGTTTAAACATTTCAACCTTCGTACTGTCTGGATACGATGTCTTTCCGCTGGCGTCTTCATGCGGTATTTGTGTGATTTTAGTTCTAAACTCGCGTTCACGCAGCTGTTTAATCACCGGTTTGATAAAAGTCAATGTCCCAAAACTGACAAGCGCAACCTCTTGTGGAGAGAATTTTAGTATAAGTTCTTCATATACTTCTTGATATTCGTCAAGATAGCCTTCGTATTCTACAATGGGATGAAAATGAAAGCCGACTTTAACACCTTTGTCCGCCATTTTTCGAGCGGCTGCTATACGTTTTGCAAGCGAAGCGGTGAGATGTTCTTCATTGTCAATAATAGTCTGGGTATTGAGACTCCAGGTACAGAGTATATTTTTCGGCACTTCATTTTCAAGCAGATATTTTATATTGTCCGATTTTGTTTTAAATTCTAAAATGACATTGGGATTTTTTCTTGCAAAGGCAAAAAGAGCATCCAAAACACCCTCACGGTTGCCAAACATCAGTGAGTCCGATGCCTGACCGGTACCTATGTGGTAGGTCTTGTTTGGATCAAGTTGGAGCTTGAGCAGTTTGTCTGCAAAACTGCTGTCAAAGGTAATGGTGTTTTGATTGTAAAAACTTTGAATGGAACAGTAGGAACAGTCAAACCCGCAACTCTCAACCGCATCAAGCGTGAGCAGATTGCAGCAGCGTGTCTTTTCACTTGCTACCGGACACAGACCAAGTCCGAAACCTTCTTTTGGTACTGTTTTAAAGGTATATTTTTGTTCTTGGGGGATATTTTTGAGGGTAAAGTTTTTATAGGAATTTGGTTTGTTGCGTATATTTTCATAGGCTTTTTTAAGCCTGGAGAAAACAACTTTTCTTTGAGGATGTTCGGGAAATACTGCAGTGATTCTTTTCTCATCCCACATCCCCAGATCTCGCGCGAAATTGATTATCTGTTTGATTTCCTGATAGGAAAATTTGTACTCAAAGGATTTCTCTTTGATAAACTCCTGTTCATGTTTGGGAAGTTTATTAAAAAAACTGTTTTCTATAGCGTTGGTAAATTTTTCTGCGTATGAATTCATAGAGGAATTCTAGCAGAAAAAATTAATTATTTTATAGGGATAAGTCTTGCTTTTGGTTTTTTAACTTCTGTTTTAGGAATCGTGACGGTTAAAATACCGTTTTCAAATTTTGTTGCAAGTTTGCTTTCATCAATATTTTCAGGCAGTTGAATTGATTTTTGAAACTCACCGTAAAAAATCTCTTTTTTGACAAAATCTTTGGATTTTTCTTCTTTGGACTCTTTTTTCTCACCTTTTACAGTCAAAATTTTATTGTCATCAATGGAAAGTTTAATATTTTTTTTGTCAACTCCCGCCAAATCAAACTTTAATACTATTTTGTCTTTTGCATCCTGAATGTCCGTTCTCGGATAACTGAAATTGTTTAACGCCGAACTGCTTAAGTGCGACTCTATCAAAGAGTTGAAATACTGGTTCATTCTTGCGAAATCTGCATCATAGGGGTTCATTGCATCCATACTCGCGAATGCAGATCCGGTCAGCAAAGATGAAAGCAACAGACTGCTTACTAGTTTTTTCATAGCTAACTCCTTGTGTCAGCACCCTTTGTTATTGGATGCTGATGTTCTTTGTCTTTTTGGATTCGAGTTTTTCAAGAGTCAGATACAGTCTTCCGTCTTCAAATTTTGCCTGAATTTTATCTCTGTCTATATTGTCAGGCAGGATAAAACTTCTTGAGATGACGCCAAAATTTGATTCACAGAGATAGTAATCATCCTCTTTGACCTCGTTTTTAAATTTTCTGACCGCTGTAACAGTCAGATAGTCATCTTCGACTTTTAATTCTATATCTTCTTTTTTAACACCCGGTAAATCAACTTCGATTGTGAAGGTGTCATTACGATGTTTTGCAAGGTTTGCCAGAGGAAGATGTGATGCTACATTGTGAAATGTATCTTTGACAACTTCCAAACCTTTTTCAACTTTTTCTTCCGCTTTTTCCACTAACTCTTTTGATGTTTGTACGATATCCATGATAATCCTCCTTACTCGATTTCAATTTTTTTCGTTGTATCTTTTTCGACTTTCAGTTTTGGTATGGTAATCTCGACCACCCCGTTTTCTCCGGTTGCACGGATATTTTCACTGTCTACTTTTTCAGGGAGCGTAAAACTTCTTGAAAAAGTACCGTAGGCACTCTCTATTCTGTAGTAGTCCTCTTTCTCTTCTTCTTTTTTTACTTCTCTTTTGCCTTTGATGGTTAAGATGTTTTTGTCAACACTGATCTCCACATCCTCTTTTTTTATACCCGGCAAATCAAGCTCAATATAGTAGGCATCGTCCCCTTCTCTCGTATTGACAGCCGGTACAAAGTCAAAAACCTCTCTTGGCTCTTCGCTGTTTTGTGTTTCCAGTGCATTAAAAAATTCGTTAATCAAATCAAATCTTCTTGTATTTTGTATCGGGTTTCTATGTCTTGTCACTAACATGTCTCACTCCTTAAATTTTTTATTTAAGAAATGATAGTCTGTTTTGAAAAAGTATTTTGCTACTTAAGTAGCATTTGGGAGGTTTTGTCTAAAAGTTTTTGAAGATTCTTTACTTTTATGTTGCGTCTGCTGGTTTCTATGATGTCGTCAGCTTTGAGCTGTTTGATGCTTCTTTCTATAACATGACGGACCGTTCCGAGCAGTTTTGCTATTTCGCTGTTGGAGAGATTTTGCAGGAGTTGGTATCGGAATCTGTGATTGGGGTTTAAATTCTGTACTAAAAGATTTAAAAAACGCTCTTTTGTATCATACAGGGCAAGTTCGGTAGCAAGTTCTTCCGTATAGCGCATGTGCGCAGCAAGGTAGGGAAAGAACTTTTTATTAAAAGTAGCATCATTTTCAAGCCAGTAGCGGACTTTTTCAATCGGCAGGCGTAAAATATTTGCATCTTCGATAACCTCATAAATAACCTCATGCGGTTTGCCGTCAAGCAGGGAGATGACATCAAACATGTCTCCGCGCTTATAGATAAAAAGTGTTTGTTCTTTGTTTGTCTGAAAGTTTATTTGATATGTTTTTACTCTGCCGTCCACTACAATATAAAAATATTTGAGCAGATCATCCGGATAAAATGGCGAAGACCCTTTTTCATACTCAAAAGGTTTGGCATATCGGAAAAACTCTTCTTCAAAGGTTTTATTTGTATTGTTTAAAAGCTCTAATTGTGTTGAATTGTTTTGCATGAGGAAATTGTATCATATTTTCATAATTGGTGTTGTAAAAAGTGCAACACATCAGAAGTATTTCCCTCAAAAACAACAGGTATGGGACTCTTTTTAATCTGGTAATCATACATCGGATCGTAGTATCTTTGTAACAAAAGGGTAATCCACTCCAAGTAGAATGTTTTTGCCTCTGCCTGGGTATCTTGGGAACAGGCTTCGTCAAAGAGTTGTGCAAGTTGTCTGTAAAGCTGGTCACCCAGACGTTTTTGGATTCTTTTGAGCCCTGATTGTACATTGTGTGCCCATATTTGCGGACCTTCTTCCCCGTATTGTAATGTATACTCTTTGAGTGCGCCAAGAACATACTCCTCATACGTTATGAGTGCGCGAACTTCAATCGGAGTCTGCAGCAATACAAGCTGTCCCTGCATAAAATTGTCATATACGGGTTTTGGAATAAATGTTCTGCCGATATTATGGCTTTCATGTTCCAAAACAAGATGGGTAAAATTTTTATGATGAAACTGTATGAGTTTGTAGGCAAGATTGTTTTCAAAATCAATCTGCGAGGGCTGTGCGTTGACAAAACTTCCAAATGAAGAGCCGCGATGATTGGCAACGGCTTCAAGGTCAATGGCATTTGGCAGTTTATTTAAAAGAATGGTTTTTCCCGAGCCTGTTCTGCCACCTAAAATAAGTGTGGGTGTCTGCGTACTGATGTCTTCACTCTGTTGCATCAAAAAATTGCGAAAAGCCTTGTATCCGCCTTTGAGTCGGGTAATATCAATATTGCTCTCTTTTAGCCACTCCTGCGCAATCCCTGAGCGTTGTCCTCCTCTAAAACAGTAAAGCTTTGCCTCGGGATTTTTTTTGAGGTAGTCCTGCCAGAGGCGGACTCTTTTCTCTTTTCCCTCATTTTGAATAAGAGACTCGGCCAGCTTTATGGCTGCGTAATTTCCGGCCTCTTTGTACCGTATGCCGACAAGTCTGCGTTCTTCATCATCAAGTATAGGCAGGTTTGTTGCATTGATAAACTTTCCTTTTTCAAACTCAACAGGGGCGCGGACATCAAGCAGAGGTGTTTCATTGAGGACAATAGATAAAAAATCATCTGTTACATTTGTAATATTATTGGGCAAAGTCAGACTACCTCTACAAGATATTTGCTTGCTTTACATGTAAATCCGATTGGTTCCAGGCAAAGCCCTGCATTTTTTGTAAGTGCCAAAAAGGCTTCTTTTGTATCTTTTTTCACCACACACAGCAGTCCGCCAGAGGTTTGTGCGTCACATAAAATGTCCTGCTGTTCTTGGGACATCGGAGAAATTTTATTTCCGTAACTCTCAAAGTTTCTGCGTGTGCCTCCCGGAACACAGCCCATCTTCAGATACTTTTTGACATTTTTGAGTGTCGGTACTTTGTCAAACTCTACAACAGCGCTGATACTGCTTCCCTCACATATTTCGCTTAAGTGCCCAAGCAGTCCGAAACCTGTCACATCGGTAAGTGCGGTCACGCCTTTTAATGCGGAGATTTCTGCACCGATTTTGTTCAGGGTACACATGGCTTCTACGGCAATATCTATGTCACCCTCGGCAATTTTTCCCTGTTTTTGTGCCGTTGTCAGTATGCCTATCCCCAGTGGTTTTGTGAGGTAGAGTTCGCAGTCGATTTCGGCAGTATCATTGCGTTTAAGATGTTTATTTTGTGCTATGCCTGTAACTGCAAGTCCAAATATAGGTTCGGGAGAATCTATACTGTGCCCGCCTGCCAGTGGAATACCTGCTTCTTCACAGACTGAGCGGCCGCCGTCAATAACTTCGCGTGCCACATCCGCATCAAGCTTGTCAATCGGCCAGCCAAAAATGGAAATGGCCATAAGCGGTTTACCGCCCATAGCGTAAATATCGCTGATGGCATTGGTGGCAGCTATGCGCCCAAAAGTAAACGGGTCATCGACTATGGGCATAAAAAAATCAGTCGTGCTTAAAACAGACGTCCCGTTGCCCAAATCAAAAGCCGCGGCATCATCTTTTGAAGAATTGCCGACAAGTAAATCAGGGTAAGCAATCGTTTCTCTCGTGGTTGTTAAAATAGTATCAAGCAGTTTTGGAGAAATTTTACAGCCGCAACCCGCCCCGTGACTGTATTGTGTGAGTTTTATACCTTTCATAATGTATAATGTCCTAAATATTTTTTCATATACTAGTCTTCTTTGACTAAAAGAGAGATTAAGAAGTATGCCGGAATCTGTACTGAAGCATCAATGCCATTAAGTTAAGACAAAAACTGAGATTTTCCTGGAACCCAGGCTTTAGTCTTCAAAAAAACAAAGCCGGCACTAAAGTACCGGTTCCGAAAAAGATGCTTAACTTAATGGCATTGACACTGAAATACGGGTTGTGAAAAACTGTACTATCCCTCGGAATCGGCACTAAAGTACCGACTTTAGGCTTGAAAATTACACAAAATAATTTGTTCTTGATTATAACAGTACTGTAGTAAAAGACGATATTTCAAAGTTAAGTGATTTTCTCGGAACCCGTACTTCAGTGCGGGCTTTAGACTTGAAAACTATACAAAACAGGAAGGAAAAAAATGCAGAGAAATATAAAACATATTATTTTGGATTATAACGGTACGCTTGCAAAAGACGGTATTTTACTGGAAGAGGCAAAGAGACTGCTGCCGCTTCTGGCCAAAGAATATACTTTACATGTAATCACGGCAGATACCTTTGGCAGTGTCAAAAATGAGCTAAAAGAGTATGCTTTACATGTAAAGGTATTGGAGAGTGCAAACCATACTTTGGAAAAAGAGGCATATATTATTGCATTAAATGCAAGTGAGTGTGCGGCTGTGGGTAACGGAAACAACGATATGAAAATGCTGCAAAAAGCGCACATAGGCATTTGTGTACTTGGTGATGAGGGCTGCAGCACAAAAAGTCTGCTCGCTTCGGATATAGTCTGCAAGTCTGTCACCGAAGCACTCGAACTTTTCATTTATCCTAAACGGTTGACTGCCACACTCAGAGTATAAACTCCACTACTTCGTCGAACGGCAGTCTGATCTGTTTTGGTTGCGGATTGAGTCTGTAGCCAAAAGGAAGCACCATTGCGACTTGAAATTTTTTAGTATCAAGACCTAAAATATCTTCGACTTTTTCTTTTTCAAACCCTTCTATAGGACAGGAATCTATTCCTGTATAGGCAGCACCGGTCATCATGTTGGCAGCAGCTATATAGGTCTGTCTTGCACTCCAGCAGTAAATATTTTCATCGCTGCTAAGTGTTTTTTCCAAATGTTTGGCATAGAGGTCCATATACATATCAAGTGATTCCTGCGGCATATTACGCCTTGAAAATCTTTTTTTGACTTCTCCTGACTCCGGTTTGAGACTCTCTATTCCGGCAAGAATAACAACGAGATGCGAACAGGAAGTGATTTGTACCTGGTTCCAGCATGCCGGTCTCAGCTCGGCTTTGAGGTCTTCGTTTGTAATGACCAAAAATTTCCAGGCTTCCATACCGAAAGAGGAGGGTGATTTTCTGCCACATTCAAGAATAAAGTGCATATCTTCATCACTTATCTTTTTGGTTTCATCAAATATTTTACAGGCATGGCGAAAGTTCATCGCATCCATAAATTTGTTTTGCATTGTTGTATCCTTATAATATGTCAAATTGCAATAAATTGCGAAGCAGTGGTTGAAAAGCCTTATAATAATAGCATAAAAATCAGGAGTGAGATGATGATTTTAGGAAAATGCCCATATTGCGATGACGGTGCAATTGAAGTACGCGACAAAGAGGTGCGAGGAAAAAAAGTAAAACTCTATGCCTGTTCAAACGCCCACTGGCAGACAGAAGACGGAGAGATGTTTGAAGTGACGCCGGAATCTACATGCAGCTTCAGAATCTGGCAGAACTCTTTGGCAAAATACGGTAAATGGCTGGGTTACAAGGAGGTCAGAGAACTTTTAAGTGAGAGGGAACTCGAAGTGGAACTGCTCAGTAAAAAATACGGCAAAAAGATTTACTATACAAAAAATATCATTTTGAATGAAGAGTATGGCGTAAGTGTACTTTGGGATTAGTTTGGCTAAAATTAAACTATGTTAGAACAGTATAAAGAAGCGATTGAAAAAAGCAATATTATCTCAAAAACCGATGTCAACGGCATCATTACCTTTGTCAATGAGGAGTTTTGCAAAATTTCGGGCTATTCAAAAGAGGAGCTTATCGGCAGAAACCATAATATTGTCAGACATCCTGATGTCGCAACCTCCGTGTTTAAGAAATTGTGGGAGACAATCAAGGCAAAAAAAACATATAAGGCCACCGTAAAAAACAGAGCAAAAGACGGGAGAACTTTTTATGTCAATACCACCGTCATTCCCATCCTTGACAAACAAAACAACATTGAAGAGTTTGTGGCGATTCGTTATGATGTTACAAAAGAGGTGTTTTACAAAAAGAGTCTGGAGCAAAAAGAAAAAGAGCTGCAGGAACTCAATGAAAATCTTGAAAAAAGGGTGCAGGAGAAGACACAGGAGCTTAAAGAACTCAATGAAACGCTTGAGCTTCGGGTGCAAGAAGAGATAGCCAAAAATGAACAAAAGCAAAAAGTGATGTTTTGGCAGTCACGGCTTGCAAGTCTGGGCGAGATGCTTGCAAACATAGCCCATCAGTGGAGACAACCGCTCACAGAACTCAGTCTGACACTCTTTAGTTTAAAAAAAGCAGCGCTTAACAACGAAGAAGAGGAAGTGCAGAGTCTGTATGATGAGAGCAAGGCAATTATACAGAATATGTCGACGACGATTGATGATTTTACCAACTTTTTTAAACCGACAAAGCAGAAAAACTATTTCAAAATAGCAGACAGTATCAATGAATCATTAAACATTTTAGAAAAAATTATAATCAAAGAGATGATCAGTGTGCATACTGAGTTTGAAGATGTGGAAATTTTAGGCATTTCAAATGAGTTGACACAGGTGATTATCAATCTTATCCAAAATTCAAAAGATGCTTTTTTACAGTCGTCTGTTTTGATAAAAGAGATACATATACGTGTAAAAAAAGAAAAAGATTTTGCACTTATAGAGTTTAGTGACAATGCCGGCGGTATCAAAGAAAAAGAGATTTATAAAATTTTTGAACCCTATTTTACGACAAAGCACTCCTCTTCGGGTACAGGACTTGGGCTGTTTATGTCGAGAATGATTTGCGAACAGGGCTTGAACGGTTCCATAGATGTAAAATCCAAAAACGGTTCTACAACTTTCAGTATAAAAATTCCGCTGCAAAACAGAGAGAAAAGATAATGAGAAATAAATTTTTAAAAAGTCTGAAAGTTTTATTTGTTGAAGATGAAGAAAAACTTTCACTGTTGCTGAAAAATGCTATCGGAGACCATTTTCACAGTTTTTTACTGGCAAAAGACGGAGATGAGGGCTTACATATATATAAGAAGGTTTTTCCGGACATTGTGATTACCGATATTATGATGCCAAACAAAAGCGGACTGGAGATGGCTCAGGAGATCAAACGTATAAATCCACAGAGCAAAATTATAATACTGAGTGCTTTTAGCGATGTGGAAAAATTGTTGGGTGCAATAGATACCGGAGTTGTTAAGTACTTTATAAAACCTTTTGATCCGGATGAGGTTTTAGAGTATATTCTCTCACTCGAAGCAAGCATTGGTAAAAAGCTTTTAAATTTTTTGGACGGATTTGTATTTAATAAAACCACCAACAGTCTATACAAAAACAACAGATATATCGCACTTTCAAAAAAGGAACTTCTGTTTTTGCAGGCGTTAGTCAAAAACTATGAGGAGAACCGAGGTATTTTGGAGTATGCAACAATCAAAAATATGATTTGGAAGGAAGATGTAAGTGATGAAAGATTGAGAACATTTATAAGGCGCTTTAGAGAAAAAACCTCCAAAGAGTTCCTTATAAATGTAAAAGGACTTGGCTATCAGATAGCGTTTAATCAATAGCCTCGGATTAATTCTGACCCGGATGGTATGGTCTTGCAATAGCCGGTTTTTTCACTTCTTTTTTGTCGTAGTGTACTGTGTCCTGTGCCTGTAGTGCAACCATTGCCAATGTAAATGTCAGTATAACTTTTGTCATGATATTTCCTTGTGAAGAGTATACAAATACTCAGTTTTTTTTAAATAAGACAAATTTTGTCTGATTTAAATTTCACAGAATGATAACTTATAAACGGCAGTAAAAAATTGATTTACGTCAAGAAAAAGGAATTTATCTCCAAATAACAGGAAAATTACTTCTTAAGAGGGATTTGTTGAAAGGTTTTGAAGGTTTTTGCAGTCCGCCTACAGTACTTTTTGCTTCGATAAACTCCTGAATATAATAGGTATTCTTATAGCCTCTCTCTTTTAAATCTGACAGAATGCAGTTGATGTCATCTACATTGAGCAAATCGCTATGGAGTGTGGTGCGTACTTCAAAATCAATACCACTGCGGATAAGCAGGTCAAGTGTTTGGCTGAATTCATGAAATTTGCCGGAGTGTGTTACAGGTGTGAATTTATATTGGGGGGCTTTATAATCCAGCGCGACATAATCAAGCAGGTCCAGACCAAGGAGTTCCTTTACATGTAAAGGGTTTGTGCCGTTGGTATCAAGTTTGATTAAAAATCCGAGCTTTTTGATTGCCTTGCAAAAGTCAGTGAGGGCATAGGAAGAGGCTTCTCCGCCTGAGAGAACGACAGCATCAAGCAAAGAGACTCTTGTTCGCAAAAACTTCAGCACATCTTCCATACTGTAACTGCCTTCTTTTGCAAAGACTATCTCTTTGTTGTAGCAAAAATCACAGCGCATATTGCACCCGCTGAACCATATGATGCAGGCTAGATGATCAGGGTAGTCCAGATGGGTAAACTTTGTGATATCATAAATGCATTTTTTACTCTTTGAACTGTTTGCGTTGTCTGTGTTCACCGGTTTTTCCTAGGTTGAAGCTTTCAACAGGACGATGATATCCCATGACTCGTGTGTATACTATACATTTTTGTCTCTGTTCTTTAAGTTCTTCTAAGATTTTATTTTTATTTATCATGATGCTTCCTTTTTGTTGTTTTCATATTCTTGTATCAGTGCTTCGTCACATTTTGGGCAGTATTCGTGTTCTCCTGAGAGATAGCCGTGTTTTGGACAAACTGAAAAGAGCGGTGTTACCGTAATGTAAGGCAGTCTGAAATTTGTGATGACATTTTTGACCAGTCTGCGGCAGGCTTCGGTTGAGCTGAGACGCTCCTGCATGTAAAGGTGCAAAACAGTGCCACCGGTGTATTTTGTCTGCAGTTCATCCTGCAGAGTGAGTGCTTCAAAAGGGTCATCTGTCAGACCCACAGGAATCTGTGAAGAGTTGGTATAGTAGATGTTTTCATCCATACCGGCCTGTATGATTTTGTCACCGTATCTTTTTTTGTCCTCTTTGGCAAACCGGTAGGTTGTTCCCTCCGCCGGTGTGGCTTCAAGGTTGTAAAGATTGCCTGTTTCCTCCTGAAACTCGACCATTCTTTTTCTTATGTGGTCTAATATCTCAGTGGCAAAGTCAATGCCCTGTGTGGAACTGATGTCATAGGCTCCTCCGGTAAAATTCAAAATCATTTCATTCATCCCGTTGACCCCGATGGTAGAAAAGTGGTTTCTAAACCCGGGCAGATATCTTTTTGTATAAGGGAAAAGTCCTCTGTCGTACATCTCTTGAATAAAAACACGTTTTTTCTCCAGTGTAGACTTTGCATACTCCATCAGTTCGTCAAGGCGTTCAAGCAGAGATTCCATATTGCCTTTGTGCAAAAAGCCCAGCCTTGCCATATTAATAGTGACAACCCCTATGCTGCCTGTCATTTCCGCACTGCCGAAAAGACCACCGCCTCGTTTAAGCAATTCTCTTAAATCAAGCTGTAGTCTGCAGCACATACTTCTGACATGTCCGGGTTTGTAGGCCTCTTCATTTGCGATGATTTCCCCGTTTTTGTCCCGTTTGTATTGGCTCCCTATGAAATTTTGGAAGTAGGAGGAGCCAATCTTAGCGGTGTTTTCAAACAGCAAATCCGTATTTTCACCGTACCAGTCAAAATCTTCTGTAATATTGACGGTAGGTATAGGAAATGTAAAAGGCTGACCGGTTTTGTCTCCCTCTGTCATAACCTCATAGTAAGCTTTGTTGATGATGTGCATCTCTTTTTGAAAATGTTTATAGGTCATCTCTGTGAGGGATGAAACACCCCTCTGCAGTGCTTTGAATCTTAACCCGGTATCTGAAATATTTTTAAAAAGATGCTCCTGCTTACATGTTGGAATCTGATCCTTCAAATCATCAGGAACGTTCCAGTCTATAGTAATATTTGTAAAAGGTGATTGTCCCCATCGAGCGGGTACGTTTAGGTTATATATGAAACTGCGAATACTTTTTTTTACCTCCTTGTATGAAAGTTGATCTTTAAAAAGATAAGGCGCCAGATAGGTGTCAAAAGATGAAAAGGCCTGGGCGCCGGCCCATTCACTTTGCAAAATTCCCAAAAAGTTCGCCATTTGTCCGAGAGCTTCTCTGAAATGCTTTGGTGCATCACTCTCTACTCTTCCCCTTACTCCGTTAAATCCTTCATCCAGAAGAACCCTCAGACTCCAGCCGGCACAGTATCCGGTCAAACAGTCCAAATCGTGTATGTGATAGTCCCCGTTTCTATGTGCATACCCCTCTTCTTTTGAGTAAATTTTGTCAAGCCAGTAGTTGGCAATCACTTTGCCTGCTGTATTGTTTACAAGACCGGCGCTGGAGTAGCCTGTGTTTGAGTTTGCTTTTATTCTCCAGTCACTTCCGCTGATATACTCTTCTATAGTCTGTGTCGAATGGATATAGGTAGTATCATCTTCAATGGCTTTTTCTCTTTGAAGTTTATGAAGATGTCTGTAGAGTATAAAAGAGCGCATAACATCAAAATATTTTGCTTTGTACAGCTCTTTTTCTATAATGTCCTGTATATCTTCAACAGCAACAATCCGTTTAGCTTCAAGTCTTTGAATGACTTTGATGTATACCGCTTCGTCAAAATCTACATTTTCACTTAAAAAGGCTTTTTTGATGGCATCTTCTATTTTATAAGAGAAAAATTGTTTGTAGGAACCGTCTCGCTTTAAAATATACTCTACCATCTGTTGTTTTCCTTCTTAAGTGATATCGACAGTTTATAAAAACCGGCGTTAAAAATCACTAATAAAATTTGTCACTTTTGTGTCACTTCCTATGCTCTTAATAATACTTTTACATTGTTTTGGATATAATTCCCATCCACTTTACTGTTTTAACAAAGCAAAGAGTATTTCTATCTATATGAATACATGTAGATAAAAGTATTGGCAAGCAACGTTATTACAAGTGTTATGCGCTTGCCTAAAGGCAGTAAAGATGTTACCACAGGAGACTTTCAATGAAAGTACGTGCTTCAGTAAAGAAGATGTGTGATGACTGTAAAGTTATCAAAAGAAGAGGTATTGTAAGAGTAATCTGCAAGAACCCTAAACATAAACAGAGACAAGGATAATCATGGCTCGTATTGCTGGTGTTGATTTACCTAAGAAAAAAAGAATAGAGTATGCATTAACATACGTCTATGGAATTGGTCTTCATACTGCCCGTCAAATATTAGACGCGACAGGAATTGACTACAATAAAAGAGTTTTCGAATTAAACGAAGAAGATGTAGCAGCTATAACAAAAGAGATCCGTGAAAACCATATGGTTGAGGGTGATTTGCGTAAAAAAGTTGCTATGGATATTAAAGCACTTATGGATTTAGGTTCATACAGAGGGCTTCGTCACCGTCGTGGTCTTCCATGCCGTGGTCAAAAAACTAAGACAAATGCGCGTACTCGTAAGGGTAAACGTAAAACTGTCGGCGCAGCGTAAGGAATTATAGTATGGCAAAAAGAAAAGCTGTTAGAAAAAAAGTAATAAAAAAGAATATATCACGTGGTATCATTCATATTGCGGCATCATTTAATAATACTCTTGTGACTATTACAGATGAAATGGGTAATATGATTGCTTGGAGTTCTGCCGGTTCTTTAGGATTTAAAGGTTCTAAAAAATCAACTCCGTTTGCTGCACAGGCTGCTGTTGAAGATGCAGTTGCAAAAGCACAGGTACATGGTATAAAAGAGCTTGGTATTAAAGTTCAAGGTCCCGGTTCTGGTCGTGAAACTGCAGTAAAAGCTGTCGGAGCTATCGAAGGAATCCGTGTTACATTTATGAAAGATGTTACACCATTACCACACAACGGTTGTCGCGCGCCTAAGCGTCGTAGAGTTTAAGGAGATTACTGATGGCAAGATATAGAGGTCCAGTAGAAAAAATCGAGAGAAGATTCGGAGTAAGCCTTAACCTAAAAGGTGAGCGTCGTTTGGCAGGAAAATCTGCTTTAGAGAAGCGTCCTTACGGTCCAGGCCAGCATGGTCAGCGTCGTAAAAAAGTTTCTGAGTATGGTTTACAGCTTAATGAAAAGCAAAAAGCGAAATTTATGTATGGTATTTCTGAAAAGCAATTCCGTGCTTTATTCGTTGAAGCTAAGCGTCGTGATGGAAATACAGGTACAAACCTTATTACATTAATCGAGCAGAGATTAGACAATGTTGTGTACAGAATGGGATTCGCATCTACTCGCAGATTTGCACGTCAACTTGTAACACACGGTCATATTTTGGTAGATGGCAAAAAACTTGATATTCCTTCTTACCGTGTTAAACCGGGACAAAAGATTGAAGTAAAAGAAGCGAGCAAAAAGAACAATCAGATTGTTCGTGCTATTGAGCTTACAAACCAAACTGGTCTTGCTCCTTGGGTAGACATTGATGCTGAAAAAGTGTATGGTATCTTTACTCGTCTTCCGGAGCGTGAAGAAGTTGTTATTCCAGTTGAAGAACGTTTAATCGTTGAACTTTACTCGAAATAATAATTTAATACAAAAGGCGTAAAAGATATGAAAAAAATTAAAACTACTCCACTTGCTCCACAAGAGTTTGAGGTAGAACAAATAAGTGACAATGAAGCAAACATTATGGCATACCCTTTTGAAGTAGGGTACGCTATATCGTTGGCTCATCCACTTCGCCGTTTTTTATTAAGCAGTTCGGTTGGTTATGCACCAATCGCAATTAAAATCGAAGGTGCCAAACATGAGTTTGACTCGGTTCGCGGTATGCTTGAAGATATTTCAGATTTTATTTTAAATTTGAAAGAGATACGCTTTAAACTGAACAATGATGCAACAGAAGCTGAGATTAACTACAGTTTTGCGGGACCGTGTGCCATTAAAGGCGGCGATCTCAGCAATGATGAAGTAGAGGTGGTAACACCGGATGCTCCGCTTGCAACTTTAAATGAAGATTCTACACTGAATTTTACGCTTAAAATTGCACAGGGTATCGGCTATGTTGCGAGTGAAGATACTGCTGCGGAAGTTGATGATGATGAATATATCGCATTGGATGCATATTTTACTCCGGTAAGAAGTGCTACATATAAAATTGACAATGTATTGGTAGAAGATAACCCTAACTTTGAAAGAGTTATTATGAATATCAGAACTGATGGACAAATTTCACCAATCGATGCATTTAGAAACTCTTTGGAAGTAATGTATGCACAGTTGGCTGTATTTAATTCAGAAATCAGTATTAAAGCGCCTGCTACCATTGAAAGAGTTGAAGAGTCACCTGATTTGAAAAAACTAACAACAAACATTGACAGTTTAGGATTAAGTGCGCGTAGCTTTAATTGTCTTGATCGCTCAAACATTAAACTTATTGGTGAGATTGTACTTATGAGTACAAACGATTTGAAAAATGTGAAAAATCTTGGAAAAAAATCTTACGATGAAATCGTAGAAAAAGTTCAAGAGTTTGGTTTTGAAGTTGGTGCTGATTTAGCTGATGATGTAGTTACTGCACTAAAAAAGAAAATAGAAGCCGTACAGGCACAATAGAGGAATGAGATATGAGACACCGTCATGGATATCGTAAGCTAGGTCGTACAAGTGCACACCGTAAAGCACTTTTAGCGAACCTTAGTATTTCGTTAATAGAACATGGTAAAATAGAAACAACTGCTGTAAAAGCAAAAGAGCTACGCTCTTATATTGAGAAACTTATCACAACTGCTGGTAAAAATGACTCAAATGCACACAGAGCAGTATTTGCTGCGCTTCAAAACAAAGAAGCAACGAAAACTTTAGTAAATGAACTCGCACCGAAGTATGTTGATCGTACAGGTGGATATACTAGAATAGTGAGAACTCGTATTCGTCGTGGTGATGCTACACCAATGGCATTTATCGAATTAGTATAGTTACTATATTTACAATACCAGACCCTGTGTCTGTTATTGTAACTTCTTTTTAAACTTTCCCCATTAGACAGAGAGAATTTACGAATTCTAAAATACTTTACAATACAGGACGCATTATGAGTACTTTCGCATTCGGAACTTACAGAGTCACAGATGAGAATCCTTTGCATATAGAAGCATTGAAAGAGGCTGTATACGCCGGGATAGAACTGATTGATACCTCTACAAATTATACAGACGGCGGTGCCGAAAGAGCAATCGGCAAAGTGCTGCGCAGTGTTCCTGATGAAATCAGAGATAAAATTAAAATTGTAAGCAAATACGGGTATATTCAAGGCTCCAATATGCTCGCACACAAAGAAATGCCTTTTGAAGATGTTGTAGAGTTCAGTGAACACTGTTACCACTCAATTGCAAAATCGTTTCTAAAAAAACAGCTTGATGCTTCACTCCAAAGACTGCAAATGAGTAAACTTGATTGTTATTTAATTCACAATCCTGAGTATTTTTTGCTTGATGCTCTCAATAAGGGCAAAAACAGAGATGAAGTTTTGGATGAAATGTACCAAAGAATCTATGAAGCATTTGTGGGCTTGGAAGAAGAGGTCAAAGAGGGACGTATCAGCTCCTACGGTATCAGTTCCAACAGCTTTGCAAAGGCAGAGGACGATTTGGAGTTTTTGCCCTATGAAAGTTTACTGACACTTGCCCAAAATGCCGCAGATGAAGCGGGAAACAGACAACACAGTTTTACCACAGTGCAACTGCCAATAAACAAAGTTGAAAAAGAAGGTCTCAAATGTGCGGCCTGGGCGAAAAAAAATGGGCTGAGAGTCCTTGCCAACCGTCCGTTAAATGCACAAAAAAACAAACTGATGCACAGACTGGCCGATTATGATGAAAGCAGGGAATATTATACCTGTCTGAATGAATTGCTTCAAGCCTGTGACAATGATTTACTCAAACCGTTGTATAATTTGATTGAACAAATGGATGAAAATAAGCACAGGTTTGGATGGATTGGTGAGTATGACACTTTTTTGCATTCACAGATTATTCCTCATATAAGAGAAGCATTGAAGAATTTAGAACCGGATTCTTTGGATGAATTACTCAGATTTGTAGATCTTTTTTTACAAGAGTACAGAACAATGGTTGCATACGAGTGTTCAAAACGTGTGAGAAGTGAACTTAAAGAAGAATTTCAGGGGTGTCATAAAAAAACCCAGGTGTGTGCTTTGGAATTTTTATATAAACAGGATGTAATTGATTATATACTCGTCGGTATGCGAAAGCCCTCTTACGTACAAGAGGTTATGGCTTTAAAAGATGAGTTAAATAATAATTTTATGACTTGTTAAGCGATTTTGTCATATTTTATGATAATAGAAGAGTTATATTGCCATCCCAAAGCAAACTTAAGCATACCAGTAACTCATCAAGAGCTAAGATGTGAAGTAGCTATTCTGAAGGCTCTACTAGTAGAGTTGAAAAATAGATGCTTTGCAGATTGCCTCTTTATGAGTTATCCAAAGGACGATTAAAAGAACATACACTTGACTTCGTTACAAATCCTTGAAGCTACTAGTAGCTCCTGCGAATTTGTGCCTTGCAATTGCATATTCTTTTAATCGCTGGTATACTTAAGTTTGCTTTGGGATGGCAATAATATAAAAAGGATAAGTATGATTCCATTTACAGATGAAGAATTATTGGAACCGGTTCGGCGTGTTATAGACAAGGTGCGCCCCTCTTTGGCGCTTGACGGGGGAGACATAGATTTTATTACCGTGAAAAACGGAAGTGTCTATGTACAGCTAAAAGGTGCATGCATAGGGTGTGCGAGCAGTGGAAGTACATTAAAGTACGGTGTCGAGAGACAGTTGAGAATGGATATCCATCCTGAAATAACTGTTGTCAATGTCCCGATGGGCATGGAAAACGATATAGATAATTTATAAAAGAAGCATATGGGAACAATAAGTAAATATAAAATATTATCACAGGCAAAAGAGAATTTTTCGCGGGCGGAATATAAAAATGCCTTAGATAAATTTGCACAGGTTTTGCAAAATGATCCGGATTCAAAAGAGGCTTTTAACGGAGTTATCCTTTCGGAAATGGCTATGAGCGGAGAAGAGGGTGCCGAAGCACTGTTTGATTATTATGAAATATTAAGAGAAGAAGACAAAGAAGAAGCTGATGCTATTATGAGTGAAATACTTGAAAGCATGGACGGTACCCTGGAAAAACTCAGTGAAGTATTTGCCGAACCTTTGCGTAACAGATTGGAGTTTGAAGAGGGGATTCTTTACAGTGATTTTCAAAAAATTTTGGATGAAGGCGGAGATTTTGTAGAAACCTTTGAAAATATTATGTTTTCTACCCGAGTAATTATAACAAACAAAGAAGATTTTTTAGATTTTTTAGACAAACTGATAGAACATGATTTTGCACAAATGGCATTAACCTATCTTGAAAATGCTCTGAGTGTATATCCCGGTGACAAACTCTTGCGAAAACTGTTAAAAAAACTGGCACAGGGCAAAAATATTGAAAATTGAACTGCCAAATCAAGCGTATAAATATATCACTGAAAACTCAAAAGAGTGTGATGCCGAGACGGCGTTTGTTCTGACGCACCAAAACAGCGGCTATATAGAAGATGCAAAGAGGAATAATGCCCACTCTATTGTCAGAATCGAAGACATTGCAGAGTTCTTTGGTGTTGACCAGATTAAAATAATCGGTATTACCGGTACAAACGGCAAAACTACAACGGCGAGTGCAATCTATTCATTTTTACTCGATCTTGGCTACAAGGCTGCAATGCAGGGAACCCGCGGGTTGTTTATGAATGATGAGGCATGTGAGGGAAAAACGCTTACCACCCCATCCGTACTCAATACCTACCGGCATATTTACCAGGCAGTGAGTGCGGGATGTGAGTATTTTGTAATGGAAGTCAGTTCCCATGCAATCGTGCAAAAACGTATTGAAGGCCTCAGTTTTGCGCTGAAAATTTTGACAAATATCACTCAGGATCATCTGGACTATCATAAAACTTTAGAAGAATATATACATGTAAAAAACAGTTTTTTTCAGGATGAGAGCAAAAAACTTATAAATAAAGATGAATCCAAAGCTGCATTTAATTTTAAAAATGCCTACACATACGGTATAGAAAATCCTGCAACATACAGACTTATGGCATATTCTCTCAATGACGGTTCAAGCGGTATTATCCAGCATTTTCAAGAGATTGTCCCTTTTACCGCTTCACTTCACGGTTTTTTTAATCTGTATAATTTGATGGCTGCCATATCGGCAACACATCTCATAACAGACAAAAGTCTTGAAGAGATTGCAGATGTGGTGGATAATTTTGCAGGGGTGAGCGGAAGAATGGAACAGGTCTGTGCTGCTCCGAATGTCATAGTGGATTTTGCACACACACCTGACGGTATGGCTCAGGTACTCAATGCTTTGAAAGAAAAAGAACTGATTGTCGTTTTTGGAGCAGGCGGTGACAGAGACAGAAAAAAACGACCGCTTATGGGCAGGGTAGCTGCAAGTCTTGCCAAAAAGGTCATTGTTACGAGTGACAATCCTCGTTATGAAGATCCGCAGACAATTGTAGAGGATATTTTAGAAGGCATACAGGAAAAATCAAATATTATGGTTGAGCTTAACAGAAAAAAAGCAATACAGATGGCACTTGAGTTGCAAGGAGAAGATGACGTTGTTGTTATTCTCGGAAAAGGCGATGAAACAGACCAAATTATTTATGATGAAAAATTTCCTTTTGATGACAGAGAAGTTGTAAAAGAACTTTTAAATTTAGAGTGAAAATAGTAGAAAATAGCTTAAAAATCTAAACTTATTTCACTTTATTAGAAAACAGATGCAAATTTTCGATATAATTGCGAAAAAATTAAGGATTATTTCAATGGGAATTCCACAACCGGCATTTTATATCTTCAAGTGTGAGCAGTCTGCTCCTCCGGGTATGCCAAAACCATCATGTGTTACACCAGAGACGCAGGACCTGTTTCAATACACGGCCCAAAAACTGATGAAAGAAGGGATTATGATGACAGCACCAATCGTGCGCACTTCATGTCTTAACCGTTGTTCGGCAGGTCCTGTTATGTTAGTAGAGCCGGGACATACTATGTATGTAGGCCTAAACAAGGAAAAAATTGACCGTATTATAGAAGAACATATAATCGGCGGAAAAGTTGTTGAAGAATATGTAATTGATTCTGAAATGTGGGATGAGCCTATATCTCCTGCTGATGCAAAAAAACAGATGGGAATGTAGGAAAACAGTCATGTTAATGGAAATGTTGTACAGCAAAATACACCGTGCCACTGTAACTGATGCTAATTTGAACTATGTTGGCTCGATTACCATAGATGAAGAACTTTTAGAAGCTGCCAAGATGAGAGTCGGACAAAAGGTAGAAATCCTTAATATTAACAATGGTGAGCGATTTTCTACCTACATCATTCTAGGCGAAAGAGGAAAACGTGACATTTGCTTAAATGGTGCAGCAGCAAGAAAAGTACACAAAGGCGACAAGGTTATCATTGTAGCCTACGGTACTTATGACGAAAAAGAACTTGAAAGCTACAAACCAAAAGTTGTTATTTTGGATGATGACAATAACATCGACGCTATTCACGATGAGATTTAATGATGAATGTGAGATGTCATAGTGTTTGGTAATCTTGGCGATATGGGCAAACTCCTTGAAGGAATGCAGGAAAATGCTGCAAAACTTCAAGAAGAGCTGGCAAATAAAACTTTTAGTGTCAAAAGCGGTGGAGGGATGATTGAACTCACCCTCAACGGCAACGGCGAAGTCATTGATCTTAATATTGATGAAGAGCTCTTAAGCGACAAAGACTCCCTGCAAATTTTACTTATAGGCGCCATCAATGATGCAAATAAAATGGTACAACAAAATCAACAAAACAGTGCTTTGAGTATGTTTGGCGGGCTCAAATAGGTGCTTCGCCTGTTTCTCATACTGCATTTATTCTTTTTCAATGTTTATGCCTGTAAAGGCGGGTATGATTTTTGTGTCAAAAAAGCAAAAGATGCAAAAATCATACATGGCAGGGCACTTTTTATTCCTGTCGAAAAAAATCACCGTATTGTCTTTTCCCGACAAAAACCCCAATCAAAAATTTTAAAACATGACCCCTTTTTGTCTCTGTATCTTATCGAAGAGAAAACCTCTTTTGCCTATCCGTATGATCTGAATATGCGTTTACAGCTTGGAACTGCTATAGTCAATGCCGAGGAAGCCAAAGAAGGAAGTATGCTGGTACATCAGGTAGGACTCGACTTTTTTGGAAAATACAGTCAAAAACTTTCTTTGCCGGCTATCATCAGCAGCAGCTGCTGCTCTTTGGAAGCTGTTGTCAGTAAAAAAGGGGTGATAGAAAAAGAGTATCTGCAGTATTTTCTCAAAACAGAAAAGGTCCGTTATGCTGACATCGGTGTTCGTGTAAATGATGCAAACAGATCAGTAGTCGTCATTGCAAGTGATCCCTATATGCCGGACAATCCTTTTAAAAAAGGTGACTGTATACTGTATTACGACAACAAAAAAGTGAAAAATGCCGCATCATTTATGAGAAAAGTTCTTTTTGGCTCTTTGGGAGTTAAACACACGGTGCAGATAAAGCGTGGAGGAAAGTTGCTGACTTTTGAAGTGCAGAGCAGGCAAAGATACGGCGGTGGTTTTTTGAGTGATACCTTCTTGGAACAAAAAGGGATCTATTTTGATGAGGGTTTACATGTAAGCCGGTTAAAAAAAGCCTTTAAAAACTATGGACTCAAGACTGGAGACAGACTCATACAGGTGAACGGTATCACTGTAAAGAACCAGGAAGAACTGCGAAAATATATAGAAAACTTTAAAGACTACTCTTCTTTGTTATTTGAACGCAATAACTTTCAGTTTTTTGTAAAGATTAAGTAGAAAAACAATACAATTTCACATGCAAAACTTCGAACAATTTTTATTAGACAACTTACCGACATCACAAAGTATTCATCCTACATATGAGCGTGCTTTGCAAGATATGCTCAAAGCAGGCGGAAAAAGATTTCGTCCTGCATTGCTGCTGGGTGTTGTCAAAGCCTACAACCCTCTCATGCTTGAATCTGCAAACTATGCGGCCCTGGCTATAGAATTTTTACATACTTATTCGCTTATTCATGATGATCTGCCGGCTATGGATAATTCTCCACTGCGTCGCGGACATCCAACCTTACATGTAAGCTTCGATGAAGTAACGGCAATATTGGCAGGAGATGCTTTAAACACCTATGCCTTCGAGTTTTTGTCCAATGCTCCTTTTTCTGATGAAATACGGGTAAAACTGATTCGTGAGCTTGCAAGCAACGGAGGACTTGGCGGCATGGTGCTGGGACAGGCTATAGACTGTTATTTTGAAAACAAGCCTTTGAAGATAGAAGAGATTAAGATTTTGCATACCAACAAAACAGCAAAACTCATTGCCGCCTCTTTGAAAATGGGCGCTGTTATTGTCGGGCGTGATGATATGGCAGAAAAGTTGTATGACTTTGGTATTAAACTCGGATTGCTGTTTCAAATTCAGGATGATATTCTGGATGTCACACAAAGTTCAGACGAAGCAGGAAAACTGACAAACAATGATGAAGAGAAAAACAGTTTTGTAACGATACTTGGACTGCAAACGGCAGTAAGAGAGGCAGATGCTTTGGCAGATGAGCTCAACAGTGAAATGTGTAATTTTGATGAGAGCTTGTCAGGCGAGTTGTCACCTTTATTAACAAAATACATAAACAGGCACAAGGAATAAAAATGAATGAAAATGCAATGCGTCAAAAGATGGCGAATACGATAAGATTTTTAGCAGCAGATATGGTACAAAAGGCAAATTCGGGTCATCCGGGCGCGCCTATGGGACTGGCCGATATTGCAGTGGTTTTGAGTAAACATCTCAAGCATAACCCTAAAAATCCTTCATGGCTGAACCGTGACAGACTTGTCTTTTCAGGCGGGCATGCAACAGGGCTTATCTACTCGCTCTATTATCTTTGGGGATATGGCTTGACGCTTGATGATTTAAAGCAGTTTCGTCAGCTTGATTCAAAAACACCGGGACATCCTGAATACGGACACACTGAAGGCATAGAAATCACAACCGGTCCGCTGGGGCAGGGAATCGCCAATGCGGTAGGTTTTTCTATGGCATCAAAATATGTCGGTGCACAGGTGAATTCGGATACAGCGAAACTGATTGATCACACTGTCTACTGTTTGTGCGGAGACGGTGACCTGGAAGAGGGTATCTCTTATGAGGCATGCTCTCTTGCGGGACACAACAAACTGGACAATCTTATTCTTATTTATGACTCAAACCGTATTACCATCGAGGGCAATACTGACTTAAGTATCAGTGAAGATATCCGAGCACGTTTTGAATCGCAGTGCTGGGAAGTACTTGAGTGTAACGGGCATGACTATGATGAGATAGACGCAACAATTGCTCAGGCAAAAAAAGCAGACAGACCGGTCCTTATCATTGCAAATACTATTATAGCCAAGGGAGCAGGTCCTCTTGAAGGTTCTCATCATGCTCACGGGGCACCGCTTGGTGAAGATGTGATTGCAGATGCCAAAAGAGGTGCAGGATTTGATCCGGAGAAGAAATTCTTTGTGCCTGAGGATGTGATGGTACGTTTTCGATGTGCCGTTGAAGCGGGTGATCTGGCAGAACGCGAGTGGATACATTCGCTTAAAACTGCTCCTTTAATGGAACAGAATGAAGCACTTGAGGCACTCCTGAATCATGACTTTTCAAGAATACAATGGCCGGTTTTTGAAAAAGCCGATGCAACAAGAAATACAAATGGAAAAATTCTCAATGCCATAGCCAAAGCGATTCCCGGCTTTATCGGCGGTTCGGCGGATTTAAGTCCTTCAAACAAAACATATTTGAATGATATGGGTGTTTTTCCAAAAGGAAAAAATATCTATTTTGGTATTCGCGAGCATGCGATGGCGGCTATTGCCAATGCAATGGCATTGTATGGTCCGCTCATGCCGTTTACTTCAACGTTCTTTGTATTTTCGGACTACCTCAAGCCTGCTGCAAGGATTGCGGCACTGACAGGCATTCAGCAGTTCTTTGTATGGACGCATGACAGTATCGGTGTTGGAGAAGACGGCCCGACACATGAACCGATCGAGCATCTTTCACAGTTCCGTGCCCTGCCGAACTTTTATGTGTGGCGTCCGGCTGACGGTGCTGAAAATGTTGCAGCATGGAAAACAGCATTGACAATGAAAAAATCTCCGTCTGCTTTTGTATGTTCCCGCCAGGGTCTCGCTATTGTCCCTGCTCCGGTAAAAGGGGAAATAAGCCGCGGAGGGTATCTGCTGGCAAGTGATGAAAATGCTTCGCTGACGCTTATTGCTTCAGGAAGCGAAGTGGAACTGGCACTCAAAACAAAAGAGGCACTGAATGAAAAAGGTCTTTTTGCCAATGTTGTTTCTGTTCCTTGCTATGATTTGTTTATAGAACAGGATCAGGACTATATCGATGAAATTATTCTTCCAGATACAAAAAAAGTAGCCATTGAAGCGGCGCGCGGACTGGAATGGTACCGTTTGGCGGATGAAGTCATCGGCATGGATACTTTTGGCGCATCAGCACCGGCAAAAGAACTGTTTGAGAAATTTGGTTTTACAGTAGATGCCATACTGGAAAAAATCAAATAGACTTTACGAATCCTGACTGACCAGGCTTCTGTTGCGGCCGCTGTATTTGGCGGCATACAGAGCCTTGTCGGCATATTTATAGAGTAAATCAATATTTTTTTCACCATCAAGATGCTCAAGGGTGGCGATTCCTATACTTACAGTCAAAAAATCTGATATTTTAGAGGCTTTGTGTTCTATTTTCAGATTTTCTATAATTGCAGTGAGTTGAGATACCCACTGATGTGTTTTTTCTTTTTCGTTTGAAAGAATGATACCCGCAAACTCTTCCCCTCCGAGCCTGAAAACAAAATCATCGCCTCTTTGTATGTGTTCTTGGAGTACATTTGCTACCTGTATGAGCGTTTCATCACCTTTTATATGCCCGTAATAATCATTATAGTATTTAAAATAATCAATATCCAAAATAAAAAAAGTGATATAAAGATCCTGGCGTTTTGCCAAAAAAGAGAGTTTGTTGATCATATTGTCATAATATCTTCTGTTGTACAAACCGGTGAGCTGATCGGTAACAGACTGCTGATGCAGCTCTTCGCTTCTTTGGCGCTCTTTGGCTCTTGCAAGCTGTAAGTCCTGTTGTGCCGCATCCAAAAGGGCTTCATAAATATACATACAAAGCGTGAGAATTGTAGAAGCAAGGACCAGTCGTACCCAGTCTGTAAAGTGCCACTCTCCTCCATTCCATACATTGATGTAATGGTAGGAAAGAGCAAAAAGAAAGGTATAAAACAGGAGTGAAAAATACAACCCAGCTTTTTTGCCGTTACTGATAATGGCAAAAACAGGAACAAAAATAGTCCAGATTAAAGAGAAATGAGAGGCCTGTGAAATATATGCAAAAACAAGAAAAAAGACAACAACATTGAAAGTCACTATACGGACAGACAGAAGAATATTGCCCGTTTTTTGCATATAAATATAAGAGAGTATGCTGACTACGGCAGAGACGGAGTCTATAATCGCTGCCCAGTACTGCCCAATGAGAAGGTTGATACAGGCAAAAAGTGAAAAGAGAACAATAGTGGCAATCAAGGCAAATTTTATAACAACAGAACGTCTGTTACAAAAATCACTCTCTTTTTCCAGGATAAAAAAATCTAATATTTTATTCATGTAATAATTATATCACAATCATCACATCTTTTTTATATCGGGGGAGAAAAAATTTTAATTTGAACTGAAAATTTATAAAATACTGATTGTCGCTTCGGGCTTGCCCAGATAATATCCCTGCGCATAATCAATATTCATATCTTCAAGGGTTTTTAAAACACTTAGCGAATGGACAAATTCAGCCACAGTTTCAATGTTGAGTGCGTTTGTCAGAGTGAGAATAGACTCTGTAATTGATTTAGAGATGTTTGGTGTATCTATATTTTTGATAATAGAGGCATCTATTTTGACAATGTCTATCGGCAGTGACTGAAACAGTGTATAGTTGGCAAATCCGCTTCCAAAATCATCTATAGCTATTTTTACACCGCAGGCTTTAATGCTTTGCAGGTTTTTTATAAATATTTCACTTGAATTATCGAGTGGTTCATACTCCAGTAACTCTATAATAAGCCAGTGGGCATATTCTTTGTTTTGTTCCAATTCATTGAGAATCAGTGAAAATATATTTTTGTCAATAATATCCGAAAAGTTTAGATTGATACTTATAGAAACTCTGTTCTCTTTGATTTTTTCAAAAACAATGCCTAAGATAGTTTTTGTCAGTAAATTGTATATGTTTGTATGCATGACAACCGGCAAAAATTCCATCGGGGGAGTAATACTGCCGTCTCTGTTTTGAATTCTCACAAGTGCTTCGTATTTATGAATTTTTCTGCTTTTTATATGGAAAATAGGTTGATAATAGCAAACAACTCTTCCCTCTTCTATTGCTTCTTGTACCTCATACACCGGAAGGAGTTTCTGTTTTCCTGCTTCTTTTTGCCTATTTACAGCATCTAATACAACTTGGTTGCGCCCGTCTCTTTTGGCGACATAGAGCATTTCGTCTGCATGTTTGATGGCATCACTTACCGTTTTAAATGTTTGCGGTCTACATGTAACGCCTATGGAAACAGTGATGCGAAGATCCTGGTTGTTATAATGAAAATTTGTAGCAGCAATATTTTCTCTGATTCTCTTTGCAACCTTGCATTCAGAAGCCAGACCTCTGCTTTTCTTGATAAATATGATAAATTCTTCACCGCCGAAACGGATGAGCCTGTCTTCATCGCGGATTGTATTTTTTATAATTTTGGAGACTTCCTGAAGTATTTTATCCCCTGTCTGGTGCCCGTATGTATCATTGACCTGCTTAAAGTGATCTATATCCACCATCAGTATTTTATAGTTTTCTATCTGTACATTGTTTAAAAATTCCCGTAAATAGTTTCTGTTGTATGCTCCGGTAAGCGGATCTGTAAGATTTTCTTTTTTTGTTTTATAAGTAAAATAGAGTTGCAGCAGTATGACAATAAACATGAGAAAAATAGCGGCAAAAATTGAAAAAAGGATTGTCTTCAGCGGTAACAGTGCTTCATGTATCTGTTTTTCTATATTGTTTGAAAAATCTATGGCAATGATCGCTTGCGTTTTTCCGTCTATTACAACAGGATAAAGATAGGTAACCCAAAGAGTTTCCACTTGTTTGTGATAAAAAACATGACTGCGGGCATTTTTCCAGACCTGATCCCATATCTCTTTGTTTACATGCAGTTTCTCTCCAAATTCGCCTTTGTCCTTTTTGCTGCCGTCGAGGAGATATCTGTAGGTTCCCGATTCATCTCTGTAGAGCACAAAAACATATTTGTAAGTATCTGTTGCAATCAGGCTTATTTCCCGTTCCAACTCTTCTCTGAGATACTCTCCCTCAAAAAGTGCATCAAAAAAATTTTCATCTTGCGGCAGCTGCTGTGTTATCTCACGGGATATGTTTTTTGCAAATTCGTTTGCCTGCTGTATAAAGAGTCTGTTGACGTTTGCAGATAATTTTTGTGTCGTATGCTGCAGCGAAAAATAGAGATATCCGATACCAACAGCGATTAAAATAAAAATAAAAAAATATATTTTTGCTAAATTTTTCATCAATAGTCCTCAATATATTCAGACATTGATTTTGGAAGCGTTATATGATATTTTTCCAAATTTCGTTTTATAAAAATAATGTTCGGACGCCCTTTTTGCCAATAAAAACCACCGATAAGACTCTTTTTGTATTTTTTGAATGTTTTATAGTTTGTGGCAAATTTCAAACCATTCAGGTTGCTGGTATTTTCACCTGTACCTAACAGTAATATATCTGCCTGCACAGGTGCTGTGACCAGTTGTATATCTCTTGTTTTTGTAAAAATTCTGTTTGTTGTCTGTGAGTCACTCCATACATATACAACATTTTTGCCCGGAAAAAGCGCCTGAAAAATTGTCTGATATATCTTCAATTCATATTCAATTTGCGAAGCTGATAAAAGCTCTGTTAAAAACAGGAAAAGTAAAAGGTATTTTTTCATCATTAAAATGTGTACTCCACATTCAGAAAAAATTTCTGGTCAGTCACAGGAATCGCGTAGGATACCCCTCTGTATGGCAAAGCAAAGCCGCGGTTTAATATGTTTTCACCACGGAGGCCTACAGAAAAATCGTTTGAGTAGTTGTATTTTACAGCAGAGGTAAAGTCAAGACTGGCTTTTGTATATATATTGTAAAGTGTATAAGAACTCCGATAAATCAGTTCATTGTAAAAATCAAATTTTTTGTACCTGTTGTAAGCACGGATTGTTGTTTCAAAAGCAGGTGAAAAGTTTGTATCTTTACTGTTTCGCCCAAAGTCAATATTGCATACAATTTTATTGTCAAGATCAAACTTATATCTGTAACCCATTTCCAGGAGCTCTTTGTATATGTCCTCCTTGCTGTTTACCCAGCCATATACCGTGCTCGGATCATAAACAAGTGTATCTTTGAGCGTGGCATGAACAAATTCCAGGGAGAATTTATGCTTTTTGGAGTGATCCTGATAATAGACTCCTGTTGTAAAGAGATCCATTTTTGGCGCATTAAGTTGAGGATTTGCCCTGTATGGAATATTTTGGGGATTGTAGAGTTGATAAAAAGCAAGGGGAATGTATGTTTTACTGTATGAAAATTTAAATCGGGCCCTTCCTGCGGCTTTGACAAAACCGATTTTTGCAAGGTATTCATTCTGCGATTTTACATCTTTTTGATAACGAAAAAAATCTCCTTTCACAGAAGCCAAAATATGCGTGGTATCGTTGACGGCATAGGTGTCTTCTGCATAGAGAGAAACCAGATTCAGGCTGTTTGAGAGTTGGTTTTGGTGTCTGTATGTCAAAGCGGTGTCATAATAGTCGCCTTTGGCCGTAAAAGCTTTATATTTGTAAAAAGATCCTATAAAAAGAGTATTGGCATCGTTTTGAAACTTTTTTTCCAAAATGACAGAAAAGATGTCATCATTAAATTTTATATTGTAGCTATTGATGAGAGGGGCATTGGCAATACGTATGCCGTTTTCATCATTGTATTGTCTGTTGTATTCAAGGTTGTCGTAGGAGATTTGCAGTTTGAGTCTCTTGGGAAATTTTTTTGTAAGATGTATGTATAACTGTTGGGCATCAAGTCCTCCTCCCTCGGGTGTTTTGTGTGTTCCTATCCCTATAAAACTGTCATTTTTTTATAATATTTTCCAAATTCCAGTTTATAATCTTTATAGCCGAGAGAGCCGTAAAGATTGTACCCTTTTTTATCACTTTTAAAATCATATGTTTTGTTGTTATAGGTGTTATGATACGTTTTTCTGCGTATATTGTCACTGTTGGCATAAGCAAAATAGCTTATACCGTTTTTTGTGATGTCGGTTGTATAGATGTTGGCATCATAGCCTCCTCGCGAATCGCCTATAATCCTTACTTTTGAACCATTGTCACGCGCCGCATCTTTTGTGTAGAGTTTGACTATGATTGAAGCATTTTCATTTCCGAACTCCATGGAAGAGGTTGCTTTGTAAATTTCTATGTGGTCAATATACTCTATAGACATCTCGCCCCAGATTAAAAACCCGCTTCCAAAAGAGCTGGATGTCATATCATGGTCATTGATGTAAATTCTTGAAAAAGTGACAGGTGTACTCTGGGCAGAGGCCGTTGTGAAAAGTGTCAGGTTGTTTGCCCCTCTCTTGAGATAGAGACCCGGTACTGTTTTTAAAACATCCAGAAGGTTATGTGCCTGCATTCTTTCAAGGTCTTCTCTTGTATATATCTCAAGAAATCCCGAGGTGTCTCTTTTTGTTACTTTTGAGAGATCAGACTCTTTTTTGTAGGCATCAAGCAGAGAATGGAGCTCCTGGGAAAAAAGTGCTGTACAAAAACCTATCACAAATAAAAATTTCATTTTCCCGCTCTCCTCATCGTTTTACCGTTTACCATTAAAAAAAGCAATTATAGGGAAGATCCACTTAAAACATATTAAAACAAAATACAGTAAAATTTCAATACGCCGGTGTCGTCTCTATTCTGGAGTCAACATAACCGCGGCCTACCGTAAAATGGTAGAGACTCTGGTAGAGATTGTTTTTGAGTCCCAGCACATTGACATTCATCAGATCATCCAAAAAGCAGCCGATGCCTGTGCCGGAGAGTCCGAGTGATGTGGCTTCAAGATAGAGCTGCTGTCCTATCATTCCGCACTCCCAGTAGAGTTCTTTGTATCTGTGGGCATTAAAGGCAAGCAGTTCTTCGGAGTATCTGCATATCATCCCCAGAGAGAAAGCCCCGTCACTGGCTATATCCTGGTTGCAGCTTATGATTTTGGAAGCTTTGGTAAAATCAGCTGTTTCCAATAGATAGAGGTTTTCAAAGTCTGTTTTTTTCCAAAGAAATGTATCATGAAACTCTTTTTTGAAATGTTCTAAATCTTTTTGGTTTCTTACATGTAAGTAGAGTCCCTGGGCATACTCTTCTACCCGGTGAACAAATATTGCCAGGTGGGCGGCATTGGCTTTGCCGTCAAGTGAGCAGTCTACCGACTTTAGAAGTGTATGAAACTGTTTTTTGGAAATTTTGGATTTTTCTTTATCCATTACATGGACACTTCTTCTGCCCAGTACAACCTCTTTTGACTCACGGCTCGGCTCTCTTGCAACCTTGCATCTGTCTGTCTGTACCTGTGGAATCTGCATCACTGAAGTTGCTTTTTCAACTTCATCTATAATCTTCCACTCATATACTGAAGGGCTGAGCTTGTTTGCTGTGCCTTCATATTTGTTTGGAAGCGCGTCTGTCAGCGGTGCAACATCCAGGCCTGGGGAAATCTCTTCTTTGGAAACAATCAAAAGCATATCAGGCTTTTCCTCTTCAAAAAATCTGTTTTTTTGGTCAAGCCCGATGATTTTCGCTATTTGCGCATCACTGACACTCTCAACTCTTGTAATCTTCCAGCCAAGCATTTTTGCAGATACTGCAAGTGCCTGCCAGGCATGTCCCGCATCGAGTTGGACATAACGAAAGGCACGCTCTCCGTACTTCCATGCTTCACGCCAGGCAATGCTTGAAAGTGCAACGACAAAACTCTCTTTGGGGAGGGTGTCAAAAAAATCACTCTCAAACTCAGTCAGAATTTCCAAAGAATGGTTTTTTGGCGCATAATGGGCTACGGTGCTTTTTGTATTTTCCGATATCGGAGGCAATACAAGATAGGTCTCGGTAGGATGCAGGTTTCCGCTTGAGGCATTACACCGTACAGCCCAGGAACTGCCGCCGGAACTTTTCCATGCGGCAATGCCCATAGAAAACTGCAAGAGTTGAGACAGGGACTCTAACATCAGTGGTGCAGAGGGTAATTCCTCATCCAAAAGAGAATAGGGCGGTGTGGGATTGTCAAAACTCAATGCAAGTGCTATGCTCTTTGTCCCCTGATACATACGAAAAGGATCAGGCTGTGTCGCCCAGTCCATATAGCCTAAAGATTTTGCATATCTTTTTTGGGAGTGTTTGGTTGTTTCATGGTAGTGAAACAGTGTCTGGAGTTCTTTATTCATGCCCGGAGTGTAATATTTTTTGCTTAAAAGTTTCCAGCGTTTTAAAAATTAATTTTTTTAAGTAGATTTTTTTAATGCAATCAACGCACTCATCGTTAAAGATATTTGAGTATGGAAACACCAAAAAAGACAACCCCCAAAAATAAAACAGAAGAGAGAAACACCAAAGCCGTCACAAGTTTGGGTTGACAATCATAGAGTGAAGCCAGGTTGACATTGGCAACGGCGAGCGGCATCAGCAGTTCTATAAATATAATGCCTTTTATCATCGGTGCCAAATCGATATTGTATAAAATGACAAAAGCGACAAGCGGCAGCAGGACAAATTTGAGTGACATAACCCAGCCAATGAGTTTTTTGTTGATTGAGCGTATTTTAATGTCATACATGTAGATGCCAAACAAAAACAGCTGCATGGTCATGGAAGCATAGGCACCCATCATCAGCATATTCATAACGGCATCCGAGGGTGTATAATGATTGACACTGAGTACAATGGCAATGATTGCTGCCCAGAGAATAGGGAGTTTGAAGATGTTTTTCAGGGATGTTTTGGCATCAAAATTCCCGCGCGAATAAAAATAAACCCCTACAGTGTAGACAACAAAAACATTCACAAGGTTGACAACCGTTGTGTAGGGAATGGAAGCTTCCCCGAAAACAGCTATGTTTAAAGGGATGCCGAGATTGCCTGTGTTGCCTATGACGGAAGCAACCATGGCAATGGAGTACTCTTTTTTGTCTGCAAACAGTTTTGCGGCAAAAAGAGCAGACAACACAAGCACAAGCACAACAATGACAAGATAGACAGCAGGGGCATAGAGCAGGGTAATATCTACAGGATGCAGCAAAAGCCCCCAAAAAGTCAAAAAAACCTGGAGAAAATAGACATTTAACAGTGTAATGGTTCTTTCGTCTATCTGTTCTTTAAAGCTGCGTTTGGCGATGTATCCCATCACGATAAAAACATAAATACTGAGAATGGAAAAAATTATGGAACTCATCCTGCAATTATACACTTTTTGGCTAAGTTTAAATTTTTTTGTGTAAAATGCTGTTATGATAAATATAATTTTATGTGGCGGAAACGGTACAAGACTCTGGCCCATCAGTCGCACCCTGATGCCAAAACAGTTTGTAAAACTCTTTGATGACAAATCTCTCTTTCAACTGACACTGCAAAGAAACAAGACTACATGTAAAGAACAGTTTATTGTCTCAAACAGTGAACAGTATTTTTTGGCACTCGATCAGCTTGAAGAGCTGGACTGCATACAAAACAGATTTTTACTTGAACCTCTAGGCAGAAATACCGCACCGGCAATCGCACTGGCCTGTTTTGCGCTGGATGCACAGGAAGTAGTTCTTGTCTCTCCCTCTGATCATCTCATCAAAGATGAAAAAAGCTATCAAGAGGTACTTATGCAGGCAAAAGAGCTGGCACTTCAAGATACCCTGGTGACTTTTGGTATCCGACCGACATTTGCAGAAACAGGCTTTGGCTATATAGAAGCAAACGGTGAAAATGTTAAAGCATTTCATGAAAAACCGGATCTGCAAACAGCACAAAGTTATGTCAAAGCAGGAAACTTTTACTGGAACAGCGGTATGTTTTGTTTCAAGGCAGGTGTCTATCTTGAGGAGTTGCAAAAGTATGCCCCCGAGATTTATGCCGCCGCAAAAAAGGCTTTTGAGAATGCAAAAAATTCTGATTTTATACGTATTTCACAGGCAGATATGGAAGCAATCCCGCAAGAGAGCATAGACTATGCCGTGATGGAAAAAAGCGACAGGGTAAAGGTAGTTGCAGCAGACATAGGCTGGTCAGACCTTGGCAGTTTTGATGCCCTCTCTGAAGAGTTTGAAAAAGACAGCAACGGCAACAGTAAAAATGACAATCTCATTGCTATTAACTCAAAAGACAATTTCGTCTATGCCAATGAACGCCTGGTGGCACTTGCCGACATAGACAACCTTATAGTGGTTGATACACCCGATGCCCTGCTCATTACAAAAAAAGGCAATTCGCAAAAAATAAAAACCATAGTAAAAGAGCTCAAAGGAAGAGAAAGCAACCTGCATCACATTCATCTCACGGCACACCGCCCGTGGGGAACCTATACTGTTTTGGAAGAAGACAAAAAGTATAAAACAAAACGCATCATCGTCAAACCGGGCAAACGCTTGAGTCTGCAAAAACATTTTCACCGCAGTGAACACTGGATAGTAGTCGAAGGTATGGCACTTGTCACCATAGGAGACAAAGAGGTTTTACTCAAACCAAACGAATCCACCTACATTCCTATGGGAGAATTGCACCGCCTGGAAAACCCGGGAAAAGTAGATGTGATTCTTATCGAGGTACAGGTCGGAGAATATCTCGGAGAAGATGACATTGTCAGAGTTGAAGATGACTACAAAAGGATTTAGGTGTCACATATAAAAAATTTATGGAAATACAGACATTATATACTTACCTCGATAAAATCAGAATTCGTTACAAAATTTATTAGAAGCAAACTGGGCGGTTTATGGATTGTTTTAAATCCTTTGGCCCAGGTTGCGATTTATGCTTTGGTGCTTTCTGCGGTACTTGCGGCAAAACTGCCGGGTATAGACAGTAAATATGCCTATGCCATATATCTTATGGCAGGTATTTTAGGATGGAACCTTTTTTTTGAAATTATTACAAGAATGACAAATGTTTTTGTTGAAAATGCAAATTTACTTAAAAAAATGGCTTTTCCAAAAATGACTTTGCCCTTGATTATTATCGGAAGTGCCATCATAAACAATATTTTACTGTTTTTTTCGATTCTGCTTGTTTTTGGTTTACTTGGGCATACTATTTCTACAGCAGTTATTTGGATTATACCGCTCACATTGATAACAGTTTTTCTTGGCGCTTCTATGGGCTTGTTTTTGGGTATAGTAAATGTTTTTATTCGCGATACCCAACAGATAGTACCGATTATTTTACAGTTTTGGTTTTGGTTGACACCTATTGTCTACTCTTGGAGTATCATTCCTCAAAAATATCTTTATTTGGTAATGCTTAATCCTCTAAGTGGTATTATACAAGGCTATCAAAATATTTTAGTCTATAACAAACAACCTGAACTTTCAGTTTTGTTCTATCCATTGGTTTTAGGTACTTTTATTGCCATGCTTTCATTGTATATGTATGCACGGGCAAATGAAGAAATGGCGGATGTGTTATGAATGATGTTATTTTAGAAGTTCATAATGTAACGAAAGTATATAAAATGTATGCAAGTCCCTGGCAGCAAATTGCAAGATGGTTTGGCTACACCCCAAACAGTATGCATCTCTCTACCATTTTGCAAGATATCTCTTTTTCTGCCAAGAGAGGAGAAACCATAGGTATCGTCGGCCATAACGGCGCAGGCAAAAGCACACTGCTCAAAATCATAGCAGGGACATTGAAATTAACCTCAGGAAGAATTGTCAAGCAAGGCTCGGTTGTTGCTATACTTGAACTTGGTATGGGTTTTCACCCGGATTTGACAGGACGCCAAAATGTTTACCATACGGCAGGACTGATGGGATTTTCAAAAAAAGAGATTGACAATGTGATGGATGATATAGAAGCATTTGCCGAAATAGGCGAAGCTTTTGACGAGCCGGTACGTATTTACAGCAGTGGTATGCAGGTACGTGTTGCGTTTGCTATAGCCACAGCATATCGTCCGGATATTTTAATCGTAGATGAAGCGCTCTCTGTAGGTGATGCCTATTTTCAGCATAAAAGTTTTGCAAAAATCAAAACTTTTCAAGAAGAAGGTACGACAATGCTCCTTGTTTCTCACGATAAAAATGCCATAGTTTCCATCTGTGACAGAGCCATACTTTTTGAAAAAGGCAAAATTGTTCAGGACGGCGATGCAGAATCGGTCATGGATCTATACAATGCTCTTATTGCAAAACAGGAAGATACAAAACTCAAACAGGTACTTTTAAAAAATGGAAAAAAGCAGACTGTCTCAGGAAACGGACTTGCACATGTGGCTTCCATAGAGCTGTTTGATGCCCAAAACAACCCTACCGATACCGTTGCAGTAGGTGATCAGGTTACTTTGAAAATCAAAGTAGATGTACATAAAGATTTGCCTTCCCTTGTTTTGGGGTACTCTATAAAGGACCGGCTTGGTCAGGTAGTATTTGGTACAAACACCTGGCATACCAAACAGGTGATATATGATCCAAAACAAGGAACTCATTTTGAGTTTGACATAAGTTTTGAGGTTATTTTCGGAGTAGGCAACTACTCAGTACAGGTGGCTCTTGTAGAAAATGATACTCATCTGCAAAATAATTACGAATGGATAGATTTAGCACTGATATTTGAAGTAATCAATGTCAGGCAACAGTTTTTTGTAGGTATGGTGTGGAGTCAACCAAAAATAAGGATAAAAAATATATGAGCTTTGTAAGTTACAGTCAAAACCTCGAAGATGTAATGCTTCACAGAGCATTACAAAATGTAAAAGAGGGCTTTTACATTGATGTCGGCGCCAATGATCCATTGCATGACTCTGTCACGAAAGCGTTTTATGATGCAGGCTGGCAGGGTATCAATGTAGAACCGGAAAAAAAATTCTTCCAACGATTACAGGAAAAAAGAGTACGCGATATCAATCTTAATTATGCAGTTAGTGCCAAGATGGATGAAATTACATTTTTTGTCAGTGATGTCAGAGGACGTTCAACAACAAATCCCGACATTGCGCATGCAAAAAATGACAATACTTTTTCGCAAAAACCTGTAACCGTTAAAACTGTCACAATTGACGATTTAGTACAACAGTATGCACCTAAAACAATCCATTTTTTAAAAATAGATGTAGAAGGTGCTGAAGAAGATGTATTGCAAAGTGTTTCTTTTGAAAAAGTACGCCCATGGATACTGCTTGTGGAAGCAACATTGCCGGGAACCAATGAAGATATATCGTCGAAATGGGAACATCTCATCATACAGCACAACTATACACAGGTCTATTTTGATGGCATAAACAAATACTATCTTGCGAATGAAAAAAAAGAACTTGCAAAACATTTTTCTTCTCCGCCGAATATTTTAGATGACTATATTCAGTATGAACATAAAAGAGCATTGCAAAGAGCTGAATATTTCTCTTTAAAACTGCAAAATGAAAGAGAAGCATGGGAAAAAACACATAACAATCTTTTACAGGAGATTAATGAGCTTAAAATACGTGAAGCAGAACTCTTAAACAGTAAATCATGGAAGATTACAAAACCTTTGCGAACTTTCTTTTCTTATTTTAAAAAAACATCTCCTGCTTTAATACAGCAGACAACACAGACACAAAAAGAAGAGAAGAAAACACAAAATGTGTATCCGAAAAACTTTGAACAGCTTAATGCAGACGCACAAAACATATACAAGGAATTATCTTGCGAATCGTCATAGATGTACAGGGCATACAGAGTGCCAGTAAACACCGTGGTATTGGAAGATACTCTCATTTGTTTGTGACAAATATCCTTCAGCTTTTTCAAGAAGAAAAAGAAGCAGATATATGGCTCGTATGTAATGAAAACCTGCTTACATATGAGGAAAATTTTATAGAAGAGTTTACACACTATATTGATAAAAGCCGTATTGTAAAATTTAAGACGCCTGTTGCTACAAATGAGAGTAACCCTGAGAATTTACACAGAACGACGAGAGCAAAAATTATACGTGAATATTTTTTAGCCTCCCTCTCCCCCGACCTTGTACTTGTGACAAGTCTTTTTGAAGGTTACCATGATGATGCAGTCGTTTCTATAAACGAATATGTAGGGCATATACCCACTGCAGTGATTTTATATGACCTGATACCTTTGGTGCATCAAGAAACATACTTGAAAACAGCCGTGCAAAAAGATTTTTATGAGAGAAAAATTGCCTCTTTGAAAAAAGCAGATTTGTATTTAAGCATATCAGAGCATTCAAAACAAGAAGCTGAAAAAATGCTGCATATTCAGGTAGATAAAATTGTGACAATACATACAGCAATAGACAGTACTTTTAAGCCTGTAGAAATGCTTGAGGAAGAAGAAGAAAATTTTTTCACACATTACGGACTGCAAAAAGATTTTATTTTTTATGCACCGGGCGGTTTTGATGCAAGAAAAAACTTTAAACATCTTATAGAAGCATATGCAGCTCTGCCTCAAGAGTTACGAACTAAGCACCAGCTTGTCATTGCAAGTAAATTGACCAAAGAAGCAAAAGCAAACCTGTCGGCACTTGCAAAAGAAAATACATTAAGTGCTACAGAGTTTAGACTTTTAGGTTATGTCAGTGATGCTGACTTAAAAACACTTTACACTCTGTGCAAAGTTTTTGTATTTCCCTCTTACCATGAAGGTTTTGGACTGCCCATACTTGAAGCTATCTCCTGCGGTGCTGCCGTTATATGCTCAAACACCACAGGCATACCTGAAGTTATAAACAACAAAGAGGCACTGTTTGATCCTTCTGATGTTGAGGCTATAAAAAACAAACTGCAAGAGGCATTGACATCACAGGCATTTTTACTTGATTTAAAAAGATCAGCCGTTTACCAGGCAAAAAGATTTTCTCCAAAAACAGTTGCCCAAAAAGCAAAAGAGGCACTGCTTGCGTTGGCAAAAAAAACACAGACAACAAATGCGTTACATGTAAACAGCGAAAATTTACTTCAAAGACTGCAAAAGTTTACGTTACAATGCACACAACAAGAACGACTGCAACTTGCATATGCAATGTCTCTCAACCAAAGAGTACATGCCAAACCCCAACTACTCGTAGATATCTCAAAACTGGCAAAGGTGGATGCCAAGTCTGGTATACAAAGAGTAGTGCGCAGTATTCTTGCCACTTGGATGAACATGTCACAAAACTGTTTTGAGATACAGCCCATTTATTTTGACAAAAATTGTTACAGATATGCAAACAGCTTTAAAACAAAGTATTTTGACATAATGTCAAAGAGTTCTGATACCCCGATAATTGTCAATACTCAGGATGTCTATATATCACTTGACCTTAATGCGGACATTATTGATGAAACAAATATCTGGCATGAGTATTTTAAAAAAATCGGTATGCAACTGCACTTTATAGTCTATGACATTCTTCCTGTGACAAATCCTCAGTGGTGGCCGAAGGGAACTTCGGATGTTTTTGCCAACTGGCTACAGACCATAAGTAAAACCGCTACTTCTTTGATAACCATCTCTCAGACTGTAGAAAAGGAACTGAAAAATTGGCTCATGGAGCATACCGCACAGCCCTATCCAAAAACAGCCTGGTTTCATCTGGGAGCAGATATAGACAAGAGTCTGCCAAGCAAAGGTCTGCCTGACAATGCCAAAGAGACATTGCAAAAGCTTGCAAAGTACCCGTCTTTTTTAATGGTAGGAACCATAGAACCAAGAAAAGGACACATGCAAACCATCAAAGCCTTTGAAATACTTTGGAAAGCAGGAGAAAAGCTCAATCTTGTGATAGTAGGTAAAAAAGGCTGGCTCGTAGAAGAACTTTATACATATATGATGGCACATCCCCAAAAAGAAAAACATCTTTTTATCTTAGAATCTATAAGTGATGAGTATCTCGATGAGGTATATAAAACAGCAATAGCAGTACTTATGCCAAGTGAGGCAGAGGGCTTTGGGCTTCCGCTTATAGAAGCTGCACAGAAAAATAAACCAGTTATAGCAAGAGATATCCCCGTGTTTAAAGAAATAGCCGGCAACAACATCAGCTATTTTCCCAATACCAAAGAACCTGCAGATATTGCAAAAACACTGCAAGACTGGATCAAGTACAAGCAACAAATGTTAAATAAAAATAATATTAAATTTTTAACATGGAAACAAAGTGCACAAAAATTATTAGAATTGCTATAAGAAGACTTGATTATAAATAAAAATATGCTATAATCATTGCAAGTATTTTTAAAATACTATCGATAGTTAGGGTAGTTTTATATCTTCTATAAGATAATGGATTTACCTTTTAAGTGGTGCACCTATTTTGAAAGGTTGTCTTCTAGTAGATAGATTTTAAAATTACAAAAAATTTAAAAAGATTCCTGAGGAGGAAATACATGGCATTAGATCCCATAGAAACTGCGAGAGTAGAAATAGCGAAAATTTATATAGCGGCTTTTGGTAGAGTCCCTGACGCAGGCGGGCTTGACAACTGGTATAACCAATATGCTGCTGGTTTGATGACATATGATGAAATCGCTCAAGATTTCACAAATCAACCTGAATATCAGGCAACGTATCCGGCTATTATGACAAACAGTGAGTATATTACAGCTATATACAACAATGTATTTGGAAGAGCTCCAGATGCAGGTGGACTGCAAAACTGGGTAAACCAGCTTGATGCAGGCGTACTTGACAGAGGTAACATTATGTACTCAATGTTACAAAGTGCAGCAGAACCGGGCAATGATGACGGTGTTCGTTTAGAAAATATGGCTACTTTTGGTATTCAGACTATTTTAGACAAAGTACCTACAGATGTTGCTACTGCAGAGTTGGCAAACATTACGGCTGACCCTGCAACTGTTACGGCTGCTGAGAGTGCGGTTGCTACTGCAGTAAACCCTGGTGAAACTGTTGCTTTAACAACAGGTGTAGATACACTTACAGGTACTGAAAAGAATGACACGTTTAATGCCATCATAGACGGTACAAACTCAACACTGACACCACTTGACACTATAGACGGTGCAGGCGGAACAGATACTTTAAATATAAATGAAGTAATAGCTGCACCTTTACCAACTGTAACAGTTTCAAATGTAGAAACTATTAACCTCCGTTCAGCAGGTGCTGCAACGATTGATACTTCAACAGGTTTTACTGGTCTTACGACAATGAATGTAACACAAGGTACTAGCGCAACAGTTACTGCAGCTACAACAACAGATGTTAATGTTTCTGGAATTTCAGGAGCTATTGCTGTTAATGGTGGCAAGACTGTAGTTGTGAATGATGCGACTGCTGGTAATGGTATTACTATCGGTGCAGCTACTGCTCCTGCAGGAACTATAACTATCACCGATACAGATAATACTGGAGCAAATACTATTGATGTTGATGGTGGTACAGATGTTACTATTACAACTACAGCTGACAAGGCAACTAGTGCTGCTATTAATGTAGGTCAAGGTGGTGCTGCGACAGATTTACCAACTGGTGCTGTTGTTGTTACTCAAAACACAACTTCAGATGGTACAGCTGCAACTGCTGGTAATGTTACTGTAACTGGTGGTTCAACAATCGACATTACTGCAAATATGACAAATACAGCAACCACAGGAAAGGGTGCTGATATTACTGCTGGTATATATACTGCTATTGCAGGTGATGCTACAACAGAAGTAACTATTACTCAAAATGCAACTGCTACTGATCTTGCAGCTGTAACTACTGGTAATGTAACAGAAACTGCCGCTATTACATTTGGTGCACTTGCTGCAGGTGAAGCTGCATTAGTGGGTGTTACTGGTGGAGCTACATGTGGTACAGATTTAACTTTTATAGCAACAAAGGCTCTAACAGGTGCTGAAGTTGCTGCTGCATTTGCTGAGCTAACTGCTACTGATACACAAGCCGCTGGTGGTATAACTGCTAACGGTTACTTTACAGGTACTTTGGATGCAGGTTGGACATCAAGCGCTGTATCAGGCTCAACAGTAACATTTACTTCAACAACGGCAGATACTGATGTTCCCAATTTAGAAGTTTATACTGATGCAGATGGTGCTGGTGCTGCTGATGATGGTGCTGCTGATGATGCAACATTTGCTGCGGTAACAACAGCTGGTGCTGCTGGTACAACAGTTGTTGCTCAAAATATTTCAACTGATTACGGAGTAGTAGTAGTTGATGATAACGCAACTGCTTCTATCACGACTATTACATTAGATGGATATGATACTGCGACACTTGGACTTGGTGCTGGTGGTAGCTTAGATGCTTTAACTACACTAAACTTATCTAATAGTACAGGTGCAAATGCCTTAACAAGTACTTCTACAACTTTAACAGCAAATTTAGATGGTATTACTGGAGCAACTAATCTTGGTGGTAACGTAGCAACTTTGACAGTTAATACTTCTGGTACAGCGACTTCAACAGCATTAACAGCTGGTGGATTAAAATACTTAACTGTAAATGCTGGTGCTAACTTAACTGTAACCCCTACATCTATTGCTGCATTAGAGACACTTACTGTAACAGGTGCTGGAAATGTAGCGATGGGTGATATATCTGCTGCAACAACGACAATTACTGCAGGAAGTGCTACAGGTGCAATCTCGGCAACAGTTGATGGTACTAAAGCTACTGTAACAACTGGTTCTGGTAATGATAGCATTACAGTTGACACTGCTACTCAAACTAAAGATATTGACTTAGGTGACGGGGATGATACATTAACATACTCTACTGCCACAATGGGTGTTCCAACTGGTACTACTGATGGTGGAGCAGGTACTGATACAATTGCGATGACCTCTTCTTCGGCTCAATCATTAGACGCAAACACTAACTTTGCATCAGCAATTACTAGTTTTGAAAGATTGACTATTGTTGATAGAATTGATGTTACAGGTGGTGTAACTATTGATACTAAAAACCTTGGTTTTGCTGATTATGTATCTTTAGCTGGTGGTACGGATGATAGCACTGATGACTCAGGTGGTGCAGATGATGGTGATACTTTGACATTAAGTAATATGGCTGCAAATGCAACTGTTGTATTAAGTAATACGCAAACCGTTTCAACTGGTGATGCAAATGATACAGTAGCTGTCGTTGCTACTTTAGAAGATGCTACTGGTTCATCAGATGTTTTCAATGTTATTGTAGATGTTGAAGATGCTACAACAAATGTTGGTACATTAACTGTTAATGATGTTGAAACTATCAATATAACTGCAAAAGGTCTATTTGCTGATACTGATAACAATGGTATTGATGATACTCCTGATGTCGGTACACTTGATTTAAATGCAGATAGTGTAACTACACTAAATATTGATGGTTCTGCTGATTTAACATTAAGTGGAGGAATGGGTAATTTAACAACTATAAATGCTTCCGCAATGACTGGTGCATTAACAGTTAGTTTCTCACTTGCAAGCATGACAGTTACTGGTGGAGCTGGTGATGATGTTATTGGTATTGCAGCGACTGCTGATAGTGCAACTGTAAACGGAGGTGCTGGTGCAGATACATTTAATGTTGATGCTGGTGCTGACTTAGTTGTATTGACTGGCGGAGCTGGTGCAGATACATTTAGCTTTGCTGGTGGAAGTACAAACAAAAGTAACTACGCAGTAATTCAAGGTGTAGATAGTGGTGACACTATTAGTATAGGTGTAGCTGATGCCTTTTCAGCTACTCAAATTACTTTGGCACAAGGTGCAACTGAATCAACGCAGGCATATCTTGATCAAGCAGTGACTAATTTAGCTCTTAATGAGATGGGTTGGTTCCAATATAATGGAAATACTTTTATTGTAGCCGATCTTGGTTCGGACAGTAGTAACTCATTTGTTGATGGTACAGATGCAGTTGTTATGATTACAGGTCTTGTTGACCTTGGTACTGATGCATCATTCAATACTGCTGGTACATTAGAAATAGCATAATTTTTCTAACGACCACACATTAAAACTTCCTCCTCCCCTCTTGGGGATGAGAAGTTTTTTTCAAACTAACCTTTCTCCCACAGAATAAGCATTATGTTACTCCAATCATTTTTTATCTTTTTTATTGTATAATAATCTTATGACATTACAGGAACGGAAAGATAAAGTTGATATTATTGCTAAACTAATTGATTCTCTTTATAAAAAATTGATTATATTATTAGCAATTGATGGAGCGTTTGGTACATATGCGCTAAAATATATAGCAGATTCAAATATGGTTGGATATGTATTTGCTGTTATTTTTATATTTGTATCAATAGCAATTTTTGTAACTTATATAAAAATGAATTTATCAACTAAAAAACTTGAAAGGATATCTGATGAATGAAATAGGAATCTTAATAATACCACTAGGTTTTATATTTGCTGCTATTATAGGTTTTTTAGCTGTTAAAAAGCATTGGAAAATTGCAGACTGGGTTTAATAAAAAAAAGGTGCCAGGCACCATTTTGCCATTTTGTGCATTTTCTTAAACTAACCTTTCTACAAGAATAAGCATTATGTTACTCCAATCATTTTTTATCCTTTTTATTGTATAATTATCTTATGGAAAAAATAAAATTAAAAATTGAAATTTTAAAATATAAGATTACTTTATTTACAACTACATTAGGAGCAGGTATATTTTTATTGATAAATAAAGAAAATATACTTAAATCCATTGATGAAATTATTTTTTATTCTGTATTATGGTTTTTATTGGTATATGGCATTGTTGGTTTTGTTAACAACTTATTTAAATTAAATCAAGAGGAGAAAAAGATATGAATAATTATGAAATATTTATAGGGATTAGCATGTTATTAGGTGTTATATATGTAATATGGTCTAATAAAAAAGGAATTGATCATACATTTATGTAACAGACAAAACAAAACAAAAAGGGTGTCAGGCACCATTTTGCCATTTTGTGCATTTTCTTAAACTAACCTTTCTACAAGAATAAGCATTATGTTACTCCAATCATTTTTTATCTTTTTTATTGTATAATTGTTTATGGCTAAAATAGATAAACCAAAAGAAAAGCTTGGTGAGACATTTATGATGCTTGCAACTTATTATTAGTATTATTTCATTTCAATACTTATATGCAAAAAGATAATTACAGTATTGGTGTTGTTTTATTATCAGTTTATGGTATAGTAAATTTGTATTTAATTGGTTATTTACTTATCAAAAAAGCTAATGAGGAATGAATTATGGAACTAGCAATAGCAGTTATAGGAACTATAGCTTTGGCTGTAGGCTTAAAACTTATATCTAAACCGCATAAACCAAGTCACTAAAAAAAGGTGCAGGCACCATTTTGTTAAACTTCTTTTCTGTGAGCAATTCTAATGAGAGTAATCACGAGTTCGAAAATTAGTTTTTGATTTTGTGTATCAATTTTTGCTAGTTCTTTAAAAGTAGCTCCTGAAACAATAATTTTGAACATTAATTAAGTCCAAGTCTTTGTGCAAGCTCTTCCAGAGAGTAAACTTCAGTTTTTCCAGCTTTAAGCTCATCAATTCGTTTATCAGAAATCATCTCGTCAAGTGTGTCAAAATAAGTGCTTACAGCTTTCTCAATGATATATGTACGAGAACGCTCAAGTTCTTGAGCATAAGAATCCAAATCTGCTAATAATGTTTCATCCATTCTTATATTTATAGCTTTTTTCATAATGTATCTTTTTGTATCTACATAATACTACAAATATTTATAAAATTCAAGTGAACTCACTGAAACAAAAATTTGCATTATAAGATTTATTATGATAAAATTCTTACAAGGCCTAACAAGCGTAAATTAAATATCATTCCATTCGGAGGAAAAACCATGGCACTAGATCCAATAGAGACAGCAAAAGCAGAGATAACAAAAATATATATAGCGGCTTTTCATAGAGTACCAGATGAGGCTGGTTTACAAAACTGGTTGAATCAATACACAGCTGGGCTCATGACATATGACCAGATAGCGGAGAACTTCACAAGCCAGCCTGAGTATTTGGCAAAATATCCGGAAACTATGACAAATGAAGAATATGTAACTGAAATATATAATAATTTATTTGGAAGAGCACCAGATCCTGAAGGCTTAGTAAATTGGACAAATCAACTTAATGCAAATGTCTTCGATAAAGGGACGCTAATGTATGCTATGCTTGAGACTGCAGCATCACAACCAAATAATGTTGACAGTATTCGACTTGAAAACATGGCTACTTTTTCACTTAATGTTCTTGCTTCTGGTGTTTCTCCGGTAGAGGCAACAGCACAATTAGATACCATTACAGCTGATCCGACTACAATTACAGCAGCTGAAGATGCTGTAATTACACCAACACAAACAACTCAAACTGTAACAACCACAATAGAAACAGCAGTCCCTACACCGGACACAACACCACCGACAATGGCATCGGCAACCGTCAACAGTGATGGTGATATCGTAATCACGTATAATGAAAATGTAGGAGGCTCTCTAGCAGAAGCGAGTGATTTTGTTGTTACTGTTGATGGGGCTACCGATGCAGTCCTAAATGCAAGTGTAGATCGTTATATCGTAACACTTACCATGGCAACAAAAATTTCAGGTGCTTCCACAGTGAACAGTATTGTTTATACTGCTGCAAATGGTACACCAAACTCCATTCAGGATGTAGCTTCAAATGCAGCAGCTACACAAACTTTAACAACTATTACAAATTACTCATCTTATTTAACTGCAGCAGAAGCCCAAGCAGCTTACGATTTTGACAATGGAGCTACCTACCTTGTCGCCGATACGGCAGCAAATCTTGCCAATCCTGCTGTTATATCTGCAGCAGCACTCGGACAAGCTACAGATATAGGAGTGACAGATACAGGAACAGTTACCGCTGCAGATCTAAATACAATAGATAATGCAACAACAGCTACCATTAGTGCAAATAGCGTGACTGGTGTGACTGGTACTTCAACTGAGGTAATTACGCTTCTTAATTCTATCATTACTCTAAATGGTAGTGAAGCTATTACACTTACAGATGCTGCTAATTCAACAATATTGGCTGCAGATTTATCAGCCATAGATGCTGCTACTGGGGCGGTAACGATTACAAATTCAGTAACTATTGACGGAACTGCAGACGGTGCAAGCACAGCAGACTTCATAGATGTCAGTGGAATTACATTTACATCAGGAAGTGTAACTATTAACGGTAACGATGGGAATGACAGTATTATAGGCGGAAGTGAAGCTGATATCATTGACGGTGGTACAGGGAATGACATCATTCGTGGTGGTGCTGGAGTTGACACTATAACTGGTGGTACAGATAATGATACTCTTGTTGTACTTGGTGCTATAGCTTCGGGTGACTATACAGCAGCTGATGTAACAACAGGAACAGGTGCTTATGCACTTGGACTTACAGATACAATAGTAGCAGGTGTAGCGACAAGTGATTCTGGAGTTGACGGGACTGAAGAAACATATGACGGTGGAGCAGGCACAGATAGCATAGAAATTTGGGGTACAGCGGATTTAAGTGCAGCAAATATATCTGGTATAGAGAGTATAAATACTCACTCAGACTTGACAATAGGTGCCGATCAACTCCTTACACTATTTACAAATAATAGTGTAGCAGTAACTCTAAATATGCTCGATGATGCTTCAACTATCAACATCACAAATGTTAGTCAAGATGCTGGGATGTCATTGCTAAATGCTTTTACACCGGCTATAGATACTAGTGTAGTAGATTTAACTGTTGGAACTCCAACTATTGCATTTGATATGTACACACTAAGTCAAATCACTCCTACTTCATATACTATTAAAGCAAATGATATGTTTGACTTAGATTCAAGTGATGGTTCAGATACACTAACAGATGCAGCAGGTGAAAACTCTGTAATGTTGGCTGATGGTTCTACTCTTACAACTGTCAATGCAGGTGATGGTGATGATATTATAATGGTTCAAGCTATGAGTACAAATGTAACTGTAAATGGTGGTGCAGATGATGACATTTTAGTATTTAGCGATACAGATGGAGCAACTACAGACTTAGACAATGTTACAAATGTTGAAATTATCTCTTTAAGTGGTGGTGCAGCTACGATTACAACTGTTGATGCATTTAACGATATAAATGTACAACAAGCAGGAGTTACAATTAATGCTAAAGATATAACTGGAGCATTAACTTTTGATGCTTCTAACGAAACAAGTAGTAGTGGAACAATTACTGCAGCAGGATTTTTTACTGTTATGGGTTCTGCACAAGCGGATACTATAACAGGTGGTGATGGTAGTGATACCTTCTATGCAGATGATACAGATGTTATAGATGGTGGAAGTAACTATACACTTGATAGAGCTAACGGAAGTAATGGTGATACAGTAATTTTTGATGCAGCAGTAGCTAGTGCAAACTTACTTGATACCAATTTAGCAAATATTGAAACTATTGTTGTAACAGATATAGGAGCTGATGGTACTGAAGTATATGACTTCTCTGCACAAAGTGAAAGTTTATTTATCAATGTTGTTGCAGGAAAAGATAATGCAGGAGCTGATATAACAACAGGTACAACCATTAAAGGGGGAACAGCAGCAGATACTATCATTGGTGGTGCAGGAGATGATACTATTACTGGTGATGCTGGAGATGATATTATTATACTTGGAGCTGGTGCAGATACAGTCACTGTTGATGCAGGAACAGACTCCCTTAGTAACCTTGCTACTGCAGATACTTTAACTGTTAATGCTAGTGCAATAGCAAATATTACAAGTGCAAATGGTAATATATTAGATATGACAACACTTACAGGTTATACAAACAACGGAACAGTTGTATTAAATAATACAGGTGGAGCAACTGCAGCAATCAAAGGTGGTGCAGGTATTGAGCAAATTATTGCTGGTGCAAATGGTGATACTATTACAGGTGGTGCTGGTGCTGATGCTATTACAATGGGTACTGGTAATGATACTGCCATTATAGCAGCTGCAGGAGATACTGGAACATTAACCTATAGTGATGTTGATAGTAGTGGAACTGTAAATGATACAGATACTGTAACAGGTGCATTTGATGTAATTACAAGTTTTACGACTTATGCTTCAAACAATAATGCAGATGGTGATGATTTAGTCATCTCATCTGTAAATAGTGCATCTGCAAGTGGTGATATTCTTACAGGTTTGAATGCAAATGAATATCAAATACTTCAAGGAACTTGGGATGCTACAAATGCGAAATTTACTATAGATAGTACAAATGGAACAGACCAACTTATAGCATTTGATGATGGAACAAACGATGTTGCTGTTGTTCTCTTAGGTATAACTGATTTTGATGCTACACAAGATTTTGGACAATAATTTATAATTTTATCCAAAAAAGGTGCCCAAGGTGCCAAAAAAAAGGTGCCAGGCACTATTTTGTGTTTTTATATTTTTAAACAATAGCTATATCTAATCTTTTTCCAAGTACAGATGTAGCTGATTCTAGTGTTTGCAGTGTCATAGAGTGGTTTTGAGGATTTAACAACCTATCAACAACTGCTCTACTTGTGTTCATCATTTTAGCCATTTTTGTTTTTGTTATTTTTTGAGCTTCCATCTCTTGCTTTATTTGATATGCTATTACTCTTTTTATAGCTGTTGTTTAAAAAAGGGTGTCAGGCACCATTTTGTGCATTCCCTTTTTTTCTTTCTTTTTTCACAGAAAATCTTCTTATGTTAAGCAAACCGCATTTTTATCCTTTTTATTGTATAATCAACTATGTATGAATTACTAAAAAATATAGGATTAGGATTATTTGTTAATGGTACTTATGCAATTATGAATTCTGATATTAATTTACATACGATTTCAATTACTGCAGGTTCTATATTAATTATGGCAACAATGATACATTTTGAAAAAAGGAGTAAATAATGGATGGACAAACAATTATTTCAGTGGTTACTTTAGTCTTAGTTATTTTTTCAACTTATCTATTAATAAAAGAAAAATTACAACATCATTAAATAAAAAGGTGCCAGGCGCCATTTTAAGGCACCATTTTGCCATTTTGATTTTGTTGGCTTTAAACAATAGCTATATCTAACCTTTTCCCAAGTGCAGATGTGGCTGATTCTAGTGTTTGCAGTGTCATAGAATGGTTTTGAGGGTTTAACAACCTATCTACAACTGCTCTACTTGTGTTCATAAGTTTAGCCATTTTTGTTTTTGTTATTTTTTGAGCTTCCATCTCTTGCTTTATTTGATATGCTATTATTCTTTTTATAGCTGTTGTTTCAGCATCTACAAGTATATCTTCCTCTTTTAAAAACTCATCAAAATCACTTTTCATATTTGGTTTTAATTCCATTTTATCTCCTTTGCTCTTTTAAGTGCTAAATCAATCTCATTTTTAGGTGTTTTTTGACTTTTTTTATAAAACCATTCAATAAGATCATATACTCATGCTCAACAGTAAAAATAATTCTTGCTATTCTTTTATCGGTTATATTACTTCTTACTTCATATAATTTGCTCTCAAGCCTTCTGCATGCAGGCATACCAATAGAAAAACCATATTCTACTGTCTTTATATCATCACCCACTATTTTTCTATCTTCTTTACTTAAACTTAATAGCCATTCTCGTACTGGCTTATTTCCATTAGCAGATATATAAAATAGTGAAGTAATTTTTTTCATAATCACATTGTATCAAAAAAGATACATTTTATCAAGAAAAGGTGCCAGTCAGGCACCATTTTAATGCCATTTAAGGTGCAAAGCACCATTTTGTGCATGAGGGCACCATTTTGTGCATGAGAAACATTGACATATCATATATCCTTTAGCTATAATGACAACATATTGACAAAAGGAGTTTTTCATGCAAGCTGTATTTTATTCACAAGCAAGAAATAATCTCAGAAGTATCATAGATAAAGTCTGTGATGACTTCGATGAGTACATAATTACTACAAAAAACAACAAGTCTGCTGTCATCATGTCTTATGATGAATATAGTTCCCTGAAAGAAACTCTGTATCTATTGGGTTCAAAAAACAATAGAGATAGACTAAACGATGCTATTGAGCAGATTGAAAGCAGTAAATTCATTACAAAAGAGATTTAAATATGCTTATAGGGTTTGCTGATAAAGGCTGGGAAGATTATCAGTATTGGGTACAAAATGATAAAAAAGTATTAAAAAGAATCAATACACTTCTTGAAGATATCAAGAGAAATCCTGATGATTCAAACGGGCTTGGAAAACCCGAGAGACTGAAGGAAAATTATCAAGGCTATTTTTCAAGAAGAATCACATCTGAACATAGACTGGTTTATAAAATCATCAATGGACTTATTGTAATAGCACAGTGCAGGTATCACTACTAAAAAGAAAAGATGCCATAAAAAAGGTGCCAGGCACCATTGTGTGAGGCACCATTGTGTGCATCAAATATTTTCAATATAAGAAATATATTGTTCAATATCATCTAATTTATTTAATATTTCATCGCATATAAAAGCATAGTCTATCTTTTCATAATCATGTGCTAAAAAATTTCTAAAAGAAGCGATTTTTGCAAAATTGTATGCAAATTCTCTCGGGATAATTCCATGTTCTCCAAGTATATCTATAGCTTGGTAATAGCTTTGAGGATTAGGTAAAGATTTACTTTTTATAACCATTTCTGCAAGTGAGATAGAACCGTCACTCACTAAATACAAATAATGCAAAACAGCACCCTCAAACATAGCATCTTTTAAAAATCTCTCTTTGCAATCTGTTTTATAACTTTGTAAAAGTCCTATATAGTACTTAAGCTTTGCAATCTTTGCATCAATTTTATGCTGCATTTATGTACCTTTTAAAAGCTTTAAAATCCAATATTTGATGTTGTTTTTTGAGTTCAAAATCAAATCTTTGTTGGGAGTCTTTGAGAATAATGCCGTCTTTGAGTATATTTTCTAATAAAAAAATATTTTTCACCCTGTTTAAAATAACTATATCTACATTTTTATTGAGGCGTTTGGAGAGTTTATAAGTAATATCAAGCTGTGTGTCAAACGAAGTATCTTGCAAATAAAGTGCTATATCAACATCACTCTCATCTGTTTGTTCATCTGTACTATAAGAACCAAACAAATAAGCAAAAACGACACTATCCATTGAAGCCAACTCTTCTGTCACCTCGTCCAATATATCCAACTTTATATTCCTTTTTTGGCTTTATTATAGCATAAAATGATATTTAAATGGCAGATCAAGTAAATAAAAAAAGGTGCTAGGTACCATTTTTAGGCACCATTTTTGCCATTTTTTTTACATCTGTTAAATTTACCAATTATAAATCATTAAAATCCAGTTCTACTTCATCTATACTGCTTTTTGGTAAAAACTTTTTGGCATATTCCTTGTAAAGTCCTGAGGTGTAAAAGTATTTGACAAGACTTTTGTCGAGTTCATTCTCTTTTGCCATAAAGTATAAAATTTTCATCGCAAGGGAGAGAGGATTGGCTTTTTTGTATGGCCGGTCACTTGCTGTAAGTGCTTCAAAAATATCGGCAATGGCAAGGATGCGGGCTTCAAAAGATATTTCATCTCCTTTGAGCCCTCTGGGGTAGCCTTTACCATTAAGTTTTTCATGATGACTGCCGGCAATTTCGGGTATGTTTTTATATTTTTGAGGAAAAGGCAGTTTTTTTAAGATTTCAAGGCTGATTTTTGCATGGTCATTTATAATCTGTCTTTCTTCTTTTGTCAATGTTCCTTTGCGTATACTCAGGTTATAGGCTTCATCTTTTGTCAGCACCTTGTATGCTTTATTGTTAATCTGATACACTTTGTCCGCCAACATTGTGAAAAGTGCCACATCCTCATCTGAGGTAAATCCGGCAGCCTTGTTACTTTCTTGTATTTTATCAAAATAGTTTTCTAGCTCTTTTACAGTGTCTTCAAAGGTTTTTTTATCTATTTCTTTTTTAAGACAGGCAATTTCATACTCTTTTTTTATCAAGGCTATACGTGCTTCTATCATATAAACTCTGTCATAAATTGTTTCAAGTTTTGTGGCTTTGTCCACAATCTGTTCAGGTGTGGCAAGTTTGCCTATGTCATGCATCAGCGCTGCAAAATTTATCTCTTGTAGCTGTTCTTTTGTGTAGGTTTTGTTTTGAAAGATTTGATTCTCTTTGTTTACGGCATTTGCAAGCATTAAGGAAAGCTGTACCATCCGTTTTATATGTCCGGCAGTGTAGGGGGATTTTTTTCCTACAGCATAAATAATGCTCTTTAAAAAAGCTTCAAGCAGATTTTCAAGCCCTGCTATGAGTTTTACTTTTGTGATGGCAACGGCAGCCTGTGATGCGAGTGAGAGTGTAATCTGTTCATCATGTTTGTTAAAAGAAACAACTGTGTCATTGAACAAATCGAGTTTGTTGATAAGCTGTAAGACTCCGATTATTTTGTTTTCATGGTCACGCAAAGGAATAACAAGCATAGATTTGGAACGGTAACCGGTTGATTTGTCAAAGGCTTTTGTCCCCTCAAAAGAAAAACCTTCCGCTTCGTAGACATCTTGGATGTTGATGACTTTGCCCTCAAGTGCACACATAACCGCAACCATTTTTTTGTTTGGACTGCCGTCTTCAAGATGCATAGGCAGAGGGGGCCATGTGATGGCAGCACTCTCCCCTCCCATTTTTATGCCGAGAGAGTCTGTCTGTGCTACAGTAAAATGGAGTTTGTCATTTTTTAGCAGATAAAGCGTTCCTCCGTCGGCCTCTGTTATCTCTCTGGTATATTTGACAATATTCTCTAAAAGTTTGTTAATGTTTTGTTCATAAGAGAGTGCTATGCCTATTTTATTCAGTTTTTCTATTTTATGTTCCGCAGAATCAAGAGATCTTCGTTTTATGCCTTTTTTGTAAGTAATGATATCTCCGTCATGAATGATATCTTTTTTCCCTATGCCTATAGCATGGAGTTCTTTTTCTATGAGATCTTTATACATCGGTTTTATGTGGTTAATATATATTTTGATGTCCTTGCGCTGCAAATACTGCATATCATCATGCAAAAACTGACTTGTAAGATGTTTACTCTCCTGTGCAACCTTTGAAAGTGCATTTGGAAAAGAGACATCAATGATAAGCGCGTGTATGTTGGGATGCTTATTAATGTATTTCCAAAGTTTTTCATTTTTAAATGTATCTGCAGAGTAAAAAAGTGCATCTTCTCCCTGTTCGATGATATAACCATAACAGGGAATCGAGTGTACAGAAGCAAAAGGAGTGAGGCTGATATTGTTCTCAATTGTATATTTTTTATTTTCTTCGATGGCTACAAAGGCAAGGGAAGGTTTGTTTGTCCCGGGGATATTGATTTTTGTAAAATCAGGCCAGATGTCATTGTTGAAAATATTTTTATGCACTATCTGCAGGCTTGTCGGATGTCCGTAGAGTGTTAATGTCTCTTTGCGGGTTTCAAAAAAACTGTCAAGTAAAAAGGCAATGTCCACTATATGATCCAAATGGGAATGTGAAAGAAATACAGTATGAATCTCTTTGGCTTTTTCATTTAAAGAGTGCATGATATTTCCGGCATCTATGAGTGTGTGATTGCCCAACTGTATACAGGTAGTATAAGAATCATTACTGACACTGCCGCCAGCACCTAAAAATTTTATGCCTTGCATTGCAAAAGCTCCTTTTTATTTGTTTGTAAATGTAAAAACACCGTCAAAATCTTTTGGTCTGTTGTGTATATAATATTCACACCTTTGTATATATATGGTATAAAGTTTTTGGACGTTTGCATTGTTAAGCCGGGTAAACAATTTTTTTGCCTCTTTAAAATGACTGTTTTTGTACAATTTTAAAGCTTCTGTATAGATTCTAGTATCATTTTCATTAAAATTCACCCAGTGTTTTTCTTTGTATCCCATACATTCATAGATTGTAACCGGTTTGTTTTTGCCTTTTACCCGAACGGTATCAAGTTCTCTCAAGAAGTAGTTGTCTTTCTTGAGCATTTTTTTTGTATATTCACTCAGTATGATTTTACTTGCATAGACTTTGCACAATCCCTCTGCCCGCGATGCCAGGTTGACAGAATCTCCTATACAGGTGTAATCACTTCTTCCTATGGAACCCATTTCTCCGACAACACTGACACCTGTATTGATGCCTATACCTATATTTATATTTGGTTTTTTTTCTTTGCTGAGTTTTATATTTAATGTCTCAAGCCGTAGAATCTGTTCTATTGCAGACTGCAGGGCTTTATCCGGATGATCTTGCACATCTGTGGGTGCATTCCAGTATGCCATGATGGCATCACCTATAAATTTGTCGACAGTACCTTTATATTTTGTGATAATATCCACCATAGGGGTCATATATTCGTTTAGGAGGTTTATAAGACTTTTTGCAGAATCCATTTTTTCAGATATAGAGGTAAAGTCTCTTATATCACTGAAAAGTATGGTTATCTCTTTTTCTTTGACATCAAAAGTATCCGAGTCTGCATTTGCAATGAGTTCTTCAACAACGGCTGGAGAAACTTTTGTGGCGAATTTTTGTTTGATTCTCTCTTTCTGTCTGGATTCAAGGAAGTAGTTGACAGCTTCTCCAATAACAAACAAAAAACTGATGCCTGCCAAAGGAAACAGAGTATTGATAAGCAGTCCCTTTTCAGTCATGGTATAGTAGTGCATAAAGAGCAGTCCTGTGATGAAAAGAGTTAAAAATGTAAAACTGAGCATAGCATTCGGGATAAGCAGCAGCCCGAATGCTATGCTCAAAGAGAGAAATATATCAACTATGTCAAAACCGATAATCCATGAGGGACGGGCAAGAAATTCCTGGTTGAGTATGTTGTCAATTGCTGTTGCATGGACTTCAACACCAGGGTAAACACTGTCAAAAGGCGTGCTTCTGAGGTCAAGCAGTCCGGCTGCTGTTGTTCCGACAAGTACAATTTTTCCGGCTATCTCTTTTGGATCAATTTTATTTGCATAAATATCACAGGCAGAGATATATTTGTATTTGTGCTGTCTTCCTCTGTAATTGATTATCATTCTTCCAAATCTGTCGGTAGGAATAGTGATTTTACCTATACGAATGGATTCTACTCCTTTTTTATAATAATTGATAACAACTTTTCTCTCCCCAAGTGCCAATCTTGTAAGCTCCAGGCTTAAAGAGGGGTAGAGCAGACCACGATACTCCATAATCATAGGAATACTTCTCACCACACCGTCTTCATCCGGTATGGTATTAAAATATCCACTGGAATAAGCGGCATTTTTAATGACAGGGATATTTACAATGGCCCTGTAAGGTTTAATCAGAGAAGATTTTTCCGGTTTGTTTTTTTCTATAATAATTGCAGTTGTTTTTGGAAGGGTTTCTCTTTTTTCCAGGGTATCATTTTTTAGTGCAAAAACATAGCCCGTAACAGTAGGTGATGCAGCAATTGTTTCTGCCAAAATTTTATCATAATCTTCTGCTGCTATGTTTTTCAAACCAAGCTTCTGCAGCACAAGTTTTGGAGAACTGTTGTCTTTTTCTGCAAACACAATATCCAAACCGATAATACCTGCACCGTATTGTGTCAGATGCTCTAAAATCGTAGCAACTTTGTTTCTGCTCCATGGCCACTGTCCGAGTTGTTGAAGACTTTTTTCATCAATATCAACAATAACTATACGATCATCTGCTGTTTTGTCTCCTCTTGCAAGAAACATTACATCATTGAGTTTATTTTCAAACAGCGAAAAGAAGGAAGGGTATTTTAAATAGGCAAACATGGATATAAGTGTAATATTGACAAAAATGAAAAGCTGCATCAATATTTTTTTATATTTGTTCATACATGAATGATAACATATTTTAAGGAAAATCAATTTAAAGTATACTATACTTTAAAAAAAGGAATTAAAACATGCGATTTATATATATTTTATTATTTGCAACTGTTCAGCTTTTTGCTTCTGTGTTTTCAGATGCAGTGACCCTGTATAAAGAAGAGAATTTTGTGCAGGCATATGAAAAATTTTATATATTACATGTAAAGGAACCTGAAAATGAAAAAGTAATACTCTATCTGGCAAAATCTTTATACAATCTGGGAGAACTTCAAGACGCCAAAAAACTTTTTTTGATTTTAAAAAAAGCCGAATTTAAAAAAGAGGCACAATATTATCTTAAACAAATCGATCGAACAAAACGACTGCATAAATATTTTGTCCTTTTGTCTGCAGGGACAACATATGACAGCAACATCAGAAACAATACCTATGAACCTGTTACAAGTTATAACTCGATTATTTTAAGCAATGACACAAATGCTGTAAGTGATATCTTTATAGACAAACTTGTTTATTTCTCCCATACTTATACAATGCCGGACTACCCGTTTACAACATGGGAAGACAGTGTTTTGCTTTTTCACAGGAATGGTTTAAAATACTCTGATCAAAATATGTTGTATACTTCTCTTGCGAGTGGACCTGCTGTACATAAAAACGGATATACTCTTAGCCCGCAGATACTTCTAAATGATTTAAATTATGCCGCACGGCATTATATGTACACATATGGTCTGGGCGTGAAACTTTCAAAAGTGTTTTTTCAACGTTTGCGGACGAAAATGGATATTGCCTTTAAAAAAGATAAATTTGTTCATGATGAAGATAAAACAAAAAATGACAATATAGCTTTGTATAAACTCTTTGCAATGTATAATCTCACAACACAGACTGCTGTAAAATGTACTGTGGCATACCAAAAAATAAGAAAAGAATTCGGAAACAGAACAGATATCAGTCGAGATGAATATATATTTGAAACAGGCTACAGCAGAACATTTATAAAAAAATATGCTTTTGCTGTAGATGCAAAATATGAAAAGAGACATTTTATCGATCATGATGTCAGTTTGGGAGAAAGAGAAGACAGAAGAAAAACGTATGGGACAACAGTCTCAAGAAGTTTTTACAAAGTATATAATCTTTCTTTGAAATACAATTATATAAAAAACGAGTCAACAATCAGTGCTTTTGCCTATAAAAAGAATACACTGAGCCTCATGTTGTCCCGGTATTTTTAAAAAGGAATCATTATGAAGATTTTTAAAATAGTTTTGTTAATTTTGACATGTACGGTTGGGGTACATGGGAGTATAGGTTCTTTTGCTCTGCTCAAAGGAGATGTCCATATTTTGCGAGACAACAGATCTGTCAAAGCCTTTGAATCTCTTCCAATAGAGCGTAAAGATATAATAAGCACGGCTAAAAATTCTTTGGCAAAAATTGTTTTTAAAGATGACACAGTTATTACTCTTGGTGAAAAAACAATTTTTAAAACAGAGGAATATTTTTTTGATACTGCGCAGGAATCAAAAGCAGACTTTAAAGTCAGCAGAGGATTTTTCAGGGTTATAACGGGAAAAATAGGAAAAATAGCACAGGAACGTTTTCATCTCAAAACAAGAAATGCCACAATCGGTATCAGAGGAACAGTTTTTGAAGGAACAACAGGGGAAAACGGAGATTTCATACAGTGTATTGAGCATGCAATTGTTGTGTGTGCTTCAGGAAGCTGCCAGGATGTACAGGCAGGAGAGTATACTTTTGTTCCTGTCGGAGAAGCACCGCAGGAACCAAAAACAGCAAAAGAACAGAAAAAAAGTGTCTCTGTTACAACACAAGAGGTAAAAGTAAGCAAAAGTGTCAATACAGCTGTAAGTGCAAATACAGAGAGTGCAATACAGCAAACCGGTAATTTTAACCAAAATTCTGTTGCAACTGCAGTGACGAATGAAGTTGAAACACAAATAGATACAGCAAAAAGTCTGGCACTGGAATATGAACAGACTGCTCTTCAGGCAAAAGAAAATGCATTGCAGGCGGCACAGGCAGCAACAGAAGCTGCAAACAGTGCCAACGAGGCCTTTAACAGAATTGTAGAGGCAAAAGAGAATGTTACAGCTTATGAAATCAGTGCGTATGAGGCTGCACAGGCAGCAGCGGATGCAGCTGCACAGGCGGCAGCGGATGCTGCAAGAGAATCAGCGGCTGCAACAGCGGCTGCAACAGCACAAGCACAGTCAGAGAGCGCACAGAATACAGCAAATGATATACATCAGCTGACACAGGATGTGACAACTATAGAAACTTTGGCATCTGAAGAGTTAAATACTGCCAGAAATCAGGCAGACATAGCAACACAAAAAGCAAAGGAGACTCTCTTGGAAGCGACACAGACAAGTTTTAACGCTCAAAGTGCACAAACAGAAAACAGTCTCAGTCAAATTAATATTTTAAAAGATGCAGCAAAAGAACACTCAGATCTGGCTGTATCGCTCTCTGAAGATGCTCAGACAGCGAGTGATAAAGCCGTTGCTGCAAATCTTAATGTGCAAATATATAAGGAGCAGGCAGTGCAGATAGAAAGTGATGCCGCTGCAAAACTTACTCAGGTGCAGAATGCACAAAGTACAGCCGAGGATGCGGCGACGCAGGCAAAAGAGGAAGCAGATGCTGCCGCTGCTGCTGCCAATCCTGGTCCCGACACTGGACCAGGGAGCGGTACCGGCGATCAGGAAATTTCGTATTAGTTAGTATAAAGCCGGTATAATACTGTTATGACTACACAAGAATTGGTTGATGGTTTAATATATGGTGATAAATGGGACAAAACAACGGTTTCTTTCTCCTTTAAGAGTTCAAGACTCAGTTATGAACTTGCTGCAGATTATGAAGGCAGTGTCACAGTATCAGAAGCACTCAAAAATGCTGCTTTTAAAATATTTGATTATATTACTGCTCTTATAAATCTAGATTTTATATATGATGCAAGCGGAGTAGGAGATATAGTCATATCTGACAAAAATATGTCAGATTCGACAACTCTCGGATATGCCTACACTCCTTATTCTGATGTGAAAAGCCCTTCTGGAGATATTTATATTTCTGCAGCTTTTAATGATGAGGATTTTAGCTATGGAGGGCTTGGTTATTCTGCATTGATGCATGAAATAGGGCATGCTCTTGGACTAAGCCATCCTTTTGGAGACGGTTTTTACCCAGGTGTAGATATACATGATACCGATATGTCCTATAATCCTTATAACGGCATCAATACTTTTACTTCCTATCAGGCAGCGGATATTAAGGCATTACAGACTATATATGGTGTGAAAGAGGATACAGGCGATACCTTGTATGATTTAAATGCGTTGCTTTACAGCCAGAAGATATATGGTAACTTTCAGACAACAGGGAATATCGCAACTATTTATGATTTTGGAGGGAATGATACAATTTCACTTGAATCTCTCAGTGCATCAGGGAATGAATATATTGATATAAATCCGGGTGCACAAAGTATCATTATAAATGGTCAAGTGAAACACTATCTGGCATTAACTGAAGATACTTATATAGAAAATATTGTCGGAAGTCAATCTTCTGATACAATTGTTCTCAATTCTCTCAATAATAACGTAGATGCAGGGAATGGGTATGATACTGTGTATGAAGAAGGTATTACCTGGGTGCCGAGAGTGGATTATTTTAACAATACTATTGTAGTAGCGGGAACAGATACCGGTTTTGATGTGCTTACAAACGTAGAAGCACTTTATATTGACAGCGTTGCAGTAAACCTTACTGCCTACCAAAGAAGTACTGTTTTTTATACTCAAAGCAGTGAAGCGGCTATAGGAAGACTTTACCTTGCTGTTTTGGACAGGGTTGCAGACAGCGCCGGTTTAAACTACTGGGTAAATAACCTTAACAACGGACAGAGTATTAACGATATTGCAAACTCTTTTGTACTTTCTGCTGAGTTTAGCTCTTTGTACGGTGTTTCACAGACAAATGCAGAATTTATAAATTCTCTGTATGAAAATGTTTTGTTTCGAAGCGCAGATACCGACGGTTTACTCTATTGGGAAGAAGCAATGAACAAGGGATTTACACAGGCTGATGTGGTTGTAGGGTTTTCAAATTCGCAGGAGTTTATTGATTTGACAGGTATTTATTTTCAGGATAATACTATGGTCGTGATATAAAATGGTGCCGACACGAGGATTTGAACCCCGGGCCTGCTGATTACAAATCAGCTGCTCTAGCCAACTGAGCTATGTCGGCAAATATTGTAGAAGCAGAATAATATCTAAAAAACCTTGAGCAAAGCTAAAACCAGTGAAAAAAAGATATAATTTGCGTTATGAAAAAAACAGTAACTGCACAAACATTTACACCAATTTATGATGTGGTAGAAGACCGGATACGCTTTGTCATTAATTATGAAGACATACACAACCGAATAGATTTTATGATTACAAGAAATTTTATTTTAGATCTGATTCCGACTGCCCAAGAGTTTCTTGAAAAACATTTTTCTCTTGATACTCCGATCCGGACAATACAGGAAAATAAAAATTCTGCTGTATCAGCACGGACAGAAACTGACGGAGTCAATCTTGAGCTTTATAGAACAAAAGAAGAGTTGCTTATGGAAGTAAATTTTACCTTACAGGCAAAAAATGAGATAAAAATATCATTGGCATCTCAAAATATTCTTGCAACAGCAGTTGTAGATGCTTTTGTTATGCAGGAGATATTTCATGTTTTAAAAAGTGCGATACCAAATATTAACTGGGGAATTGCAGAAAATTTTTAAATCACTATGGCACCAATTATTTAAAATAAAAACAGTGTCGGAGTGATTTAATAAACAATAAAGTTTTATTCTACTACAATGCATTCTGAGAATAAATCAAGGAATTTGCTTGGCACGGAAAACCAGAGTTTTTGTAGAGAATTTATCACAGCATGTACTTTTAAAGAGTATCAATGATATGGTGCTTTTTAAGGACAGTGATGATTATACGGTATTTATGAACATAGTAAAAGAGCTCTCAGCAGATAATTTACTGCATATTCATGCCTACAGCTTGCTTAGTCAGTGTTTTGAATTTTTGGCTACTCCGGCAGCACCTGATACTTTGCCAAAGTTTATGCAGAGTTTGGGACGAAGATATGTCGGTTACTATAATAAAAAATACCAGCGCAGTGGCACACTGTGGGAAGGAAGATATAAAGCTTCTCTTGTAGAGGACAAATCTTTTTTATTTGATGTCATGATATACATTGAACAATTGGCTGGGAAAAATCATTCTTTTAGCAGTATAGGTAAAAACCTTTACAGTAGAGCAGACAGTATTGTAAGTTATCATCCAATGTATAAAGAATTGGGCTATACAGATGAAAAAAGGGTTGAAGCGTATGCAAAACTTTTTAATGAACAAAAAGATGAAAAAAAGATTTCTTTTATCAAACATTCTCTGGAAAAACAAAGTATAACAGCAACTCCTGAATTTATAAAAGAATTAGAATCACTTGTCGGAATGACACTGGCTTCAAAAAGTCGAGGTCGTCCAAAAAAACAAACCAAAGAAAAAAGGAAAACCATGTATAAAAATTTAGTAGTCTTAGACAAAGAAAAACACAAAGACCTTAAAATAGCGGCAATGGAAAATTTAAACTTTGCAAAACAGAGTGCTTTTATTCCTGTTTTAGCCAGTGAAGTGGCAACAGTAGGCTCGAATTTTCCTGTAGTTTTCAGTGCGGATGAAAATCCTTCACTTATTGCGCTTGTATCACTTGGCGGTGACTCTTTGGCAATTAATGAAGAAGGAAAATGGATTACACAGTATGTTCCGTCGTTTTTGAGAAAATATCCGTTTGCTTTGGCAAGTACGAAAGAAAATCCGGAGCAAAAGGTCATTCTCATAGATGAAGAATCACCGCTTGTTTCAAAATCAAAAGGCAAACAGCTTTTTAAAAAAAGCGGTGAGCAGTCAGAACTGTTGACACATGCCATAGAATTTTTGACAAATCATGAAAACCAGGCAGTGATTACAGCCAATGTTGCCAAAGTGATTAGTCAAAGCGGTATTCTTGAAGAGAGAGAAATTTCTGTAGGTGAAGGTGATGAGAAAAAAGTTCTTGTGAACGGATTTAAAGTGGTCGACCGAGAAAAACTCAATGCACTGAGTGATGACATATTGGCAGACTGGGTAAGAAAAGGTATTATTACTTTGATAGATGCACATTTGGAATCACTCAAACACATAGAAACGCTTTTTAAACTTACAATGCAAAAACAAAATATAGCCTAATAATCGGATGAGAAACAATGAATAAAAAACAATCAAAAAACAGTGAAGCAGCATTATCGTTGGCTGAAATACTTAAAAAGTCTAAAAATGCTTTTGTGCATGCGGGTCTTTTCAGCATGTTTATAAACCTGTTGATGCTTTTGCCGTCAATATATATGTTGCTGGTATATGATAAAGTTATGGTGAGCCGAAGCATGGATACGCTGATTTTGCTGACTGTTTTAGTGACAGGATTGTTTTTTGTTCTTGGCGCACTGCAAATGATTCGTTCACGAATACTTGTTCGGGTGGGGAATAAAATAGATCTGGATATGAATACAAAACTTTTTGACACTATTTTTGAAACAGCACGGTTAAAACCCGGACAGGTTTCTTCTTTGCCGATGAGTGATCTGACAAAATTGAGACAGTATTTGACGGGACAGGGGATTTTTGCCCTTTTTGATGTGCCATGGTTTCCTTTTTATCTTTTTGTAATGTATCTGTTTAGTCCTTTTCTTGCAGGATTTACAATTTTTGCTGCCTTGGTTATTGTTATAATTACCATCATAAATGAAAGAAGTACAAAAAAAGATCTTGAAGAGGCAAACAAACTCTCAAACAAGGCAAATTTCTATATCAACAAAAATATACAAAATGCAGAAATTATTCATGCCATGGGGATGCAGGAAGATATTAAAAAAAGATGGTACAGACAGCATATAAAATTTTTGCATACACAGTCGCGAGCAAGTGACAATGCGGGAAAATGGTCCAACCTGAGTAAAACACTGCGACAGTTGTTTCAGTCATTAACCTACGGTATCGGTGCTTATCTGGCTATTAACGGAGATATTTCTGCCGGTACAATTATTGCGGGGGCTGTGTTGCTTGGGCGTGCTTTGGCACCGCTTGATTTGCTTATAGGTTCATGGAAAGGTTTTGCGGATGCAAAAATTGCCTATAAAAGACTTGATGCCCTGCTCAAAGATTACCAGGAAGAAAAAGAAACTACTGAACTGCCTGCACCTAAAGGGCATATTACAACAGAAAATATTATTGTTATTCCTCCGATGGCAAAACTTCCGGTGCTCAAGGGAATTAACATTGATATACCGCAGGGCATTACCGTAGGTATCATAGGGGCAAGCGGCAGTGGAAAAACGACATTTGCAAAAGCCATCTTGGGTGTCTGGCCTATCCAAAGCGGTGTAGCAAGAATTGACGGAGCTGATATTCATCAGTGGGACAGTCAGAAACTTGGAAAATATATAGGCTATTTACCACAGGATATAGAACTTTTTGAGGGAACAATTGCAGAAAATATAGCCAGACTTGGCGAAGTAGATGATAAAAAAGTTGTTGCAGCCGCGCAAATGGCCGGTGTTCATGAAATGATACTGAAACTTCCAAATGGCTATGATACTCCAATAGGCAATGGCGGCGTTGGACTTTCAGGCGGACAAAAACAAAGAATAGCACTGGCACGTGCTGTATACAACAACCCGGTACTTGTAGTACTGGATGAGCCAAACTCAAATCTTGATGCCGAAGGAGAGATGGCGTTGAATAACACCATTTTACACCTAAAAAGTATAGGCTCAACAGTCCTGGTTATCTCCCATAAGATGGATATTTTAAAGGTAACTGACAGAGTAGCACTTTTCGGCGGAGGTACACTGCAGATGTATGGTCCGACAAATGATGTTTTGGCAAAACTTAATGAACAGGCAGCAGCAAAAGCACAACAGGCAAAACAGCAGGCACAGACAAAAACACAAGCAGCAGGCAAACAGACAGCTATGCCAAAAGTTTCGTTAAGCAAACCGCAAAAGTAATGAAGGATAAGAGTATGCAAAAAAATCAAGAACATGAGTTACCACCACACGATACAACAAAAGTAATCAAGTATGGCCTGTTTATACTGCTGTTAATGGTTGTGTTGCTGGTATGGGCAGCGTTTAATCCGCTTGAAACATCTGTGGTTGCTCCGGGAAAAGTTTCTGCGGGAGTTTATAAAAAAACTGTTCAAAATCAGTATGGCGGTACAATAAAAAAGATTTATATAAATAATGGTGACAAGGTACAAAAAGGTGATCTTCTTATCAAACTGGATGATGTGGAAATAAAGTCAAAACTTGCTATCGCAAAAGCGAAATATCAAGAAACCATTGCGCTTGTAGCTCGACTCGAAGCACAGAAAGAGGCAAGAGAAAAGATAGATTTTCCAAAAGAGCTGCAAAATCAAAATGCACGAAGTACTCAACTGAAAATATTTAATGTAACGCATAAAAGCAACAACAAAGAGAGAGAAATTACCAAAAACAGAATAACTGAACTTGAAAATCAGATGAGCAGTCTCTCTTCAATGGTAGCAAGTAAAAAACAAAACCTGGAAGCTGTTGCCGAAGAAATAAAAGAACAAAAAGAACTTTTTAAAGAACGGCTTGTAAGCAATGAACAAATACGAAAACTGCAAAAAACATACAACAGTTTACAGGGTGAAATTCTCAGTAACTCTTTTGATATGGCAAAACTGAAAGAACAGATAGTCGAAGCAAAAAATCAGCAGTTGTTAAGAGAAAAAAAGTTTCAGCAGGAAATATTGGAAAAATATGCAAAAGCCAAATCGGATGAAGCAGATTTGCGGTCTCAAATCATTGCTTATGAGGATAAGCTGCGCAAAACAAATATCAATGCACCCATCAGTGGAACAGTGGTTGGTCTGAATATACATACAGTAGGCGGTGTTATAAAACCGGGAGAAGAAATTTTAAGTATTGTGCCTCAAAATGAACACCTGATTGTAGAAGCACAGATTCAGACAAAAGATATCGACAAAGTACATAGAGGGCTTGAAGCAACATTGAAGTTTCCGGCATTTAATGTCGCACAGCTTGACATAGTAAAAGGGAAAGTTATTTATGTTTCGGCAGACAGTTTTACGGAAAAAAGAAATGGCACATCCTACTATATTGTGAAAATAGAAGTTACAGATGCGGGGAAAAAAGAGTTGGAAAGTAAATCAATAGTACTTTTACCGGGGATGCCTGCTGAAGCAATGATAAATATAGGACAAAGAACTTTTTTAAGTTATATTGTCAAGCCTTTTAGAGATATGCTCGGGAGAAGTTTCAATGAAGAATAAAATATATGCAGGTATATTGCTTTTTATTGTTGCAGGTTCCCTAAATGCAGAAGTGCTGACCTTTTCGAGGGCCTACAATCTGGCTTTGGAAAATTCACATGCAGTCAAGTCATCAAGTTACATGTATCAGTCAGAAATACAAAAGCTAAAAGAGGAAAAATCTGCTCTTTATCCGCATTTGAATCTTTCTGCATCATATAAAAAGGCGAGATACTATGCTACGGATGTCAGCAAACAGACGGTAGCAAACTATGCACTCTCTTTAAAGCAAAGTATATATAATGCAGGAACTTATGCGAGAATCAATCTTCAAAAGCAGCGTGAAAAATATGCTGATATAGATGTAAAACAGAAAAAAATAGCATTGACACAGGATACAATGCAAGCATATCTTGATGCCATGCGTTCTGATGCAAAAATAAAACTTTTAGAGTCCCAGATAGCATACACCCGTTCTATGCAGACAAAAATACAAAAACAGTTTGTGATGAGACTTTCAGACAAAGTAGATTTGTTAGAGATGCAGGTAGAATATAATTCGGCAAAAATAGAGCTGGATAAAGAAAAAAAAACATATAAAACGTATGTGCAAAAACTGCAAGAATACACAGGGAAAAAGAGTATTGAAATACCACAAATAAAGTTACACAAAGATATGCAGCCCCTTTTGTACGATATGCAAAGAGCTGCGAGCGGTCAGGTAGAATCTGTGGATGTAAAACAATCAAATATAGTGCTTAAAATGAAAGAGTATGAAATTAAACAGGCAAAAGCAGGGTATTATCCCAAAATAGACCTGGATGTAGTCTATTCTAAATCTGATATGAATTCTCTGACAATTCAAGATCCTTTTGTGAAAACAGAGTATGCAGTAGTGAGTTTAAGTATGCCATTGTATGACGGTGGATACAATTCCGCTGCTGTTGAAGTGGCAAAACTGATAAAGCAGGCAGCTTATGAAGACTTGCAAAATACAAAAAAAGAGGTCAATATGAAGTATGAAAATGCGCGTTCTCTTTTTTACTCTTCTATGGACTCTGTGAGTCTGTATGCCGAAGCACTGAAGTCTGCACAGCAGTACATTGATGCGGTAAAGATAAAATATGACAGAGGTTTGAGCAGTATTATTGAGTATAACAAAGCAAAACAAAAACTCTATAATATACGCTATAAATATATCAATAACTTGTATGATATGCTACAATCCTATATAAAGATTTTGGCTGATACAAATAATATGAAAAACATTGAAATACTGGATAGATTTTTAAAGGACTGATTTTGAAGAAAAAAGCAATTGTAACAGGAATTACAGGGCAGGACGGCGCTTATTTGGCAGAGTTGCTACTCCAAAAGGGCTATGAAGTGTATGGAACATACAGACGTGTATCGTCTGTCAACTTTTGGAGAATAGAAGATTTGGGAATCGAGAATCATCCGAATCTGCATTTGATTGAATATGATTTGACAGATCAGGCAAACAGTATCCGAATGGTAGCTGAGATTAAGCCGGACGAAATCTACAATCTTGCGGCACAGAGTTTTGTAGGTGTTTCTTTTGAGCAGCCTCTTGCAACTGCACATATCACAGGACTTGGGTGTGTGCATCTGCTTGAGGCAATTCGTATCGTAGATAAAAGTATAAAATTTTATCAGGCGAGTACTTCTGAAATGTTTGGAGAAGTTCAGGAGATTCCACAGACAGAAACGACACCATTGCATCCAAGAAGCCCTTACGGTGTGGCAAAACAGTATGCGCACTGGATGACAATCAACTATAGAGAATCCTATAATATCTTTGGCAGTTGTGGCATTTTGTTTAATCATGAATCCCCTTTAAGAGGACTTGAATTTGTAACAAGAAAAATCACAGATGCAGTTGCAAAAATAAAACTTGCAAAATTGGAGTGCCTGGAGCTTGGAAATATGGATGCAAAACGGGATTGGGGGTATGCGAAAGATTATGTCGAGGGAATGTACCTGATGCTGCAGGCAGAGCAGCCGGATACTTTTGTGCTGGCAACAAACAGAACAGAAACAGTCAGAGATTTTGTTACCATGGCATTCAAAGCAGCAGATATTGAGCTTGAGTTTCAGGGAGATGGAGAAAATGAGGTGGCAATTGACAAAGCAACAGGTAAAACTGTTGTTCGTGTAAATCCGAAATTTTACAGACCGGCTGAGGTGGATTTGCTCATAGGTGATCCTCAAAAAGCAAAAAACATACTTGGATGGGAACCAAAAACAACACTCGAAGAGCTTTGTATGATGATGGTTGCAGAGGATTTAAAACGCAATAAAACAGGTTTCAAGTTTTAAAGAATGAAAAAAGTTTTAATAACAGGCAGTGACAGTTTTACAGGAAAACATTTGGCACACTATCTTGAGAAACATGGGTATGATGTTTATGGAACTTCTCTCTTTCACGAGAATGAAAAACAGTTTCAGTGTGACATAACCGACAAAAATGCCATTGAAAAAGTTTTGCAGGCTGTGCAGCCTGAGTATTTGATTCATCTTTCGGGTATCTCTTTTAGTGCACACGGCAACAGTGAAGATTTTTATAAAGTAAATACTGTCGGAACAACAAATATTTTAGAAGCCTTATGTCAACTTGATACAAAACCTGAAAAAGTAATACTGGCAGGCAGTGCAACAGTCTATGGCAATCAGGGTATTGGCGTTTTGGACGAGTCTTTATGTCCAAAGCCTGTAAACCATTACGGTGCGAGCAAATACGCTATGGAGTGTCTGGCACAAAACTATTTTGAAAAATTACCCCTTATAATAACCCGTCCTTTTAACTATACAGGAACAGGGCAGGCAGAAAATTTTTTAATACCAAAAATAGTCAGTCACTTTAAAGCGGGCAAAAAGAGTATAGAACTCGGCAACTTACATGTAAGGCGTGAATTTAACGATGTCAGTTTTGTGTGTGAAGTATACAAAAGGCTTTTAGAATCCGAAAAAAAATCCGAAATACTCAATATATGTTCAGGAAGAGGAATAAAGCTTTTGGATGCTATAGCAATGATGAATAAAATTGCCGGATATGAAATTGAAGTCAGAATAAACCCTGCTTTCGTCAGAAAAAATGAAATCGAATCTTTAACAGGTTCTGCAGAAAAACTTTTTTCTGTTGTTGGTACAGTACAACAAAAAGAGTTTGAAGATACTTTGCGAGATATGTTTGAAGCCTAAAATATTAGTTGACGCTGTTGCATTGCTTTCTCCTTTGACCGGTATAGGAAGATATACGTATGAAATTTCAAAAAATCTACAAAGCTCCACACAGATAAATACATTTTTTTATTATGGATACGTTTCCAAAGAAATTTTAGAGGATCAAAAGACTCACTCAAGACCACTTAAAAGTATTAAAAAAATTCTTGCAAAAAACACTTTTTTAAAAAAAGCAGCAAGAAAACTGTTAAAAATATACAGTTCGGTGAATTTTTCAAGTTATGATTTATACTGGCAGCCAAATTTTATACCCAATGAGAATGTAAAAGCAAAAAAAATTGTAACCACCGTACATGATTTTTCCTTTATACTTCATAGAGATTTTCATCCAAAAGAACGGATTGAATATTTTGAAAAGAATTTTTTTAAAAATATTATTCTGAGTGACATGCTCATTACAGGCTCCAACTATTCTAAAAATGAAATACTGCAAAGACTCAATTTTGATGAAGAGAAAGTAAGAGTAATCTATCATGGAATCAATCATCATGTATTTAAAGTAAAAAAAGAACTTTCGCTGCCTTTTGCTTTGCCTGAGAAATTTATATTGAGCGTTGGCAGTATTGAGCCAAGAAAAAATCTTAGAGGGCTTCTTCAGGCTTATGATGCTATGGATGACGCTATAAAGAAAGAGTATAAACTTGTGATGGTTGGATTTAAAGGATGGCAAAACAAAGAGTTAATGCAGATTATTCATAAAAATCAAGACAATATTGTTTATCTTGGTTTTATCAGTGATGATGAACTGGCAAAAGTATATAATCTGGCTTCACTTTTTGTTTTTGCCTCTTTTTATGAAGGTTTTGGATTGCCTCCTTTGGAAGCACTGGCTTGCGGAACGCCTGTTGTAAGTTCAAATTCGAGTTCAATGCCTGAAGTGTGTGGTGATGCGGCACTCTATTTTGACCCCTGCAATATAGAAGAGATGCAAGAAAAAATAGAACTTCTTCTGTATGATAAATCTCTGCAAAAAACACTTATTGACAAAGGTTTGCAAAGAGTAAAACAGTTTACATGGGAAAAATCGGCAAAAGAGCATCTGTCAGTTTTCAAAGAGGTACTAAAGCAGTGAAAACAGCAATAGTACATGACTGGCTGGTAACAGATGCCGGTGCAGAGAAAGTTTTGCAAGCTGTTTTGGAGATATATCCTGATGCCGATATTTTTAGTCTGGTGGATTTTTTGGATGAAAAGGAGAGAAAAAATGTGTTACACGGCAAATATGCGTACACTTCTTTTATACAAAAATTTCCCTTTGCAAAAAAACATTTTCGTAACTATTTGCCACTTTTTCCGGCCGCAATTGAAAGTTTTGATCTGCAAAAGTATGATCTTGTCATCAGTAGTTCCTGGGCAGTTGCCAAAGGCATCAAAAAGAGTAAAAACCAAATGCATATCTCCTATTGCTATACGCCTGTTCGGTATGCCTGGGATTTATATGATGAATATACAGGAAGCTTGAAACAGCCAAAAAAGTTTTTAGTGCAGGCAGTTTTGCAATACATTCGCAGGTGGGATCTCAAAACTCTGAATCGAGTCGATTACTTTATAGCCGATTCAAAATTTGTACAGCAGAGAATCAAAAGAATTTATAGTAGAGATTCTGTTGTAATATACCCTCCGGTAGATGTAGAGACTTTTACTTTGTGTCAAAATAAAGAGAATTTTTATTTGAGTGCTTCAAGACTGGTACCGTATAAAAAAACAAAACTGATAGTAGAGGCATTCAATGCCATGCCTGACAAAAAACTTGTTGTGATAGGTGAGGGGGAAGAGTACAGTGCCATAAAAAAAATCGCAAAACCCAATATAATACTTCTTGGCTACCAGGAAAAACCGATACTAAAAGAGTACATGCAAAAAGCAAAAGCTTTTGTATATGCGGCGGTAGAGGACTTTGGCATTGTTCCTGTAGAGGCACAGGCATGCGGAACACCTGTGATTGCTTTAGATGAGGGTGGTACGCATGAAACAGTTTGTGAGGGTATTACCGGCATCCATTTTAAAAAACAAACAGTTTTGGATATAATTGAAGCAGTAGAGCGTTTTGAAAATATGGGCTTTGATGCAAAGCTTATATCCAAACATGCACAGATTTTTAATAAAAAAAGATTTAAAACAGAATTTCAAACTTTTGTAGAAAGAAAGCTGGCAAAATGAAAACTTACATCTCCCATATGATAATTATTGGTATTGATTTGCTTGCTTTGACAGTGCTGTTTTACATCACTGCTTTTTTCTTTCCTCACTCCGAAGAAATTGCTTTGGGGGATTTTTTATTTATTATTTTTATTATTTTTATTTTATTTGTATATGAAAAAATTTATACGCTCCATTATGATTTTTGGCAGGAAACCTATAAAATTTTAAAGTCCCTTGTTTTGGCATTTTTTCTGGTGATGGCGATATTGGCACTTTTAAAAACTTCTTTTGCGTATTCAAAAATATTTATTACTACCTACTTTTTTTTGGGTCTTTTTTTACTGCCGGTGGTAAAACGGCTGGAAAAAAGAGTTCTTTATTCTTTTGACTGCTTTAAAAAAAATGTTTTGCTGCTGGGGAATACGGTACAAATCAGAACACTAAAAAAAGAGTTTCAAAAAAACTGGTATTTGGGAATGAAAACAAATAAGAGATTTTATGATATTGTGATTATTCCTTCAAAGGGTATGAACCCCCAGGAGATGGACAACACCATCACCAAATATCTCAATGAAAAAAGTGCTGTTTATGTTGTTCCCTATGTGACAAGTATTGATTTCGCAAATTCCGTGATTATGGATTATACCAATGTTCGGGTAAATACCATTCGTATAGAGAACAAACTGCTTTTAAAGCAAAATGTATATATAAAGTATATTTTTGATTATCTCCTGGCATTTGCAGTATTGCCGATATTTCTGTCTGTGCATTTTTTTGTCGCTTTGGCTGTTTTATTAGAATCGAAAGGAAAAATCTTTTTTAAACAGGAGCGGTTGGGGAAAAATAACAAAATTTTTAAATGCTACAAGTACAGAACAATGTATGAAAACTCTGATGCACTGTTGCAACAGTATCTTACAGAACATCCCGAAGAGATTGCCTACTATGAAAAATATCATAAATATAAAAATGATCCGCGTATAACAAAAGTAGGGAAATTTTTACGAAGCAGTTCTCTTGATGAACTGCCTCAGGTTTTGAATGTGTTGCAAGGGGAGATGAGCTTTGTCGGACCCAGACCGTATATGCTCAGTGAAGCAGAAAAACTTGGAAAACTGCGAGAACTTATTTTAAAAGTAAAACCCGGCATTACCGGGTTATGGCAGGTAAGCGGCAGGAATAATTTGACATTCAGACAAAGAAGCGAACTGGAAGTCTGGTATATCAAAAACTGGTCTCTGTGGGCTGATCTTGTAATTTTGGTCAAAACGGTAAAAGTTGTTTTAGCAAAAGTTGGTGCTAAATGACAAACAGGTATATCAATTATTTAATTATTCTTTATGCATTCAGTTTTCCGGTATCAAAAGCAGCTGTGAACATTTTGGAAGCAGTCATACTGCTTTTGTGGATATACGAGGGAAACTGGAAAGAAAAACTGAGACTTTTACAGTCGAGTCTCTTTATCAGAGTGTTGGGACTGTTTCTGCTTTACAGTCTGCTGTCTGTTATGTGGGCGTCAGATACCGAATTCGCATTGCAATATATCGGAAAATACCATCATTTTTTATTGATACCTGTGGTATATACTGCATTGCAAAAGAGATACATTCCTTATGTTTTTTCAGCTTTTGTACTCAGTGTGTTTGTGAGTGAACTGATGTCCTATGGCATTTTTTTTCATCTTTTTACCTATAAAGGGGCAACAGCCCAGTTCCCGACACCGTTTATGCACCATATTACCTACAGTGTGATTTTGGCGTTCACAGGTACAATTCTGCTTACAAATGTATTTACAGCAAAAGAGTATAAATACAAATTTTTTAATATACTCTTTTTTATTACGGTCACTGTAAATTTATTTATCAACGGCGGAAGAACAGGACAGATTGCTTTTATGGCTTTGATGGCACTGTTGCCTTTTTTATTGATAAAGCATAAAATAAAAGCGGCTGTTTTGGCTTTTTCTATTATATTTACAAGTTTTTTTCTTGCCTATACATACTCCGATAATTTTACTGTACGGATAGATCAGTTTAAAAAGGGAGTGACAAAAATATTTAATAACGATGACTATACAGACCAGGGAGGTATGCGGGCTGCCTTGTGGATAGTCGGGGCAGACCTGTTTATGCAGCATCCAGTAACAGGAACGGGAATAGGCAATGCAATGAAAGAGGCAAATTTGGTGGCTTCCCAGCACGGCTTTAAGCATAGAAACATGAACGAATTTGCTGATTATCACAATATGTTTCTCAATGAAGCAGTAGAACTTGGCAGTATTGGTCTGTTGCTTGTTCTTTTTATGCTGTATGCCCTGTTGAGACTTAAATTTGCAACACAACAATACTTTATACTCAATACTATGTTTGTATTGAGTTTTATCATTTTTTCAATGACACATAACACATTGCATCTAATGAATCCCATGGTCTTTTTTGCTTTGTTCAGCGGTCTTTTTTTAGGAATATCAAGAATAGAAAATCATCAGAAAGGATAAATTTATGAACACAATAGAAAACATAGAAAAAACAATACAAGAAAATCCGGCAGTAATGCTCTACTTCTCTGCGCCTGCATGTAACGTATGCCATGCGCTCAAACCAAAACTGCTCGAAGCGATAGATAGAAATTTCAAAGAATTTACCATTGTAACGGTTGATATTTCAGTTGAGCAGGAAATAGCGGCACATTTTAGTGTTTTTGCAATTCCTACGATACTCGTTTTTTTAGACGGCAGGGAATTTTTGCGAAAATCCCGTCATATGAGTGTGGATGAGGTTATTCGGGAGATACGCCGTCCTTATGAAATTATGATCTCTTAATATCCTTTTGTAATATTATATAAAATAATACAATGTTTGTAAGCTTCTTGTAACCTTTTTAACATATAATTATCTTTTGAAAGGATAAGCAGTGAATAAAATTGTTCCGAGAAATAACGAAATAACACTCGCAGAAGATGAGTTTATAGTTTCTAAAACTGATACAAAAGGAAAAATTCTTTACGGGAATAAAATTTTTATAAAGATTTCCGGTTATAAAGAAAAAGAGTTGCTTGGCCAGCCCCACTCAATACTGAGACATCCTGATATGCCTAAGATTATCTTTAAACTGCTTTGGGAGAGACTCAAAGCGAAAAAAGAGATATTTGCCTATGTGAAAAATCTCTCCAAAGACGGTTCCTATTACTGGGTATTGGCAAATGTCACAGTCACTATGGGAAAAAACGGAGATGTTATTGATTACCATTCTGTAAGGCGTAAACCCTCTGCCAGGGCAATGGCGGTCATTCCGGAGCTTTATGCACAGTTGCTGCAGGAAGAAAAAAGGTCAGGAATGGCTGGCTCAAAACAAATGCTTGACGCACTACTCCATGAAAAAAGGACAGGGTATGATGATTTTATCTTCCATTTACAGCACTAAGCAAACACTTTCTCTCTATATGCTTTTAGGTGCCATATTGATTTACACATTGGTTACAGGACAGTATATATTTGCATGAGCAGTATTTGCCGGACTTATCTCAACATTGCTTTTATCACTCGCATCAGGTGATATCTGCGATAAAATCTTCCAGGATGAGTTGGTTCGACAGATCAGAGATGTGCTTCTCAAGGCTGGCAAAGGAGAGCTTTCTTATAGAATTACAAACATACCTGATACCCATATAATGCAGGGAGTTGCATGGGGAATCAATGATTTGCTTGATCAGACAGAACAGTATATCCGTGATGTGATTGCTTCGATTGAAAATGCAAATGCGGGATATAGCAACAGAATAATCTATGAAAACGGATACAGAGGAGAATTTCTTGCATCCATTCCTGCGCTCAACCATGCCATTACGTCTATAGGAGTATCTCACAAAGCTGCACAAAAAACAAACCTGGGAGAAGTCTTTGATGTCAACAGTAATGGGGGTGTGACACGTGGACTGAATATTATTCAAGAAGATATATCTGATAATCTGGACATATTGCAAAGAATTGCACACAGTACACAAGAGACGGCAGAGGAAGCAACAGAGTCCAAAGTTGTGGTGAATAATATTACAAACAGGCTGGAAGAACTTATCACACTTATTACAAATTCAGATGAAGTCATTCGTGCTTTGAATGAACAGACAGGTGAAATCAATACTATTGTTGATTTGATTAAAGATATTGCAGACCAGACAAATCTGCTGGCACTCAATGCTGCTATTGAAGCAGCGCGTGCCGGAGAGCACGGGCGAGGGTTTGCTGTAGTAGCCGATGAGGTAAGAAAACTGGCAGAAAGAACGCAAAAAGCAACCCAGGAAATCTCTATTACAACCAATACACTCAAGCAGGAAGCGGATGATATCCAAAACAACTCTATGCAGATTACTGATCTTGCAATGCGTTCCCAAGAAGATGTTTCAAAATTTAACAATACACTCAACAGCTTTGCAAACAAAGCAAATGAATCAGCATATGAAGCTGTATTTATGTATGACTCACTCTATACCAGTCTGGCAAAAGTAGACCATATTATACTCAAGCACAAAGCCTACAAGGCGCTTTTGGATGAAAATGAAGCAATGGCAAAAGAGTTTGTTGATTACAATAAATGCAGAATGGGACAATGGTACAATACCGATGCAAAACAGAAGTTTGGACATACAAAAGCCTATAAAGAGCTGGGAAATGTCCATAAGAGAGTCCATGATAAAATATTTGAAGTAATGCGCTGTGTGCCTGAACATACCTGTATTACGAAAGAAAACCAGGATAATGTTATAAGCGGATTTAAAGATATGGAAGAAGCGAGTTTTAAGATGTTTGATCTCTTTAGAGCAATGGTAAGAGAAGGTAACCCCAAGGTTACGCTTTAAAGGCAATCAGTGATGCCGTAACGGCAACATTGAGTGATTCTACACCTCTGTTCATGGGAATAGAGACAGAATCATTGCAGAGTTTTTCCACTGCATCACTGACGCCTTCGTTTTCATTTCCCAAAACATAGACGGTTTTTTTATCTTCTCTGATATCGTTGAGAGCAGTTTTTGCATGGGAGGAGAGCGAATAGATTTTTGCTTCTTGAAGTTGCGGCAATATCTCTTCAAGTGTATTACAAAAGTAGACAGGCAGTTTAAAAAGCGTGCCGGCACTTGCTTTGACAACAAGAGGAGAAATTTTTGCCGAGTTCTTCTTTGGCAGAATGATACCGTCAATATTTCCTGCAGCACACGAACGTATAATCATTCCTAAATTTTGCGGATTTTGTATACCGTCAAGTGCAATGAGTCTGTATTGCTGCAGTTCTTTTATTTTGTTTACATGTAAATATGTTTTAGCAACTATATCAATGGCTACTCCCTGATCCTGTTTCGCATTTTTGCTTATGCGTGAAAGAGCGGCTTTGTTATGTTTCACTGTTTCGATATTACGCTCTTTTGCAAGTAAAAGAATCTTTTTTATTGCTCCGTCAGGTTTGTTTGAATCTGCCAGATGCAGTTTGTGAATTTCAATAGAACTGTCTTGGAGTATTTCTACAACGACATTTCTTCCGTACAAGGTAATGATTTTTTCAAAAAAAGCTTTTTTTTCTTTATACTCTTGAGAGTCTTTCATATTGTGTTTCTCCTATTCTATTATATTGTATACAATTTCTTTTTTTAGTTTTTGCTCTGTAATCTCGTGAACCTGTAAATTTTCTATCTCAAGTTTCATAAAATCATTCAGAGAGTTTACACCGGCTTTTGCAATTTCACGCAAAACAATTCCCCGATAGGCTTTTGCCCAGTGTGAAACTGTTTTTCCGTTTTTTAAAAATTTCAGTGTTGTATGCGGTTGCGTGAGTTTGTAAAATTTATTATAATAGCCTGCCCGTAAATCTAAAATATCATTGCCTCCAAGATATAAATCAAGCTGGTAGGAAAAACGTTCTTTGTAAAATTTATCCGGTGCAATATCACCGATACTGTTTCCCTGTTTGACTTTATAGTTTGCAATCACATCACCACCGAGTACAGGACCGTAAAGATTTGAAAATATAAGAGTATTGTTTTTGAGATGCTCTTGCGCATTTTCACTGAGTTCATCGTATTTCAGGTAGTCATAGGCTACACCCTGATAGCGTTCTATCGCACACATCAAAGCAGAATTGTATATGTCGTTTATGTAAGGCCGGCATTCACTGAATTTTTTAAAACCAAAAAGTTGTTTTATTTTTTCTTCATTAGCACTTAATACTATAGTATTATAAGCGTCCAAAATTTCTTTCCTTGCATTTAATGCACCAAAAAGGTCTTTTGCTTTTTCGTTTCCGCCGCTCTTTTTCCCTTCTGATGGAGAAAATAATATTTTTAACATTATTTATATACCTTTGTAAAAACTGTTAATGCAATTATATCTACATAAATGCTATAATATTTCCAAAACAGCAAAAAGTGTATAAAATGTATGAAAACAGCATAAAAATTTTAGGTGCCTATGGAACTAAAGCCAAAGGTTTTGGAACAACATCCTTTATGTTGGATGCCGCAACTGTGATTGATGCCGGAAATCTTTTAAATGCTTTGGCCGAGAACTCTTTACATGTAGAGTATATTTATTTAACACATTCTCACCTTGATCATATAGCGGATATAGCTTATATTGTAGACAACTATTTTTTACAAAGAAGAAAAACTTTGCATATCATAGGCTTGCCCCAAACAATACAGGCATTAAAAAAACATTTTTTTAATGACATAATATGGCCGGATTTTTCCAAAATTCCTTTGGAAGGCTCAGAAGAAATGAGCATCAGATACAGAGATGTACATTGTAACGAGACATATACACTCAATAACAAAACAACTATTATGCCAATTGAAACGGACCATACGGTTCCGAGTTGCGGCTATATTTATAAAGTAAACAACAAAGGTGTACTTATAACGGCAGATACACTCTCTCTTGAAAATATTATAAACAGACTGAACAATGACAGAGAAATAAAGTCGCTTGTTATTGAATGCTCTTTTCCTTCAAGTATGGAAAAACTAGCAAGAGTAAGCAAACACCTGACACCAAAACTGCTTTTTAAAGCATTGCAGAAATTACAAAGAGATGATATAAGACTCTATATTAACCATATCAAACCGTCATATTTAAAAGAGATTACTGAAGAAATAGAAGAATTTGGGAGAAATTTTAGGCCAATTATACTAAAAGACGGTGATTTTATAAATTTCTGAGAAAAACCCTTGACATTGAATTTGTTTTGCACTATAATTCTGGCTCAAATTCGATGCCGACATAGCTCAGTTGGCTAGAGCAGCTGATTTGTAATCAGCAGGCCCGGGGTTCAAATCCTCGTGTCGGCACCATTGAATTTTGAATATTAGAAACAGTGTTAGACCAGAATATGATACAGTAAGTATCACGGATGGTGGGATAGTCAAGTGGCCAACGACGGCAGACTGTAAATCTGCTCCCTATGGGTTCAGAGGTTCGACTCCTCTTCCCACCACCACTCATATGCGGGTGTAACTCAGTGGCTAGAGTTCCTGCCTTCCAAGCAGGCTGTCGAGGGTTCGAATCCCTTCACCCGCTCCATCTGAGATTCTGGAAGCTGAAGTATAATTTCTATCTTACTTCATACAATCTGTATATTTGTAAAATATATATTTATATAGAATACTCTAATCACAAAAAACTAATATTAAAATAAAAGAATTATTCAATTATTGCTTAATATAATCTCGTTTGCTCTCGTGGCTCAGGGGTAGAGCACTTCCTTGGTAAGGAAGAGGTCGGCGGTTCAAATCCGCTCGTGAGCTCCATTTAAGTAAAATTATGTTTTAATTAAGCAATAATTGAATGATTTTTGGGTATAATTCCATTTCAATTCAAAATTAAAGTCGGAGAACATTATGGCAAAAGAAAAGTTTGAACGTAACAAACCCCATGTTAACATCGGTACAATTGGTCACGTTGACCACGGTAAAACAACATTAACAGCAGCTATCACTGCAGTACTTGCAGTTAAAAATGATGCAAAATTTATGGATTATGATGCAATCGATAATGCACCTGAAGAAAGAGAGCGTGGTATCACGATCGCTACTTCACATGTAGAGTATGAAACAGACAACCGTCACTATGCACACGTTGACTGTCCTGGTCACGCGGATTATGTTAAAAACATGATTACAGGTGCTGCACAAATGGACGGTGCTATTCTTGTTGTTTCTGCAGCGGATGGCCCAATGCCACAAACTCGTGAGCATATCCTTCTTTCAAAACAAGTTGGTGTTCCGTACATCGTTGTTTTCATGAACAAAGAAGATATGGTTGATGATGAAGAGTTGTTAGAGTTGGTTGAAATGGAAATTCGTGAACTGCTTGATATGTATGAATTCCCGGGTGATGACACTCCAATCACTGCAGGTTCAGCATTAAAAGCTCTTGAAGAAGCAAAAGCAGGTACTTTGGGTGAATGGTCTGAGAAGATTGTTGAGCTTATGAAAACTGTTGATGAGTATATTCCTGAACCAGAACGTGAAACTGATAAAGATTTCTTAATGCCTGTTGAAGATGTTTTCTCAATCTCTGGTCGTGGTACAGTTGTTACTGGACGTATCGAGCGTGGTGTTATTAAAGTTGGTGAAGAAGTAGAAATCGTTGGTATCCGTGATACACAAAAAACTACTGTAACCGGTGTTGAAATGTTCCGTAAAGAAATGGAGCAAGGTGAAGCTGGTGACAACTGTGGTATTCTTGTTCGTGGTATTGCGAAAGATGAAGTTGAGCGTGGTCAAGTACTTTGTAAGCCGGGTACAATTACACCTCACACTAAATTTACTGCAGAAATCTATGTTCTGAGTAAAGATGAAGGTGGTCGTCATACTCCATTCTTCAATGGTTACCGTCCACAGTTCTACGTACGTACAACAGATGTAACAGGTGCAATCACTTTACCAGAAGGTACTGAGATGGTTATGCCAGGTGATAACGTAAGCATCACTGCTGAGTTAATTCACCCAATTGCAATGGAAAAAGGTACTAAGTTCGCTATCCGTGAGGGTGGACGTACAGTTGGTGCCGGTGTTGTTGCAGAGATTCTTGCATAATTAGCCTTTGGCTAATATGCAAAATCCTTTAAAAGGTTCCTTAATATGAGAGAAGCAATACACTTGGGTTGTGAGAAATGTACAAGACGTAATTATCACACAACAAAAAACAAAAAGACTCACACTGAGAAATTTTCAGTACGTAAATACTGTAAATGGTGTAAAGAGCACACAATTCACAAAGAGATGAAACTGTAATAACAGTTCATTTTTTTGTAACAAATGAAGGCACTAGTGCCGCGGGCTTCCTGCCGAAGGAAACTCAGCGTTAGCGTAGATATCGGGACTTGTTCCGATGTCGTCACTATTAAATAATTGGTGCCTAAATTTTGTAAAAATTTAGGCGTATAGCTCCAATGGTAGAGCACCGGATTCCAAATCCGGGTGTTGGGAGTTCGAGTCTCTCTACGCCTGCCACACATTTATTATAAGTAGAGCAGATCTGCTTTATTTATAACAAATGACATTTCAATATATGGAAAAGATAGATGAATTTAAGTAAAGTAATAAGTAACGCAAGACTGGAACTGAGCAAAGTTATCTTTCCTACCAAAAGTCAGGTAAAACAGGCATATATAGCAGTTGTTATTGTAGTTTCTGCAATAGCAGCATTTCTTGCATTGGTTGACTTGCTTATGTCATCTGTTATGTCTGCAATTTTAGGTTAAGGAGTAAAAAATGGCACATCAATGGTACTCTATACAGACCTATGGCAGTGACAGAACAGTGAGAGATGCAATCTTTAATATGATAGAAGAACATGGTCTGCAGGACCATATTACTGATGTAATAGTTCCTACAGAGGATGTTATTGAAGTAAAAGACGGAAAGAAAAAGGTGAGTGAGAGATCTTTGTATTCCGGTTATGTGTTCGCCCGTATAGATTTAAATACAGAAATTCAGCATATGATTCAGTCAATACCGAAAGTATCAGGTTTTATCGGGGAGGGAAACACGCCTACACCTTTGAGCGAACATGACATTAATGTTATTTTGGATCGTGTGAACAACCGTGCTGCACCAAAACCAAAAGTATTTTTTGATAATGGTGAAACGGTACGTATTATTGACGGACCTTTTGCCAACTTTACGGGAACAGTTGATGAGTATGACCTTGAGCACGGCACTCTTAAGCTAAATGTTTCAATCTTTGGCAGAGCTACTCCTGTAGATATTTCTTACACACAGGTAGAAAAAATAATCTAATCAAGAACCCTGCTACGCTAAGGCTAGGTTTTAATTTTTTGAAACTTAACCTTAGCGTAGTAAACTGGACCTCGTTTGGATTACGTAATTAAATAATGAAAAAGGACAAAAAATGGCAAAAAAAGTCATGGATTATATCAAGCTACAAATAGAAGCTGGTAAAGCTAACCCGGCTCCACCAGTAGGACCTGCATTAGGACAACGTGGTGTTAATATCATGGAATTCTGTAAAGCATTCAATGAAAAAACAAAAGATAAAATGGGATTTAAAGTTCCTGTTATTATTACAGTTTACAATGACAGAAGTTTTTCTTTTGTTACAAAACAACCACCTGCTTCTGAACTTTTAATGAAAGCAGCCGGACTGAAAAAAGGAAGTGACAATCCTCTTAAAAATAAAGTTGGGTCATTAACTCGTGCACAGCTTATGGAAGTTGTAGAAGCTAAAATCGAAGATTTAAATACTGACGACAAAGAGATGGCTGCAAATACTTTGGCTGGTTCTGCCCGTTCAATCGGTATAGAAATAAAAGACTAGTAAAAACAATCATCGACCACAGTGATTTCAAAATTATGTGGCAGAATTAATATGGAGATTTGTAATGAGCAAAAGATATAAACAATTATTAGAAAAAATTGACAAAACAAAATCATACAGTGTAGAAGAAGCTTCTGCAACAGTAAAAGATTTAAAAAGTGCAAAGTTCGATGAAACAGTTGAAATTGCAATGAACTTGAATGTAGATCCTCGTCACGCAGACCAAATGGTTCGTGGTGCTATCGTTCTTCCTCATGGAACCGGTAAAACAGTTCGTGTTGCTGTATTTGCCAAAGGTGCCAAAGCTGATGAAGCAAAAGCTGCAGGTGCAGACATCGTTGGAACTGATGATTTGGTTGCACAAATCAAAGAAGGTATATTTAACTTTGATGTTGTTGTTGCAGCACCTGACTGTATGGGTCTTGTAGGTCAAATTGGTCGTATTCTTGGGCCAAAAGGATTGATGCCAAATCCTAAAACTGGAACTGTAACACCTGATGTTGCAACAGCTGTGAAAAATGTCAAAGGCGGCCAGGTTAACTTTAGAGTTGACAAAAAAGGTAATATCCATGCCGGTATAGGGAAAGCAAGCTTTGAAGCTTCTCAAATAGCAGAGAATTTAACAACATTTCTTTCTGCAATCAATAAACAAAAACCTGCCTCTGCAAAAGGGCGTTATATTAAAAATGCAGCATTGAGTCTAACTATGAGTCCTGCAGTTAAACTTGATGTTGTAGAGTTGGCAGATATCAAATAAACGGGCTAAAGCCCCTCATAGGAAAAAACCAAATTTTTTCCTATGCTGAAATAAAAGTTTTTATTGTAGTATAAAATATATATTACAATAAAGATTTTCATTTTGGAAATCTGAATTACTTGGACTAAAGATAGTTGGGGGTATCTGCCGTGTCGGCAGTGAACTTAATCGTACCTTTCGCCCCGCTTGAAGTTATGTCTGGAAAGGAGAACTATATATGCTTAAGTCAAAAAAAGCTGAAGTAATTGAGCAGTTAACTACTTCATTTGCCAATACTACGGCAGTTGTTATATGTGACTACAAAGGTTTAACTGTAAGTGAACTTGAAGAGTTGCGTAAATCTGCTCGTGCAAAAGACACAAGTGTTCAGGTTGTTAAAAATACTTTAGCAACAATTGCACTGAATAATGCTGAGATGAGTGGTGTTGAAATCAAAGATACAAATATTTTTATTTGGTCTGATGATGTTATCAATGCTGCTAAAATCGCGGCTGATTTCGCCAAAGATCATGACAAGTTCGTGATTAAAGCCGGTTATTTGGATAAAGAACCTGCAGACGTAGCTAAAATCGAAGCATTCGCCAAACTTCCTGGTCGTGATGAACTTCTCGGTATGCTTGCTGCTACCTGGATGGCTCCAATTACAAATATGGCAATTGGAATCGATGCTTTACGCAAAAAGAAAGAAGAAGAGGAAGCATAGTCTTTCACTTTTATGAAATGAGGTTACGATTTAAAATCGTTAATGGGAAAATCGTGCTGGCACGATGAGCCTCCCGCTGAGGGAAACCTAGTGTTAATGTAGATAGGAGAATTACTTCTCCTGTCGTCATTAACAAGTAAAAGGTTTCCTTAATTTTTGAAAAAAATAAAGGAGCTTAATATGGCTGTTACTAAAGAAGATGTATTAGAGTTTATTTCTGGACTTTCTGTTTTAGAATTATCTGAACTTGTTAAAGAGTTTGAAGAAAAATTTGGTGTTTCTGCACAACCTGTTGCTGTTGCTGGTGTTGCCGGTGATGCTGGCGCTGCTGCTGCTGAGCAGACTGAATTCAATGTTGTTTTAACTGATGTCGGTGCGAAAAAAATCGGTGTTATTAAAGCGGTTCGTGCTTTAACTGGTCTTGGACTCAAAGAAGCAAAAGAAGCATGTGAAAGCTTACCGTCTACAATCAAAGAGGGTGTAGATAAAGAAACTGCTGAAGAGGCAAAAGCTGCTTTAGAAGAAGCTGGTGCTACAGTAGAAGTTAAGTAGTCTTAACTTAAAAACAAAGAGGGTTTTGTCCCTCTTTTTTGGGCGCTTTAGCGAAGAGAACGGACTCTCTTGGCTAAAGTGCCCTTATGTCGTTTATAAGCACTATAAAAAAATCTCTTAATAGCTAAGAGTAAAACAATCTATCTGGTGACGACTGGATACGATATGCTTGAACTTATCAAGTCCCTAATTAACAACTTATCGAGGTAGCCTATGTTAAACACTTTATATTCCGGAAACCGTCTTCGTATAGACTTCTCTAAAACTCCTCAAGAAATTGAAGTACCAAATTTACTCCAACTGCAACAAAGCTCATATGATACATTTTTAATGTTAAATGCAAAAGACAGAGCGACAAGCGGTATTGAAAAAGTTTTTCAATCTGTTTTTCCTATTCATGATGCACAAAACAGATTAACTGTTGAATATATCGGTTCTGAAGTCACGAACCCAAAATATACCGTTCGTGAATGTATGGAAAGAGGACTTACCTATGCAGTAAGCCTTAGAATGAAAACACGCCTTATTTTGTGGGACAGAGATGAAAACACAAAAGAAAAACTTGGTGTAAAAGATATAAAAGAGCAGAGTATATTTGTTCGTGATATTCCGCTTATGACCGATAGAACTTCTTTTATTATCAACGGCGTTGAACGCGTTGTAGTCAACCAGTTACACCGATCACCTGGTGTTATCTTTAAAGAAGAAGAGTCAACTACTGCAGGAAACAAATTAATTTACACCGGACAGATTATTCCTGACCGCGGTTCATGGCTCTATTTTGAGTATGATCCTAAAGATATTCTCTATATGAGAATCAATAAACGTCGTAAAGTACCTGTAACAATCATGTTCCGTGCTTTGGGATATTCCAAACAGGATATTTTAAAACTCTTTTACCCGATTCAGACAATAAAAATCAATGACAATACTTTTTCTATGGATTTTAATCCGAAAGATTATGCAACACGTATCTCTTATGATTTGGTTGATATGAACGGTAAAGTGCTTGTTGCTGCAGGCAAAAGACTTTCAAGCAAAAAAGTACAAAAACTTTTAGATGACGGTGTGAAAGAAGTTCAGTATCCTTTGGAAATACTCTTGGACAGATATTTGGCTGAGCCTATCATTGACCCGGAAACAGGGGAAGTGTTATTTGATACAATGACACATATAGATGAGACCAAATTAAAGAAAATGGCTGAAATCGGCGTAACAGAATTCAAAATTGCCAATGATATTGCCGAAGGTGTTGACAGTTCTATTATCAACGCATTCAATGCCGATACAGATTCTCTGAAGCTTTTAAAACAGACAGAAGATATTGAAGATGAGAATGATTTGGCTGCGATTCGTATCTACAAAGTGATGCGTCCGGGCGAGCCTGTAACCAAAGAGGCTGCAAAAATATTTGTAAACCAGCTTTTCTTTGATCCTGAGAGATATGATTTGACTCAGGTTGGTCGTATGAAAATGAATCACAAACTTGGAATGAATATTCCTGAGTATGTGACTGTTTTAACACACGAAGATATTATAGAGTCTGTAAAATATGTTATTAAAGTAAAAAACGGACAGGGTCATCTGGATGACAGAGACCACTTGGGTAATCGTCGTATTCGTTCCATCGGTGAATTATTAGGAAATGAATTACATAACGGTCTTGTGAAAATGCAAAAAGCAATTCGTGACAAGCTCTCTACTATGAGCGGACCGATGAATGAGCTTATGCCTCATGATTTGATTAACTCAAAAATGATTACCTCTACAATCATGGAATTCTTTTCAGGCGGTCAGCTTTCTCAGTTTATGGACCAGACAAATCCACTTTCTGAAGTGACACACAAACGTCGTCTTTCGGCTCTTGGTGAAGGCGGTCTTGTCAAAGAACGTGCCGGATTTGAAGTACGTGATGTCCATCCTACACATTATGGCAGAATCTGTCCTGTTGAAACGCCGGAGGGACAAAATATCGGTCTTATCAATACACTTGCAATGTATGCAAAAGTAAACGAGCATGGATTTATTGAAGCTCCTTACAAAGTAATGAAAGACGGAAAAGTTACTCATGAAATAGTTTATCTGACGGCAACACAGGAAGAGGGTAAAAAAATTGCCGCAGCTTCTAACAAACTGGATGAAAACGGCCAGTTTATTGAAGACCTGATTGCTGTAAGACAGGACGGGGAAATCCTTTTACGTGATCCCAAAGAGTGTGAATATGCAGATCTCTCTTCACAGATGGTTGTCGGTGTAGCCGCTTCACTGATTCCGTTCTTGGAGCATGATGATGCCAACCGTGCACTTATGGGATCAAACATGCAACGTCAGGCAGTGCCTCTTTTACGTGCAAATGCACCAATGGTCGGAACGGGCGTTGAAAAACTGGTTGCCCGTGATGCATGGGAATGTGTCAAAGCAAAGCGTGCCGGTAAAATTGAAAAAGTTGACGGTAAACACATTTATGTGATGGGTGAAGAAGACGGCGAAATCTTTATTGATTATTATCCGTTACAAAAAAATCTTCGAACTAACCAAAACACCTCTTTTACACAAAAACCCATTGTAAAAGTCGGTGAAATGGTAAAGAAAAACCAGATCATTGCCGATGGTCCAAATATGGACAAAGGGGAACTGGCGCTTGGTGTCAATGCAATGGTTGCTTTCATGCCGTGGAACGGATATAACTTTGAGGATGCCATAGTCATCTCAGAACGTTTAATCCGTCAGGATGCATTTACCTCGGTACATATTTATGAAAAAGAGGTCGAAGCCCGTGAATTGAAACACGGTGTCGAAGAGATTACCCGTGATATCCCGAATGTTCGTGATGATGAACTGGCACATCTCGATGAATCAGGTATTGTCAAAATCGGTACAAATGTCAAAGGCGGTATGATTCTTGTCGGAAAAGTTTCTCCAAAAGGGGAAGTGAAACCAACACCTGAAGAGCGTCTTTTACGTGCGATATTCGGTGAAAAGGCCGGTCATGTCGTCAATAAATCACTCTACTGCCCGCCGTCAATGGAAGGGGTGGTTGTAGATATTAAAGTATTTACAAAAAAAGGTTATGACAAAGATCCCCGTGCATTGGAACTTGAAAAAGAGGAGAGAGACTACCTTGAACGCGAGCATTATGACAGACTTATTATGATAGATAAAGAAGAGATGCTTCGTGTGACAAAACTTCTCACCCGTGAACCGTTACAGAGTGACATCAAAATAGGTGATACCGAGTATAAGGCCGGAGAAAAAATCAATGGAGATGATTTAAAAGAAGTAAACCGTTTTGCTATGAATGCAATCGTCAAATCTTTTTCACAAGAGATTCAGGATGAGTACAACAAAACGAAAAGTCATTTCCAGAAGCAAAAAAGAGTTTTCAGAGATGAACATGAAGAGAAACTCACTATATTGGAAAAAGACGACATTTTACCAAACGGTGTTGTGAAGTATGTAAAAATCTATATAGCGACAAAACGTCATCTCAAAGTCGGTGACAAGATGGCCGGACGTCACGGAAACAAAGGTATTGTTTCTATTATAGTTCCTGAGGTAGATATGCCGTATATGGAAGACGGACGTTCTGTTGATGTCTGTTTGAATCCGCTTGGTGTACCTTCTCGTATGAATATCGGTCAGATTTTGGAAATGCACCTCGGTATGGCAGGTCGTGAACTCGGCGATCAGATACAGGCAGAGTTTGACTCAAAACAAAAAGACTATATACAAAATCTTCGTGCAAAAATGATCGAAATAGCTGATGTTGCAGGAATGATGAAAGCTTCTGAAGTAATCGGAAATATGAGTGATGAAGAGTTTCTGATCCATGCAAGAGACTGGGCCAAGGGTGTTAAATTTGCTGCACCTATTTTTGAAGGGACAAATGCTGAAGAGTTTGAAAAACTCTACAAACTGGCAAATATGGATGCTGACGGCAAACGTGTACTTTATGACGGAAAAACCGGTGAGAAGATGAAAGAGCGTGTCAATGTCGGTTACATGTACATCTTAAAACTGCATCACCTGGTAGATGAAAAGATCCATGCCCGTTCAACCGGACCATACTCGCTTGTTACACAACAACCGGTTGGTGGTAAAGCACTCTTTGGTGGTCAAAGATTCGGTGAGATGGAAGTCTGGGCACTTGAAGCATATGGTGCTTCAGCAGTTCTAAAAGAGATGTTGACTATCAAATCAGATGATGTTGATGGTCGTGTTCGTGCTTACAAAGCACTTACAAAAGGTGAATTGGTACCAGAATCTGGTATTCCTGAAACACTATTTGTATTAACAAAAGAGCTGCAGGCATTGGCTCTTGATGTAGATATTATGGACGAGGTAGAAGACGATGAGTAAATTAGTACCGGTAGAAGTAACAGAAGACAGCAGACCAAAAGATATAAAACAGCTCCAGTTCCGTTTGGCATCCCCTGAAAAGGTAATGTCATGGAGTCACGGAGAGGTTAAAAAGCCAGAAACTATTAATTATCGTACTTTAAAACCTGAGCGTGACGGTTTGTTTTGTGCAAAAATCTTTGGACCTGTAAGGGACTATGAGTGTCTTTGCGGCAAGTATAAAAAGATGCGCTATAAAGGTGTGGTATGTGAAAAATGTGGTGTTGAAGTAACATCTACAAAAGTACGTCGTACACGTATGGGACACATTGAATTGGTGACTCCGGTTGCACATATATGGTATGTAAGTTCACTGCCTTCTCGTATCGGTACGCTGCTTGGTATCAAAATGAAAGATTTAGAGCGTGTACTCTATTATGAAGCGTATATCGTTGAAGAGGGCGGAGAGTCCTATTATGATGCAGAGGCTAAAACTCCGGTTTTAAAATATGATGTTTTAAACGAAGAGCAGTACCGTACACTTGTGCAGAGATTTGGTGAGCTTGGTTTCAAAGCCCGTATGGGTGGTGAAGTGATTCGTGATTTATTGGATTCTATTGATTTGGTTGACCTTTTTACTAACTTAAAAGAAGCTATTGGCGAAACAAAATCTGAGGCAAAGAAAAAAACGATTAACAAACGTCTGAAAGTTATTGAGTCATTTTTAAATTCAGGCAACAACCCTGCCTGGATGATGCTGACTGTGCTGCCGGTTCTCCCACCGGATTTACGTCCGTTGGTATCACTTGACGGCGGTAAGTTTGCCGTATCTGATGTAAATGATTTATATCGCCGTGTTATTAACCGTAACCAGCGTCTTAAGCGTCTTGTAGAACTTGAAGCACCTGAAATTATTGTCAGAAACGAAAAGCGTATGTTACAGGAGTCAGTAGATGCACTTTTTGACAATGGTCGTCGTGCAAATGCGGTAAAAGGCGCAAACAAACGTCCTTTGAAATCTTTAAGTGAAATCATTAAAGGAAAGCAGGGGCGTTTCCGTCAGAATCTTCTTGGAAAGCGTGTTGATTTTTCCGGACGTTCTGTCATTGTTGTCGGACCAAGTTTGCGAATGGATGAGTGCGGACTGCCGAAAAAAATGGCACTCGAACTCTTTAAGCCGCATTTGATTGCCAAACTTGAAGACAAAGGTTATGCAACAACGGTAAAAGCTGCCAAAAAAATGATAGAAGAAAAAACAAATGAAGTTTGGGAGTGTCTTGCAGAGATTGTTGACGGGTATCCGATTATGCTCAACCGTGCACCGACACTGCATAAACTTTCTATTCAGGCGTTTCACCCTAAACTGATAGACGGAAAAGCAATTCAGCTTCACCCATTGGTTTGTGCGGCATTTAATGCCGACTTTGACGGGGATCAGATGGCTGTACACGTACCGCTTTCTTCTGCTGCCATAGCTGAATGTAAAGTGTTGATGCTGGCTTCTATGAACATTTTGCTTCCTGCATCCGGAAAGGCTATTGCTACACCTTCTCAGGATATGGTACTAGGTATTTACTATCTTTCACTTGAGAAAAACGGTGTGAAGGGTTCTAACAAACTTTTTGCAAATGTTGATGAGATCCGAATTGCTTTAGAACATGACGCACTTGACTTGCACGCTAAGGTTAGAACACGTGTTGACGGACGTATTATTCACACAACTGCAGGTCGTCTTTTGATTAAGGCAATTCTTCCTGATTTTGTTCCGGCTGAGCTTTGGAACAAAGTAATGAAGAAAAAAGCTATTAATGAGATTGTTGATTATGTACAAAAACACGGGGGAATTGGCATCACTGCATCTTTCCTTGACCGTTTGAAAGATTTGGGTTTCAAGCATGCGACAGAAGCCGGTGTGTCAATTTCAGCGGATGATATTCGTGTGCCTGATATGAAACCTGCAAAAATTGCAGAGTCTAAAGCAAGAGTCATTGAGATTCAAAAACAGTTTGAAGCGGGACTTTTGACTGAGCAGGAACGTTACAATAAGATCATTGATGTCTGGACAGATACAAACAATACACTTGCAGCAGAAATGATGCAGCTCGTACAGACGGACAAAGACGGTTTTAACTCTATTCATATGATGGCAGATTCCGGTGCTCGTGGTTCTGCAGCGCAGATTCGCCAGCTTGCCGGTATGCGTGGTCTGATGGCAAAACCGTCAGGAGAAATTATTGAAACACCGATTATTTCTAACTTTAAAGAGGGTCTTAATGTCATTGAATACTTTATTTCAACACACGGTGCGCGTAAAGGTCTTGCAGATACGGCACTTAAAACTGCCAATGCAGGGTATTTGACTCGTAAACTTGTTGATGTTGCACAAAATGTTAAAATCGTTGAGCATGACTGTCATACGCACGAAGGGATAGAGATTTCTGATATATCTGATCAAAATACATTGATAGAATCATTGGAAGACAGACTCAACGGTCGTGTTCTTGCGGATGATGTTATTGACCCTATCTCCAATGAAATTCTTTATGCTGAGGGAACACTTTTAGATGAAGTTTCTGCAAAAGTTATTGCTGAGTCAGGTATCAAAACAGCGGTAATCAGAACACCGACTACATGTAAAAGCGAAGAAGGTGTATGTGCCCTGTGTTATGGTGTGAACCTTGCAACCGGATATATTGTTCGTCCTGGTGAAGCGATAGGTATTATTGCGGCACAGTCTATCGGTGAGCCTGGTACACAGTTGACACTGCGTACATTCCACGTTGGTGGAACGGCATCTTCTACTGCACAGGAACGTCAGGTTGTTGCAGAAAAAGAAGGTTTTATACGTTATTACAACCTTAAAACGTATAAAAACAAAGAGGGTAAAAATATTGTTGCCAATCGCCGTAATGCGGGTGTTTTACTGGTTGAACCAAAAATCAAAGCACCGTTTGCGGGAACTGTTGAGATTCAGACGATTCATGATGAAGTCATTATCAGTGTAAAATCCGAAGATGAAACTGTTCGTTATTCACTGCGTAAGCTTGAAATAGCGAAGCCGAATGAACTTGCGGGAGTCAGCGGACAGATTGAAGGAAAATACTATTTCCCTCATAAAAACGGGGAAAAAGTCGAGGCACTGGATTCTATTGTTGAAACAATTAAAGACGGATGGAACGTACCTAGCCGTATTCCGTATGCATCAGAACTTTTAGTTGATGACGGTGCACCTGTTACGAAAAAGATTCTTGCAAAAGAAGAGGGTACTGTGAAGTACTTCTTGCTCAAAGGGGACTACCTTGAGAGATTTGAAGGCCTGAAGTCAGGATATGAAGTTGTAGAAAAAGGTCTTTTTGCCGCTGTAATTGATACAAACAACCGTGAAGCGATTCGTCATTATATTGCACGCGGTTCAGTTATTGTAACAGATGACAATGAAAGTGTAGACAGAGATACAGTTATTGCGAAACCTTCCTCTGATGAATCAGTTGTGATCGCCGAATGGGATCCGTACTCTAACCCGATTATTTCAGAAGCTAACGGTGTTGTGAAATATGAAGATATCATTGTCGGAACAACTGCGAGTGAGCAGCTTGATGAGTTGACCGGTAAAACGCGTTTGATGATTAATGACCACATCTCTTCAGAGTATAAGCCTGCAATAGTACTGGCAACAGAAGACGGAGAACTTTTGCGTTATGCAATTGAGCCAAAATCATCTGTGTATGTTGCTGACGGTGCTGAAGTGAAAGTGGCTGACATATTGGCAAAAACGCCAAAAGCATTGCAAAAATCATCAGATATTACCGGGGGTCTTCCACGTGTATCTGAACTTTTTGAAGGTCGTCGTCCTAAAGCAACCGCACTGATTTCTGAAATTGACGGTGTTGTCAGCTTTGGAAAACCGCTTCGCGGAAAAGTAAGAATTATTGTCAGCAATGCAGACAACGGAATTGTAAAAGAGTATTTTGTTGACAAATCACATGAGCCGGTTGTAAATCCGGGTGACTTTGTGCATGCCGGTGAGCGATTGACTACGGGTATTTTATCTTCTCATGAACTTTTACGTATCATGGGTGTCAAAGCACTGTATAACTATCTTGTATCTGAAGTACAGCAGGTATATCGTTCTCAGGGGGTTAACATTGCCGACAAACACATTGAAGTCATCTTTACCCAAATGTTGCGTCAGGTAAAAATTGTAAAATCCGGCGATACAAAATTCATAGAAGGTGATTTGGTTTCCAAGGTGAAATTTACTCAGGAAAATGAAAAGATTATGCGTCTTGGCGGTCGTCCTGCGATTGCTGAACCGTTCCTGGTCGGTATTACCCGTGCGGCAGTTTCAGCTGACTCTATTATTTCAGCGGCATCATTCCAGGATACTACGAAAGTATTGACAGAAGCGGCAGTTTCGGCAAAAGTTGACAATCTTGAAAACCTGAAAGAAAATGTTATTATCGGCCGTACTATTCCTGTTGGAACCGGTATCTACAAAGATCAAAATATAGAATTTGAGATTGAAGAAGAGTAAAGGTTTCTTTTTATATTCAGAATATGAGCAAAGCCCATATTCTGATCACTGCGTTCGGCACTAAAGCTAGTCTCTTTACGAGAGCCAGAGTTTTTACATTAGTAATATGTGCACACTAATCTAAGATCCACTTTAATAATTCCTTAAAATAAGCTAACTTTAATTACAATTTTTGTATTATTTCGTGTCTATAACTCTCTAAAATTTTTAGTGAGTTTTATTCTACTGGAAAATTTAAGAAAAAAGGAATTGTATGCCTACAATCAATCAATTGATTCGTAAAGAGCGTAAACGTGTGATTAAAAAATCAAAATCACCTGCTCTTGACTCATGTCCACAGCGTCGTGGTGTATGTACACGTGTTTACACAACTACACCTAAAAAACCTAACTCGGCTTTAAGAAAAGTTGCCAAAGTCAGATTAACTTCCGGTTTTGAAGTTATTTCATATATCGGTGGTGAAGGTCACAACCTTCAAGAACACTCAATCGTTCTTGTACGTGGCGGTCGTATTAAAGATTTACCGGGTGTGAAGTATCATATCGTTCGTGGTGCACTTGATACTGCCGGTGTTGCTAACCGTATGGTTGCCCGTTCTAAATACGGAACTAAAAAACCAAAAAAATAATCTGAGATTATTTTTTTAACTATATTCAAAAATAGCTACAGGATTAATCTTAAGTGATTAATTTTGAGTAAATTTTGAAAAAAATTGAAGTAAGGAAAATTACAAATGAGAAGAAGAAAAGCTCCCGTTCGTGAAATTATGCCAGATCCAGTTTATGGAAGCAAAATTTTAACGAAATTTATAAATAAAATTATGTTAGATGGTAAAAAATCTACAGCTGAAAAAATCATCTACAGTGCAATGGATATCATTAGCTCTCGTGGAGAAAAATCAGGAATAGATACATTTAATGAAGCTATTGAGAATATCAAACCTATTATAGAGGTTAAAAGTCGCCGTGTCGGTGGTGCTACTTATCAAGTTCCAGTAGAAGTACGCCCGGTGCGTCAACAATCTCTTGCAATTAGATGGTTGGTAGATGCAGCTCGTAAACGTAATGAAAGAACAATGGCTGAGAGATTAGCAAATGAATTTATGGATGCTGCAAGTGACAAAGGTGCAGCATTTAAGAAAAAAGAAGATACATATAAAATGGCAGAAGCTAATAAAGCATTTGCTCATTACAGATGGTAACAGGATAACATATGCCAAGAAGTCATAAATTAGAAGATGTAAGAAACATCGGTATTGCTGCACATATTGATGCGGGTAAAACGACAACAACAGAAAGAATTCTTTTCTATACTGGTGTTGAGCATAAAATCGGTGAGGTCCATGACGGGGCTGCTACTATGGACTGGATGGAACAAGAGCAGGAGCGTGGTATTACGATTACTTCTGCTGCGACTACCTGTGAGTGGAACGGAAAACAGATAAATATTATCGATACTCCGGGCCACGTTGACTTTACTATTGAAGTTGAGCGTTCTATGCGTGTACTTGACGGTGCTGTTTCAGTATTCTGTGCTGTTGGTGGGGTACAACCACAATCAGAAACAGTTTGGAGACAACGTAATCGTTATAAAGTTCCATCTATTGTTTTTGTTAACAAGATGGACAGAACAGGTGCAGACTTTTATGAAGTTGAGCGTCAGATTCGTGATCGTCTTAAAGGGAATCCTATGCCTTTTCAGCTGCCTATCGGTGCTGAAGACAAGTTTGAAGGTGTTGTTGATTTAGTTAAAATGAAAGAGATTGTCTGGGATGAAGATGCTGCGATGGGTTCAAACTACCATGTACAGGATATTCGTCCTGAGTTACAGGAAATTGCAGACGAATACAGAGAAAAAATGCTTGAGACTTTAGCTGAAGTTGAAGGCAATGATGATTTTGCTGAAAAATTCCTTGAAGGCGAAGAAATTTCTGAAGAAGAGATCAAAGCGGCTATCAAATCTGCAACAATCGGCATGGCTGTTGTTCCGATGACTCCGGGTACTGCATTTAAAAACAAAGGTGTTCAGACTCTGCTTGACGCTGTTGTTGACTATCTTCCTTCACCGGTTGAAGCACCGCCAATCATGGGTACTATGATGGATGATGAAGAGAAAGAAGTTGTTGTTGAATCAACTGATGACGGCCCTTTTGCTTCACTTGCTTTCAAAATTATGACTGACCCGTTTGTGGGTGTTCTTACATTTATCCGTGTATACCGCGGTTCTTTAGAATCAGGCTCGTACGTACACAACACGACAAAAGACAAAAAAGAGCGTATCGGCCGTATCTTGAAAATGCATGCTATCAAGCGTGAAGAGATCAAAGAGATATATGCCGGTGAAATCGGTGCCGTTGTCGGACTAAAATCAACAACTACCGGTGATACTTTATGTGATCCTGCTGAGAAAGTTGTACTGGAAAGAATGGATTTCCCTGAGCCGGTTATCTCTGTTGCGGTTGAGCCAAAAACAAAAGCTGACCAGGAAAAAATGGGTATAGCTCTAGGTAAACTTGCTGCGGAAGATCCGTCTTTCAGAGTACACACTGATGATGAAACAGGTCAGACTATTATTTCAGGAATGGGTGAGTTACACCTTGAAATTCTTGTTGACAGAATGAAACGTGAATTCAAAGTTGAAGCAGAAGTCGGTGCTCCGCAGGTTTCTTACCGTGAAACAATCAAGAAAGAAGTCAACCAGGAATACAAGTATGCAAAACAGTCTGGCGGTCGTGGTCAGTTTGGTCATGTATTCTTGAAAGTGAAGCCGGGTGAGCCTGATTCTGGTTTTGTATTTCACAACGAAATCAAAGGGGGAACTGTTCCAAGAGAATATATTCCTGCTGTTGAAAAAGGTTGTGAAGAAGCGATGCAGGCAGGTGTTCTTGCGGGTTATCCTATGGAAGATATTGATGTTACACTGTATGACGGTTCTTACCATGATGTGGATTCAAATGAAATGGCGTTTAAACTCGCTGCTTCAATGGGATTTAAAGAAGCCTGTCGTAAAGCAGATGCTGCTATACTTGAGCCGATGATGAAAGTTGAAGTTGAAGTTCCTGAAGAGTATATGGGTGATGTTATCGGTGACTTGAACCGTAGACGCGGACAGGTAAACAATATGAGTGACCGTGCCGGTAACAAAATTATTGATGCTTTTGTTCCACTTGCCGAAATGTTCGGTTACTCAACCGACCTTCGTTCTGCAACTCAGGGACGTGCAACATATGCAATGGAATTTGATCATTATGAAGAAGTTCCAAGAAATATAGCTGAAGAGATTCAGAAAAAACGTAACGGATAGTATTTTCGTCACAAACTCTCCTTTCTTCTCTCTTTAACGAGAGAGGAGTCTTTCTTCTTTTAAAAATAAAATTCTGTTATAATGGTAAAAATTTTTCAGGCTGATTTGAATGCATAAAATACTACTTTTACTTATACTCGTTACACTGCTTGCGGCACAAAATCCAAAAGCTTTTTCTGCGCTTGGTGATATTGTTTACAATAATGTAGATAAAATTCAGAAGCTTGCAAATATAGATGAGTACGCACCGTACGAAAAGAAAATACAAGAGTATGCTACTGCTGTCAAAAAGTTGAAAAAAGAGGGTTTTTCATTGGATGAGGGAGCGGTTAAAGACAAGATGCGCTATCTAAACAGATTAAGAGAACTTTCACGAACAAATGATTTTTTTGTACGCTCTGTCAAAAGAAATTTGGATTTGGCAATCGAAAATGAAAATTCAAAACTTTTCACAAAACTGGCAAACAGCGGACTGATTGATGAAAAAAGAAGTAAAAGCAAGATACTCGATTACTATTTTGCACATTCTGATGATGTCAATACAACAGGAATAATACAAAAATATTTGGATGAAGATAAAAAACTACAGGCAAAAAAAGAGCGTAAAAAAAGCCTGCTGCAACGAAAAAAAGAACGAGAATTGGAAAAAATTCAAAGAATCAGAAAAAAAGACAAACTCGAACAGCAAAAACTGGAAGAGCAACTTAACAAAGAAGTGCAAAAGAAAAAGTTACAAATTAGAGAAGAACAAAAAAAAGAGCTCTCTAAGACCATATAAATTTTTCGTGTTCGTGCGGTCTGCCTTGAAGCGTGAGGTAAGGAGTATACTGGGCTTTATAAGAAAGAGAAGGGCATCCTTCTACATAGTACCCCAAATATATCCATTTTTTGTTTGTATTTTTAGCATATTTTATCTGATTATACAGGGAGAGTTTACCTAAGGAGTACTGGGCATAATCAGGATCATAATAAAAATAGATTGATGATATTCCGTTTTCAAGAATATCTATCAAATCTACTGCAATGAGCTTTTGCTGATCATAATACAGTACTTCATAGCCAAAGTCAGCATGGCCTGTGACAAAAGAGTTATAGTAGTGCTGTGCAGTTGTCGCAGAGTAGTCCCACCCTTTTTTATCATGCATATAAAGATGGTACTTTTCAAACAGTTCAAGGTGCTCCTGGGTTACACTCGGTACCTGTATGTAAGAAGTAATATCTTTGGATTTTTTGATAACTCTTTTTGCAGATTTGCTGAATGCATAGTTTTCTACATCAATTTTAATACTCTGGCATTCTGTACATGTAGTGCATATGGGTCTAAAGTACATTTTTCCAAAACGACGGTATCCTCGTTCAATCAGGGCTTCACAAGATTTGGAGTCACAGTTGTTGATCACTTTATAGTGTGTAGTTTGTTTTTTGCCGCTCAGATAGGAGCACGTATCATCAAGTAAAAATTCTTTAAGTAGATTCATACCGGGATTTTGACATAATTTGCTTTAGAAACAGCAAAAGAAAAAGAGAGAAGATGGAATTTTTTTTAAAACATAAGATTGTTATTTTAAGGTCAGTTGGCATATTCATGTTTTTTATCGGTTTTGCAGTACATTTTTGGACGACACCCAAAATCGCAATGAGTGCAAATGAGGTAGCTGCAGCCAATGTTGCAAGAATTGAAGCCAGTGTATCCGGGCATGTACCAGGTGTAAAAAAAGCTAAACCGGACATAGCCACTTTCAGGGAGTCTTTAGTAAGTGCACAGCAACAGCAAAAAAAGTATCTTACGATTTTTGCAATGCTGCTTGGAGTATTGTTTCTAGGCTACAGTTTTATAAAAAAAGAGCAAGACTAAGTACGGTTCATAGCTATTAAAACACCTTCAATCATTGTATCAATATCTCCGTCAAGGATACCAGAGACATTAGAGTAGGCTTCATTGCTTCTTGTGTCTTTGATTTGCTGGTAAGGCTGCATAACATAGGAGCGTATCTGATGTCCCCAGCCTATTTCACTTTTGGCGATACCTGCTTCTTTTGCTTTTTGTTCTTCAAGTTCTAATTCATAGAGGCGGGATTTGAGCATTTTCATCGCTGTTGCTTTGTTTTTGTGCTGGCTTCTGTCATTTTGGCACTGTACGACAACACCTGTGGCGATATGGGTTAGGCGTATGGCAGATTCGGTTTTGTTAACATGCTGTCCGCCCGCACCGCTTGAGCGGTAGGTGTCAATGCGTATGTCTTTGTCTTCTATGGTAATGTCTATATCATCATCAATTTCGGGAGAGACCATAACAGAGGCAAAAGAGGTATGACGTTTGGCATTGGAATCAAACGGTGAAATTCTTACAAGTCTGTGAATACCGTTTTCAACCTTGAGATACCCATAGGCATTCTCCCCCTTTATAAGTATGGAGACATCTTTGATGCCTGCTTCATCTCCTGCCTGGTAATCCAAAACTTCTACTTTGAAACCGCGCCGCTCTGCCCAGCGTTTATACATTCTCAGCAGCATCTCTGCCCAGTCCTGGGACTCTGTTCCTCCGGCACCGGGATGAATAGAAAGAATGGCATTATTGGCATCGGTTTCACCTCTTAGCAGGACTTCAATTTCCATATCACGAATCTGTTTTTCCAAATTTGGCGCATCTTCGTAAAGTGCTTCGAGTGATTCTGTATCATTCTCTTCTTTAGCCATTTCATAAAGTTCTTTTGCGTCATCAACAGCATTTTTGGCAGTATTGTATTTGTCAAGTTTTCTTTGAAGCTGAGTTTTTTCTTTTTGTATTTTTGCGGCATAAGCAGCATCGTTCCAAAAATCCTGGTCATTTTCCATAGTCTCAATCTCTTTGAGTCTCTTGTGGATTTTTTCCGGTTCGACAACCTCGGTAATGTTTTTCATTTTTGCATCAATATTTTTTAAAAGTTCTGTGTATTCGTAGTTATCCATATTCCATCACTTAGGGGGCATTAAATTTGTTATAATTGCGATTATATTATATCAGGGCTTAAAATGAAGATTATATCAAATCCTTTGGCATTAAAACAATACTTAAAAGATGAAAATAAAACCGTAGGTTTTGTGCCTACCATGGGTGCTTTGCATGAAGGGCATATTGCTTTGATAAAACGCGCAAGACAAGAGAATGAAACAGTGGTAGTTTCTGTCTTTGTCAATCCTGCACAGTTTTTGGCAGGTGAAGATTTAGACAAATATCCGAAAAAAGATGATGCTGATAAGAAAATATGTGAATTGGCAGGCGTAGATATTCTTTTTTTCCCAACTGCTTCAGATATATACAGTAAGGATGAAGTGAAAATCTGTGCGCCTAATGTACGTGGATATGTTTTAGAAGGGGCAACAAGACCGGGGCATTTCAGCGGTGTTTTGAGAGTTGTTATGAAACTGCTCAATATTGTCTCTCCGACAAGAGCCTACTTTGGAAAAAAAGATGCACAACAGCTTAACCTGATAAGTCTCATGGTAAAACAGTTTTTCATGGATGTTGAAATTGTTCCTGTAGATATCGTTCGCGATAATGATGGACTGGCACTCAGCAGCAGAAATGTATATCTTTCAAAGGCACAAAGGGAAGAAGCCTTAAAGATTCCAAAGTCTTTATATGCAGCTTCAAAGCTAATCAGTAAAAATATTTTGGATACAGTAAAAATTAAAGAGGAGATGCACGCTATCTTGTCTCCTTTGGAAGTAAAATATGTAGAAGTACTTAATCGTGACTTTGAAGTAATAAAGAAAGTACAAATCGGCAATACTGTTATTCTTGTGGAGGCGATTGTAGGTGAAACAAGGCTACTTGACAATATTTGGCTCTAAATAACCCTCTTCTATCATAATATCAACCGCTTTTTTAAAGACAGGAACAGCAGTTTGGGCTGCAAACTGGCTTTTTTTAGGCTGTATAACAATAACACCTATAGTGTATTTGTGCTTTTTGTCATTGGCGAATCCCATAAAAGCGGTGTTGTATTTCCTTACATACTGTCCTTTTTCAACAATGTGCGCAGTTCCTGTTTTTCCACCGATTTGCAATCCTTTTGTGATGGCTTTTTTTCCGGTGCCTTCATTCACGGTTTTGAGTAAAATTTTATTCATTCTTTTGGCAGTTGCACTTTTTATAACCTGCACACTCTCCTCATAACCGAGTTCTTTTACAGTGCCGTGTTCATCTATAAAACTTTTGACAAGTTTAGGTTTTACCATGCGCCCGTTATTGTTAAAAGCACTGTAGGCACGGAGCAGTTGCATAAGATTTGCACGGATGCCGTAACCATAGGCACAGGTAGCTTTGTATATTTCATTTTCAAGCCGTTTGGCACTTGGAACAGAACCTTTTCTTTCATAAATCAAATCAGGTGTGGATTTGCTTGCAAAGCCAAATTTTTTCAGCCCTTGATAAAAGTCATACCCGGAGAGTCTTTGTGCCAGTTGGGCTATACCGATATTTGAAGAGTAGACTATAACATTCTCAGCCGAAAGCCAGTCAAATCTGTGCTCGTCAGTAATAACCTTTCTCCCTATTTTAAAGCGTCCGTTATGTCCGTTTACCAAATCATAGGGATTCACAAGTTTGTGTTCCAGGAGCAGGGCAAAAGTGATAGGTTTCAGAACACTTCCCGGCTCAAAACTGTACTCTATCATAGAACTGTTGAGAGAGGGATAGTCCCTGCGTCTAATCTTTTTTGGCAAATATCTGTTGGAACTGGCTATAGCATAGACATCACCTGTTTTGGAGTCCATAATAGCAATCATAACCTCTTTTGCACGGAGTTCTTTTTTCATACTGTCAAGCATCTTTTCTATGCGTATTTGAAAAGAAACCGGAATGGTCAGTTTAATGTCAAGCCCGTTTATTTTTGGTTTGGTAAAGCTCTCTTTATTTAAAATAATGTAGCTGTTTACATCACGTTTGCCTCTGCTGTAGCCGTCCTGTCTGGGTGAGAGTTCGTTGTCAAATCTTTTTTCAAGTCCTTTGACTCCTTTGATGGAGGTATATCCGTCTTCTTCTATTTTATGCGGATAGCCTATAACAGGAGTAAGCAGTGTTCCATAAGGATACTCCCGGCTTTCCCCGCTCTCAAGTATGCTGAGCCCATGCACAGAACGAAGCCCTGTTGCCGGGTTTTTTAACTCTAAAAATACTTTAAAGCGTCGCAGTTCTCTCGCGAGTGTTTTGAGATAATGTGCTTTTATTTGTGGCACATTATAACTCAAAACGACAACACCTTTGCGTTTGGAGAGTCTTTTTTCAATGGCCTTTGGTGTCATACCTGAGTAAATACTGAAAAGCTTGACAAACAACTCTTTTTTATCAGGGTCGATGTATCTGGTATTGACAACTGCTTTATAGAGTTTTTTTGTTGTAGCTATGTGAAAACCGTCTGCACTGATGATACTGCCACGTTGTGCTTTTGAGCTTTCTGTTGCATACAAAGAGGGCATACGGCGTGATTTTGTGGCAGTGAGAAGCATAACGCTTAAAAAAACCGCAAAAGCAAGAGAAATAAGGACATAAAGAAGGAATATTTTTTTACTTTTGTTACGGTTTACCATGAAGTTATTATGTGCAGAGGCAGATTATAATTGTGTTCTGCCAATCTCTTTGTAGGCATTTAATGCTTTGTTTCGAATCTCTAACATAAGTTTCATACTTGTTTCTGCTTTGCCGATTGCAAGAGCTGCCTGATGGAGATCTTTTACCTGGCCTGTTGCCAAATCGGCTATAGCTTCTTCGCTCTCTTTTTGAATCTCATTAACCTCATTGAGGGCTGATTTTAACTGCTGAGCAAAAGCTTCGCCACCGGTTTTTTCAGTACTGCCTTTTTGTTTTAAAAGGTCTGCTGTTGAAGCACCGGAAATATTATTAATGTTGTTCATAATCTTTCACTTCCTTTTTTACTGTAACAGTGATATGGCAGCGTTTGCCATATCCTTTGCACTTTGAAATGCCGCAACATTTGCCTGGTAGGAGCGTGTTGCCTCTACCAAATCGGACATTTCCACAACAGGATTAATATTTGGATATGCCACATATCCGTTTGCATCTGCATCCGGGTTGTTTGGCTCAAATTTCATAAGAGGTTTGCTGTCGTCTCTTACAATTTTGTCAACTACTACACTCATTATAGCAGGATTTACCTTTTGTCCAAATTGCCCTTCATTCAAAGGGTCTTGATATTTGGCACTTTGTGCAGTCCCACCCAGGGCTTTGTTGTATACATCATTAAAGTTTACTGCTTTAAAAACAACCTCTTTGCGACGATAGGGTCCGCCTTCTTCTGTTCTTGTTGTCTGGGCATTGGCTATATTGCTTGAAATGACATTGACACGGACTCTTTGGGCTGAGAGTCCGTATCCGCTGATATCAAAACTGTTGAGAAAGTTACTCATGGTTGTCTATCCTTAATTTACTTTTGCTGAAGCATCTATGACACTTTTGAAAATGCCTGCATCTTTTTTGGCTGCCATGACAATGGCATTAAACATAATGGAGTTCTTGCTCATTTCGGTTGTTTCTACATCTATATCGACAGAGTTGCCGTCATTGCGAGCCATATGCCCGTCTCTGAAAAAGAGTGTCGGTTTTATCTGGCTTGTTTCTTCTTTTGGTGCCAAATGATTGGCATTGGTACGAGCCATTTTCAACTGATGTGCATTATCCTGATACAGGGCATTTTTTTGTGCAATCAAAGCATCTTCAAAACTGATATCCCTCGGTTTGTAATAAGGCGTGTCCGCATTGGCAATATTTGATGCTATCATATCCTGACGTGCAACACGATAGTCCATCGCTTTCGTTAAAAGAGAATGGGTTTTGGAAATTTCAATGCTCATCAATGACTCCTTGTTTACATGTAATAACAGATAATAAGCAACTTTTATTCCAAATATTTTATCAGCCGGCATTACAATACCGGTTCTTAAATCATTCCCTCCCGGAATCCGTACTTTAGTGCGGGCAATGCCTCGTTTAAATTGAAAACAATCAGATTAAGCAAACTTTAATGAAAATAGGTCCATAATGTTTACTAAGATTACTAGTGTAATCCAATTTTTAAAAATATAAGGAGTTCTTATGAAAAGAGCTGGTTTTACAATGATCGAATTGATCTTCGTTATCGTTATTTTAGGTATTTTGGCAGCAGTTGCCATTCCAAAGCTTGCAGCTACGCGTGATGATGCGAAAGCTTCAACGGAGCTTACAAATATTGCTACATGTATAAATGATGCGGGTAATGCTTATACAGCAACAGGAACAGAAGATAATAGTTCAGCATCTTGTACGCAACTTAAATGTTATAGTGTTTCTACGGGGACTTCAGCAACTGATGGTAATATTACAGTAACTTATACTGGTGCTGGTGGAACTTATTGTGCTAATGTAAAGACTGCGGTTGAGGCCAAAGATTTAAATGGGACACATCAATTCGGTGGTACTAATATAGTATATTAATATTTACTACTGATTAATATTGCAGATATTCTCAATTTATGAGTTGGGAATTTCTGTAAAATATTTTTATTTTCTTTAAGCTCTTATTCCATTACCTATCTAAGTTATAGAATCTCTCCAAACTTTAAAACTAAAATAATAAAAATTATGATATTATAAACAAATCCAGTTTTTTTATATTATTAAGGAATAAATAGTGATGAAAAATAGATTTCAGAGACATTCTTTTCACAGCGCTTTTACAATGATTGAATTGGTTTTTGTCATTGTTATTTTAGGTATTTTGGCAGCTGTTGCACTTCCGAGGCTGGCTGCAACCAGAGATGATGCTGAAGTCTCTAAAATAGCAATGAATATAATGACAGGGGCATCTGAAATTGCTTCGTATGCAATGAGTAAAGCAAAAACTGAAAATAATTTGTCTGTAATGTCCAATGCTATATCTTCTTTGGAAAATACAGGAGAAGCTATTATTTCTGTAGCCGATAAAAAAGCAGTTATTCAAGTGGGTTCTGTGAATGATTGTGCTACAATACAGATACAGACAGGTCCAAATGATGATAATTTAACAATTCTCTTTGGCAACCCAAACAGTGATACACTCTGTACAGCACTGCAAAGTGCTATAGATGCCACGCAATACCCAATGAAACTCCGTGGAACATCTGTTACTTATTGAAAAAAGGTTATATGTTTATGAAAAAATCAAAACAGGCAGCCCAAGGGCACTCGTTGCAAAACGCTTTTACAATGATAGAGCTTGTCTTTGTCATTGTTGTGTTGGGTATCTTGGCAAGTATTGCCATTCCCAAGTTTGCTGCAACAAGAACAGATGCCCAGATAAGCAAAGGACGTGCAGATATTGCCTCTATACGCTCTGCTATAATTACAGACAGACAGGCACATATTATTCAAGGCGATCCGGATTATATATCGGGTTTGAGTCAAAACAGTACAACTCTTTTTGACGGAAACGGAACAAGAGAGTTGCTGATGTACGGTGTAACTGCCGGCGATACTGACGGACATTGGAGTACAACAGACGATGCTCCGCCTTATTTGCATTATGTCTACAAAATCGGCGGTAAAGATTGTGCGTTTACCTATAGCCCTACAACAGGTAGATTTGATTTAAATACCGGTCAAGATACAATTTGCGATAAACTTGTAGACTAAATAATTAATCGAAATTCGAGTATAATTAAGTATGGCTAAAATAGATGAGATAAAAGAGCATATTGGCGCACTGAAGAGTTATTTGAATATTCTAGTCGCTATTATATTAACACTGGGTGCAGGTGTATCAAGGTTGTATGTTTCCAATAATATAACAATTCTCTTTTGACTTTATTTATTATAATATCACGGAGTATTCATTCGAATATAAAAAGATTAAAGGATTTATAAAATGGATTTGGCAACAATTGCAATTGTAGCAGTAGCAGTTCTTTTTGCAGCTACAATAATATACGGAACAAAACAAATAATCGAAATTGATAGTTAGTACTATATCATATAGTGTAAATAAATCTTTTTAAATTTGCGTATAAATTACTACAATATAGCACTCATAGGTTCACCGCTTGGTGAGTTTACCTATCACTCAGAACAAGAGATAGAAATCGGCACCCGTGTCAGCGTACATGTAAGAAACAGAGTAGTCAACGGTGTTGTTATTGCTACATGTAAACAGCCTGATTTTAAAACACATGAAATTTTGGAAGTGAGTGCATTTTGTTTTTCAGACAAACAGCTCATTTTGGCAAAGTTTATAGCCTCTTATTATATCTGCTCACTCGGAGATGCTTTGGCTTTAATATTGCCGCATAAATCAGCCGGCACTGAAATACCGGTTCCGGAGTCATTTTCTCTTGGAAGACAGACAGAAGTACCGGCATTCTCTCTTGGAACCCATGCTTTAGCGTGGGCTGTGTGTCATGATAGCCAAAGAAATAAAGCAAAAACATCAGCCGGCACTGAAGTACCGGTTTCGGATGCAAATGAAACTGAGGCCGCAGCCCTCGGAACCCAGACTTCAGTCTGGGCTGTACGTCATAAGAACATAAAAAGTACCTCAAAAATTATACTTTCATCAAAACAGGAAAAAGCACTCACCTTCTTAAAACAACACAAAGTCTCCCTTCTTTTCGGCGATACAGGCAGCGGAAAAACAGAAGTCTATATGAAATACTTTGAACAGATGATTCAAGAAGAAAAAACATCCATCTTTTTAATGCCTGAAATCTCTCTGACACCGCAGATGTCCAAACGTCTCAAAGAACATTTTGGTGAAGATTTTGTGATGTGGCATTCAAAACTCACCCCATTGGCAAAGAAAAAAGCACTGGAAAAAATATATGCAGGTGAAGCAAAAATCATTGCAGGTGCCCGTTCAGCTCTTTTTTTGCCTGTCAAAAATCTGGGACTCATTGTTGTAGATGAGGAGCATGATGAGAGTTATAAGTCATCTTCAAGACCGCGATACAATGCAAGAGATCTGGCCATATATATGGGAAAATTATATGCTGTTCCCGTAGTGCTTGGCAGTGCGACACCCTCTTTGACCTCTTATGTGAAATTTCCTCATTTTAGGCTCAAAGGGGGACATTTCAGTGCAGATAAAAAATTTATATATGAAAAAAGTGCGGAAACTCTTTCGCCTTTGATTCTGAAAAATTTGCAAGAAGTTATTGAAAAAAAAGAGCAGTCCATTGTCTTTTTGCCCACACGTGCCAATTTTAAATATTTGCAGTGTCAAGACTGCGGGCATACTGTAAAATGTGCCTTTTGCAGTGTCGGTATGAGCGTACATCAGCATTCACGCGCACTTAAATGCCACTATTGTAATTTTACGCAGGCTATACCGCAAGTCTGTCCGGAGTGTCACAGTCAGAATTTGTCCAGTTCTAGACTTGGAACGGCAGAAGCGGCAAAAATTTTAAGTGAAATTTTTCCAGAAACAAAAATAGAACAGTTTGACAGAGATGTCATCACAACCGCGAATAAACTCAAAAAAGCATTAAAGCGTTTTAATGACAAAGAGAGTGATATTCTTGTCGGCACTCAAATGCTCTCAAAAGGGCATGATTATCACGGAGTCACTTTGGCTGTGGTTTTGGGTATGGACAACATGCTGAACATGGGTGATTACCGTGCGCGGGAAAAAGCGCTTGCTTCTTTGATTCAGGTAGCCGGACGAAGCGGACGGGCAAAAGATGCAAAGGTCATTGTGCAGACTTTCAATGAAGATTTTTTCAAAGCATATATAGAAAAATATGAAGATTTTTTGGAAGAAGAAAAGGTTTTCAGAAAAGAACTTTACCCGCCTTATAAAAAACTGTGTCGTATTTTGTTTGCCCATAAAAACGGAGCAAAAGCACAAGAACAGATGCGAAAAATGCATGAAAATCTGCTTACATGTAAAGGTGTGGAAATTGTCGGTGCAAAAAAATGTGCCATAGAAAAAGTGGCGAACAAGTACAGATTTGAGATACTTTTGCGGGCTGATAAAAGCACCGATATCATAAAAGCAGTAAAAAAAGCTAAAGTGGCTTTGGCAGAAATAGATATGGACCCCATAGAGTTTGGGTAGTTCATACGAAGGATTTTTGGCTGTAATGCAGTAAAACCAAGACTAAAGTCTCAATACCATTAAGTTAAGAAAAAAGTTCGATATTCTTTTGGAACCTAGGCCTTAGTCTTGAAAGACACAAAGTCCGCACTGAAGTACGGGTTCCGAAAAAGCCGCTTAACTTAATGGCATTGAGACTGAAGCCTCGATGCCGAGAGGAAGAATGACCCCGGAATCGGTACTTCAGTGCCGACTGATGTCTTTGCTTCATCTTTTGAACTCTCATGCCGCACAGCCCAGACTGAAGTTTGGGTTTGGAGAGGGAGGATGACTACGGAATCGGTACTTTCTATGCTAAAGCATGACTTGGAAAAAAACTAAATTTTTTTCTGTAGTGCCGACTTTTTTGTATCAAAAAACCAGTAAAAAGCCAAAGAAACACCGGTTGTTTTTTGATAGCGTTCATCAAACATAAACTTTTTTGCTTCAGATACGGGGATGTAAATGACCTCGATTTCTTCCTCTTCAAGACCACCGCCTTCATTTATTTTCATATGTTCGTCAATTTCGGCATAGTAGAGTGTCTGATAGGTCCCCGATATGCCGACACTGGTGTAAAAAGCACTGATTTTTTCCAGATTTTGCACAGGCAGATCATATCCGCACTCTTCCAAAATTTCCTCTTTGGCTATTTGCTCTATGGAACACTCTTTGTCAACAATGCCGGCACAGAGTTCATACATGTAACCGTTGTTTTGATTTTTGTTAAGCACGGTAGCGCGAAGCTGTTTGACAAGCACAAAGGCATCTTTTTGTGTGTGATAGAGCAGTATGGCAACACTGTCATGCGAAAGTACGGCTTCCCATCTTTTTTCTTTGCCGTTTTGTGTGTAGTTTATTTCCACCGGTTTGACAAAATTTGGTTCTTTGAGCTCTTTTATGGAAGTTATTTTACCCATTGCTTTTTTCCTTTAAAAGATGAATATAGGACATGTTTTCAAAAGGCGGGCGTTTTTTATAGGCTGTTTTGTTGTTGAGGTGAAGATTGACACTTTCATCATAGTTTTTCTTTAATCGTAAAAATGCTTTTTTTGCTTTGCCTTTGAGCTTTTTGGTCGTTACCTGTACAACTCTGAGCGGGTTGATTGCACGTCCTCTTTTCCTGAGTTCAAAATGCAGATGTGGTCCGGTAGAGCGGCCTGTAGAGCCGACATAGCCTATAGTCTGCCCTTTTTTTACACGTTTGCCCCTGTGAATACCCCTGCGGAATGATTTTAAGTGGGCATAGCGTGTTTCATAGCCGTCAGCATGGCGTATTTTTATCAAATTTCCATAGCTTCCCATTCTTGAAGCCCATACAATGACACCTCTGCCCGCTGCAATAACCGGTGTTCCGCGTCTTGCAGCATAGTCAACGCCCAAATGTGCCTTCCATTTATGCAGTACAGGGTGCCATCTCCTTTTTGTAAAATAAGAAGATATTCTGGCTCCCCTTACCGGACGGGCCAGTAAAAATCCTTCGACCTCATGGGCTTTTTCATCATAATAACGTCCGTCACTGTTGAGGTAGATAAAGTGTTTTTTATGGTGCATCTCTATCATGGCGACTTTTAAAGCAGGCATGGAAAAAGGCTCTCCCAGACGATATTTTTGTTCATAAATCATGACAAGTTCATCGCCTTTGCGAATGTCGTTTTTAAAGTTTAATGAGTGTTTGAAACTGGCAACAAAAATTTGTGCCAGTTTTTTGGAACCTGTTTCTTTTAAAATATTGTACATCGGTGAACTTGTTATTGTTGTGTAAAAAGCTTCTGTTTTTGTTGTGCTTATAATGGGAATGGCTTCAAATTTGTAGCTTTTGTCATCTTTGTATATATGGATTTGCAGTTCATCATTCAAAGGCAGTAAAATCTGTTCTATCTCTTCTTTGTCATCTTTTAAAATCTGATAATGAATGCCTGCACGCATCTCCTCTGTGAGTCTTTGGTCATCCTTGTCAAGATTGTAGTAGAGCGGTCGCAACGGAAGATTGTGATTTTGTAAAAAATCCAGATAGGTTTCTCCGTTATTCCACCGGTATCTGTCCACATGGGCAGCAAAAGAGGAGGTAATCAGTAAAAAAAATATGAAAAATCGTATCATAAATATAAGCCTAGAATAAATAATTTGCAAAGATTATCAAATTTTGGCTTAGTCTGAGGTTTGTTTGATATAATCATAAACAAAAAATCAAAGAAGAAACATGAAATATATACTTTTATTCACGATACTTGCGTTGGAAGTTTTTGGCGCTGTTATAAAATCACCTGTAATCTCAGTTGATAATCAAAATGAAACTGCAACAATAAAAACAGACAAAATTGATGTCGGTGTCAGCGGTTTTGTTGTACATCACATTAGCCCTGAACACAGTGCCATTGTTAAAAATGCTGTTGTGCAGAGTTTTAATGCACAAACAAAGACGGCAACAATCAAAATGAGTGCATTTACTGCTCTGCAAAACAGTGCACTGCCTCACGGAAAATGGCAAGTGCAAGTGGGTGATACGGTCGAGTTGGCATTTGGCTACTCCCGTTCACTGCTTATCGCTCCCAATGAAGAGATTTATTATAGAATTGCCAAGAGTGTGCAGACACAATGGATTCATCCGGATCTTTTTGCAACGGTTCTTTCTTTTCGGGGACATCCGACACCTTTGAAAGAGGACTTTGAAGCGATGGCAGATGCCGGCAGCGTAGGATTGCTTTTTATATATCTCAATCAAAAAGTATATACGCTCGACATCAAAAGTTTTAAAATCCTGAGTATCAGTGATGCAAAACTCAAGCAGGACAAGGTACATCTTCCTTTTTATACGCGTGTCAACAACATTGATGCTGCATGGTGGGGAGCGGGGAGTTCGAGACTCAAAAGTTATGCGCCACACTATTATGAACTGTTGGTTGCAAACAACAAAACGAACAAAGAGCTTTATAATATTATAAAAAACGGTGATGCTTCTTTGCATTATTTACTTGATGAATTTGAAACAGGAAAATAAGATGATAGATAAAATACATTTACAACATTTTACAAATATTGTAGGAGAAGAGAATATTTACAGCGACAAGGCACATCTGCTTGCCTATTCGTATGATGCGACACGGGAACATTTTGAGCCCGATGCGGTTATTTTTCCGAGAAATGAAACAGATGTCAGCGAAATACTCAAGTACTGTAATGAACATCAGATCATTATAGTACCGCGCGGTGCCGGTTCCGGTTTTACGGGCGGAGCACTTCCAAGCAAAGGCGGAATTGTCCTGGCAATGGAAAAACATATGAACAAAATTCTTGAAATAGATATGAAAAATATGGTCGCCATTGTTCAGCCCGGTGTGATCAATATGGACCTGCAAAAGAGAGTAGAAGAGGTAGGGCTGTTTTATCCGCCGGATCCTGCGAGTCAGGATTATTCTACCATCGGTGGAAATGTGAGTGAAAATGCCGGCGGAATGCGTGCTGCAAAGTATGGAATCACAAAAGATTACGTCATGGCAACACGGGCTGTTTTGCCAAACGGTGATGTGATAAAAGCAGGAAAAAGAACCATCAAAGATGTGGCAGGGTATAACATAAGCGGGATATTGATCGCGAGTGAAGGCACCTTGGCAGTGCTTACAGAAATCACGCTCAAACTCATCCCAAAACCGAAAATGACAAAAACGGCAATGGGAATCTTTCCGACTGTCAATGAGGCAATGGAAGCAGTTTACAAAACAATGGCAAGCGGTATTACTCCGGTTGCCATGGAGTTTTTGGACAATTTGACGATTCGAGCCGTGGAGGAGACCTTTCATAAAGGTCTGCCGGTTGATGCGGGCGCTTTGCTTGTTACGGATGTTGACGGCAATCTTGAAGATGATCTGGATTTTCAACTTGCACAGATTGAAAAAGTATTCCGTGAAAACGGATGCAGTGACTTTAAAGTGGCAAAAGATGACAAAGAGGCGGCAGACATCTGGTTTGCCCGTCGAAATGCTTCGCCGTCACTCAGCATTTACGGCAGTAAAAAACTCAATGAAGATGTAACAGTGCCCCGTTCGGCACTGCCGGAACTGCTAGAGAGATTTTATGCAATAGCGGACAAATACAATGTCAAAATCCCGTGTTTCGGACATACGGGTGACGGAAATGTGCATACAAATGTCATGGTTGACGGCAGCGACCCTGAGCAGGTAAAAATTGCCTATAAAGCCATAGAAGAGGTGTTTCAGGCAACAATTGATTTGGGCGGAACACTCTCTGGTGAGCATGGAATAGGGCTTGCAAAAGCACCGTACATGAAAATGGCGTTTACAGATGCGGAGATGGCACTTTTTAAATCCATCAAAAAAGCATTTGATCCGAACAATATTTTAAATCCTGCAAAAATGGGGCTTGACTAATAGGTCATGAATGAAAAGCTGACAAAATACTTTAAGCCTGTTCAACTGTTTGTCAGCTCTTTTATTGATAAAGAGCTCACACTTTTTGCGGCAAGTTTGAGCTTTTATACGATTTTTACCATTATTCCTCTTTTGTTGATTGTGATGGCTATTTTGACTGCCTTGCCCTCTTTTGCCGATTATTATGAAAAAATTCAGGGCTTTATATTTTCCAATTTGATGCCTGTGAATTCGGACACGGTTATGTTTCAGATAAACGGATTTTTACAAAACGCTTCTAAAATGGGAGCCATAGGATTTGTGGCAATCTTAGTCTCTTCTCTTTTGTTTTTTAAAAATTTTGAATACATTGCCAACAGAATTTTTCATGCAAAACCAAGAACTTTGTGGGAGAGCATTACGACCTACTGGACACTTTTGACACTTACGCCTGTTGCACTTGGCATCTCTTTTTATATTACAGGCTACATTGCCGCGCTTATGGCTTCAAATTCTTTGACTTCAGGGCTTAATATTTTGCCTCTGGTTCCCTACATCATCATTTGGGGACTTTTCTTTTTGATATTTCAAATTGCCGCCAATGCAAAAATAAATCCAAAAGCTTCACTTATCAGTTCTTTTATTGTCTCTGTAATTTTCAGTGTCAGTAAAAATGCTTTTATCTACTATGTCTTTTTAAACCAATCCTACACAACAATGTACGGTTCCTTTGCTATTTTGATGTTTTTGTTTTTGTGGATTTATGTTTCGTGGATTATCTTTTTGTATGGTTTGAAACTATGCCACATTATAGATGAAATATACAAAAAGAAGCAGCGTATAGCCGAGTAAGGCATAGAGTGCCTTTTTGCTAAATACGGCTGCGAGTGAAAGCACAATTTCTGCAATAAGATAAACTTTTGCAAGTGTGTGTTGCAGGGCATGTGCGTTTACATGTAAGAGATAACTTAGAGGTGCATCTAAAAGATTTCCCAGGCCCATTACATGTAATGCAATTGCCAAGGGGTAAAAGAGCGTAAAAAGTGTTGTCCAGAGAATTGAAAGGGGATGATACAGGCTGAAGTTGCCAAATATTGCCATAGAAAAAGGAAGCATCATCAAGTAAACCCAAAACGGCAGGAGCAGAAACTGTGTAAGCTTACTGCACTCCTTACAATGCAGCAGAAATAAAAAGATGTAAAAAACGCCACTTACCGAAAGCCAAAAACCTATACTGAGCAGAAGTTTTGGAAAAAGTGCAAGAATCAAAAGCACGGTAAGCAGGAGTGTCTGCATCGAGATGATTTGCATGCCTCTGTCATACAATACAAAACCGACGACAAGCATTACATAGGCTCTCAGCAGTGAGGGCGGTGAACCCAAAAAGAGCAAATAGCCAAGCAAAACCAGGCTGATAAAGAAAAAACTGTCTCTTTTGTAGCTTCTGTAGGGAAAGTATCTGTTTTGCAAAAATTTATAAGGGTATTTAAACAGAAAAAACAAAAGAGTAGCTAAAACACCCAAATGAAAACCGCTGATGGCGATGAGGTGTGAAATACCGAGGTTGGAAAACTGTGTCTGTATAGATGTTGGGAGGGGAAGTGCCAAAAACAGTGCCTTGTAGAGTTTGGCAATTTCACTGCTTGCGTGCTGTGCATCTATAAATGAGGCCGTTTTTTGTTTGAAAGTAGGCTTTTTATAAATTTTGAGTATTTTGCTAAAGGCAAAAAAACCTTTGAGATACTCTTTGAAGCTGATGTTCCCCGCCCACAGTTCTACATGTAAGCGTTTGTTTTGAAGGTTGTGAAGATTTTTCTTTGCGGTTGTATAAAAAACAAATCCGTCATCACTCCTGAGTTTTAAAATTTTATAGCTTTTTATCTTTCCATTTTTTGTCAACTTTGTTTTATTGTAGGCTTTTACAACTGTGACGTCAGAAAGTTGGGAATCAAATTTTGTGAGCTGTTTGTATTTGTAGTACTCATAAGAGAAGGAAAAACTAAGAAGCATGAGCATAAGTCCCACAAAGAGAAAGTAATCTCTTTTTGCACTAAAAAGTGTGACTTTCTCAATTATTTGCATTTAGATAGAGGGCATCTCTACCTGTGGCATCTCGATATTGGCCGATTTTGTATCTACATTTTCATAGACGGTCTCAACCCCCTGTGCATAGCCCGGCGCGTCCACAAAACGGGTAAGCTTTTTTTGAAAGATGAGTTTGACATGTCCTGTCGGACCGTTTCTTTGTTTGCCGATGATGATTTCGGCATCCTCTTCCTCTTTTTCCACGTAGGTTGAGGTAAACTCTTTGCCCTCTGCCTTCGCGGCTTTTTCACGCTCTTTTTCTTCTTTGTAGAGATAGACATCATCACGATAAACAAATAAAATAATGTCGGCATCCTGCTCTATTGAACCAGATTCACGAATATCGCTGAGCATCGGACGTTTGTCGTTACGACTCTCAAGCCCACGGTTAAGCTGAGAGAGTGCAACTATTGGCATTTCAAGCTCACGCGCGAGCATTTTGAGTCCACGCGAAATTTCTGAGACCTGCAGGTGTCTGTCCTGCGAGCCGATTCCCTGCATAATCTGCAGGTAATCAATGACGGCTATCTCAATTTCGGGATGCTGATTTTTGAGTTTTCTGAGTTTTGAGCGGAGCTGGTTGATATTTAAACTTCCCTGGTCATCGACAAAGAGTTTTGCGTCATTCATTCTGTCTATGGCACCGTTAAGATTGGACCACTGGTCATCATTCATGTCCCCTACACGAAGCTTCTGCAAAGGAATGGAGGTCTGAATAGAAAGCAGACGCAGCATCAACTGTTCAGCCGGCATTTCAAGCGAGAAAAAGGCTACTCCCTTGCCTTGGAGTATGAGAGAGTTAACGGTGTTGAGTATAAAAGAAGTGTTATGTGTGACCGTCATGTCTTCCAATAAAAAAAGATGGTTTCCGTCTATTGTAAATCCATAATAATCATCTACTTTGTCATATTCGACTCGAATGCCTGTATGGAGGTGTTCCCGTTTTGAGAGGAGCTTTCTTGCTTGTTTTCTGGCAATTTTTGTCGGGACTTTGTCTAAATGACCGACAATTCTTATTCTGTATACATCACATTCATAATTGATTTTTTTAATTTTGGCTTTTTTTGTTTTAATAGAAACACGAAATCCAAGCGAATCTGCCAAAAATTTAATTTGACGGGCGAGCTTTTCATCTTTTTGCACAATTTCAAAAACATGAAATTTATTATCATAGTATCCGTCACTGTCTATGAGTCCGGCTAAAAGTTCCAACCTGTTTTTTTGTGAATTTTTCAGATATTGATGCGGAATATGTTTAGAATTTAACACGCCTAATTCTCTTAGTTTTTTTTGCAGCGAATTGTCTGAAAATTTTGAAACACCGCGTTTGCCTGAAGTTATTGCATACATAGGACATTTTTCTTTATTGTTATGCTGTTTTGTCACTTGAAGATCTAATTTTTTGGCATAATCTTTTAAATAATTGACGACTTCTTTGTCTTGTGTCGCAATAGCAACATTACTGCTTGTTCCGTCGCCCAACCATATTCCCAGAAAATAAGGTTCTATATGGAGTTTTTGCTTAGGAAATTCTACGGCTACTTTGTAGCCTTTGTAATTGGAATGAAATTTATTTGATTTTTGAATGTACTCTTTGACAGGGATATTTAAAATATCTCCATGCTTGTGCTTGCTTTCATTTCTGCTGCGTTTAAGTGAAAGTATATGACTCTCATTTACACGGTAATCAATTCCTTTATTTTGCCGTACCCAGTACATCTTTTCTCTGCCCCGAGCAAGAGAGAGGACATTTCGCGGTGTCGAATCATCACCCATAAGCTGTTCACCGACTTGAATATCTTCGACATTTTTGAGTGTTCCGTCATACATTAAAACTTTTGTACCTCGTCCAAGGCATTTTCCCATCGCAGGCCGTGCAGCGATGATAACCAGGTCTCCCTTGCCAAATCCTGTTGTCATTTTGTTCAGTTCTTTAAAGCCTGTATCGACACCGACGAGTACGGAGTTTCCTCGTGCTTTCATCTCTTTGATGTATTCCATAGTATCAAAGGTCATTTTTGGAGAGTCTTTAAAATCGCTTGTCTGGTTGTCCTGGGTGATTTCATAGAGTTTTTTCTCTACGATGTCAACGACTTCTACAGATGGCAGTTCTTCTTCTACAGTCACTCTTTTTATCTCGGTCGTGAGTGTCAGCAGATGGCGTTTGAGTGATTTGTCTTTGATTTCATCAACATAGGCTTTGGTATTTGAAATAGGGTTGGCAGAGAGAATTTCAAGCAAAACCTGTTCGTCAAATTTTTTTGCCTTCATGAGCTCTTTTTTTATAAACTCTTCATCGATTGGCTGGTCTTTTTGCAAAAGTGTAAGCATTGCAGCAAAAATATCCTGATGAGCAGGCAGGTAAAAATCATCTTTTTTCAGTATGACACTCAGTTCATCAAACTGACTCGGCTCAAAGACTATGGAACTTAATACGGAACGTTCAAAAGCGAGGTTGTAGAGGTTATCTTGCATTGTTTAATTCTTTTTGTAAATTTTTTAAATATGTTTTTAGTTTTTCATCTCTATTTTTCAGATCATAGTTAATAGTAGTGTCGAAAGCTTCACCTAAATTATAAATATTTATAGTTATTTGTTTTAGGTCATCATGAAGTGGAGTAATTTTGTCTTGTAAAACGTTCCAAACTTCTTCTTCATCAATACCAAAATAACCATGAGCAACTATATTCCTAAAATCTATGATTTGTCTAAAATATTTTGGTGAAGATTGATGGAACTGTTTTGTTTGAAGTAGGTTTTTAATGGCTTCACCAATAATTTCTAATTGTCTTATAGTAGCATCCCAATGCAGAGAATCATGTAATAATTCTTGTGCTGATGAAAAGTTGGAAGAATATGCTTTTATTTTAAATATAGCAATAAATATATCGAGTACAAAGAGTTCAACATCTCTTTTTTTAGACATAAAGTATCTCTTTTTCAACACGGCGTCTATAAAACTCTCTCATACTGTCTAAATAGCCTATATCTATTTTTGTGCCGAAAGTATCTTCTAAAAAATATTGTAAATCAGATTTGATAAAAAAATCTTTTTTAGATGTTTCAATAGCTAAGTCGATGTCACTTGCTTCTTCTGCCTCATCACGTGCATAGCTTCCAAACAGTCCGATTTTAGTGACATTATATTTTTCTTTTAAAAGTTGTTTATTGTTCTTTAAAAAGTTTAAAATATACTCTTTTGTCATAACGCAACATCCTTTGTGTATTAAACATATTCTAGCATAATTTATATCAAAGGTTTATGACCTTTTAGCCATATCTTCCACTTCGCTGACAAACCTGTCGACAAGTTCTTTTTCATCCAAATTGGCAACCACTTCGCCTTTTACCATGACAAGTCCTTTGCCTTTGCCGTAGGCTATGGCAACATCTGCATGTTTTGCTTCGCCTATGGCATTGACGACACAGCCCATGACACTTACATCCAGCGGCGTTTTTATATGGGCTGTTCTTTTTTCTATTTCGGCGACTGCTGAGACCAAATCGGCTTCAATGCGTCCGCAGGTCGGGCAGGAGATGATGTTTAAGCCCTCTTTTGCCACGCCGCTGTCTTTTAAAATGGCACGGCCGACTTTGATCTCTTCTTCCAGTTCGCCGGTGATGGAGACACGCATAGTATCGCCGATACCCTCAAGCAAAAGTGTTCCCAAGCCTATGGCACTTTTCACGGTAGCATGAAAAATTGTTCCCGCCTCTGTTACACCCAAATGAAACGGATAGTGGTTCTTTGGACGCAGCATTCTGTAGGCTTCAACCGTTCTTTGCACATCGCTTGCTTTGAGCGATATTTTAATGTCATCAAAACCCAAGTCTTCAAGGTACTTTATGTTGTACTCTGCCGAAGCGACCATTGCTTCTGCCGTCGGACCGTATTTGTCATCAAACTCTTTTTCGAGACTCCCCGCATTGACACCGATGCGAATAGGAAGATTTCGTTCCTGACAGGCTTTTACTATCTCTCTTATTTTGCTTTTATCGCTGATATTTCCGGGGTTGAAACGGATGCAGTCAACAGATTCGGCTGCAATGAGGGCAAGTTTATAGTTAAAGTGTATGTCTGCAACAAGCGGCAGAGAAATCTGTGCTTTGATGGCTTTGAGTGCAAGGGCGTCTTCCATATCAGGAACGGCAACGCGGACAATGTCCGCTCCTGCAAAGTGCAGGCGGTTTATCTGCTCAACCGTTGCTGCAACATTGTGTGTGTCCGAGTAGGTCATAGACTGCACGGAGACAGGAGCATCACCACCGACGGGTACATCACCGACAAATATTTTTTTAGTTGGGTATCTTTTTATCATGGTTGGATTTTAGCCCTTTTTAGGTAAAAAAGGGCTTAGGAAGTTTTTTACTGTCGTCCGTATTGATGACCGTTTCCTGTTGCAGATGCTGTGTCTTGTGGGTACTCAGGATGATTGTATTCTTCACCAATGACTGCACACCCCTGTGTTACACCTATATTTTTGAGTGCCGTATCAAATGCCCAGTAATGTGTATAACTACCGTCTCTTAAAAAGTTAAATACGGTGACAACATCGCTTGCATTTGAATCCTGTGCAATGGCGATATCCTCATCAAGATCGTTGATATCTGTCACCTCTACCATACATCCGACTTCAAGTGCATCTTGTTGAGACTGTTTTCCTTTTGCTACGAGTGTGTCATAAAGATTTTGGATAGCCTGAATGTTGTATTGTCCTGCCGGTAATTCACTTACACTCATATCTAAATAGCTTAAATTCGCATCCGGAAGATTTTGAGCTGCATCTACATTGGTAAACTCATCTAAAGAAGTGATATATTTTTTAATCAAAAGTTGCATATCTGTTGTATGGACTGTCTCAGAATTTGTTGCGATATTGTAGAGTGTTTTAATTTCGATTCCGCTCTCAAGGTGGTAATTATAGAGTGTCAAATAGATATCATGTGCCAAACGCTCTTCATTTCCCATATATGCCAGAGTATCTTTTGCCTCTTGCGTAAGAGTAGAAGCAGGTGAAAGCAGTGCCTGTGTTACTGCTGATGTTGTTTGTGTCTGCATAGTAGCGGTATCTGAAATTCCATTACCCTGATGTGCGGCTGAGTTTCTTGAATATCCATGAGCCGAAATGACACTTTGGACATAATCTGTTGTTTGGGTAAGGTGTTGGATTGCTGTTTCTTGGTCGACAAGTGTAAGGTTTAAATCTGCAGCAATTGCATCAAGATTTTCTGCTGTTAGTTTTTCATGTGCTCTTTGACGAAGCTGTTCGCGTACCTGTGCCTGAATACGAATACCATCATTTGCGTTGTTGTTGTCGTCGCATGACTGCAAAAATTCTGCAATTGCGATGACTTCACTGTTATTGAGATCTGTTCTGTTTACATCTGTCAAATCTTGCGGAAAAACCATAGCATCCTGTGGAAGTGTGTCGATTGTTCCAAGTTCAAGTGTTTCAACACTGAACGTTACTGGAAGTGCAGTACATGTAAATGAGCCGTTTTCATCAGTCACACCTGTTGTACCGTCACTACATGTATAGTTGACATCAGCGACAAAACTGTCAACAAGCTGCCCGCTTGCAGTGAGAGATGTGGCTGTAGCAGTACTGTCAGATGATGAACCGCAGCCACTTAAAAGAAGTGTCGCTGCAACAGTAGATATGCTAAGAAGTGTTTTTAAATATTTTGTTTGCATAGAGTAGAATCCTTTTGTCCTTAATTTTCAAAAGTATAATACAAAAGTGTTAGCGCAGTGTTAGTACCTCAGGATGAGGTACCTAAAATTTAAAATCCAAATTTGTGTAGAAGTAACGCCCCGGTTCATTCATAAGCATAACATCAGTTGTACCACCTGAAATAAGTACCAAGTCTGCATATGTATTGCTTCTTGCATAGGTTTTGTTGAGTATATTATTCATCCCTACAGTGAAGTCGAATTTTTTACTGACAGCATGTTTTATTTTTGCATTGAGTATTGCCCAGCCGGCTAGAACCTGTTCACCGTTTTCATCATCTATCTGTGTCCAGCGTTTACGCATCATAGTGTCAATTGTTGCCATAGAACGGTTTGCATATTCATAGTTAAGAGCAATTTTCCCCTCAAGCGGTGCTATATCCGCCAGGTTTGTGTTTGTTTGTCCTGCAAGGGGAGCATCTTTTTTCCCGCGTTTATAGGCTGCACTCATATCTAAGGAGATGTCATCACTCAGATAAACAGATGCGCTGGCTTCTCCGCCATAAATATATGCGTCAATATTTTGAAATGCATTTACGGCTACACCTTTTTGGATGTAGATATAATCTTTAAGTTTTGAGTAAAAAGTTTTGATTTTAAACTCGAAACTGTCATTATTGATTTCGTATCCTAAATCAACTTCTTGATTTCTGACATTTTTAAGGTCAGGGGTTCCGACAAGATTACCCATAGAACTGAAGAAGTAAAGTTCTCTGGCATCTGGTACACGATAAGCTTGTCCGATACCAAAGAAGATTTTATTCTCTTGATTGAGATTATATGTTCCAAGAATATTTGCACCTACCGAGTGATAATCGTTGTCTTGATAGCTGTCGTTTGTTATGATAGTGTCATCAACTCTGGTTCCAAGAGAAAGGTTGAATGCACCAAAATTTTTGTCAAGTTTTGCAAAGAGTGCTGTGTTTTTTGTTACTGCATTGTCGATACTTTTCTTGTACCCTATGAGTGCTGCTGAATCATTTTTCTCATAATGTCCATTCCATTTTCTGTTACTAGCATCAAGACCGATAAGAAGTTTGTAGGAGTTGATGTTAAAACTGTTTTTTAGTTTGATACCGTCAAGATTTGTTGTCAGCCAGTTTTTAATATTTCCTGTTGCAAGAGAAGAGTTTCTGTAATTTGTTCCCATTGGATGGTCAACATCAGAGTGGTAATATTGCAAATTGATATTTTTGTACCCTTTGGCTACATTGTCAATATTATATTCCACTGAGTATATATTTGAGTCATCATAGAGTGCATCCATTTTGGAGTTTGCATACAATACATTCTCACTTCTGTTTGCTGTGACACTTAAACGAAGTTCTTGATCTTTTGCAGTTGTGATAAAGGCTTTGGCCATGGCACTTTTTTTTGTGTATGCAGGCATATCATAATAAGCAGGTTGGAGTCTTGGGTCTTTGGACCCAACCAGTGTTGCAGAATTTGCTGCTTGGTATTTGTCAATCTGCTGTGCTAAAGAGTCACCGTTTCCGTCATGATACTGATCAGAGGATTCAGTTGAAACTGTTGCAGTCATACGGATAAAATCATTGCCACCGCTTGCACTTGCACCAAATTTTTTATAATTCCATGAACCAAAACCAAGATTAACAGATGCTTTGAAATCTTTTGTAGGTTGTTTTGTTTTTATCTTCACGCCACCGCTTAAATTGCCGTATGTTGTTACATCATATGGTCCTGTGATTATTTCGATAGAATCAATCTGGTTGGCTACAATGTGTGAAACCGGAGGATCCATTCTGTTTGGACAGGCTCCATAGATTTTTGTACCGTCAACTTCTACGGAAATATTGTCGCGTTTTTGACCGCGGATGAAGATGTCATTGGCAATACCGCTTCTGCGACTCATGTCTATGCTTGGAACTGAATCAGCGAGCGCTTGTGCGACATCAGCAGAAACCTGCGCATTTTGTGCGACTTCTGTGAGTGTTGTGGATTCTACACTGATTGGTGCAAGTTCAATTTCTGATGCATACAAAGAGGAGAAGACTAATAAAGAGAGTGTAATTGTTCTTTTCATGGTGTACCCTTTTTAAATATATATTTAAAGAATAATTTTAAGAAATTATTTAATTTATGATACAAAAAGAAGTGTTACAAAAGTGTTAATTTTTTGCTAAAATTGCACTATGAGTACAAAAGAAAAAATAAAACGGACGATTTTAATAGCAGCGGGGTTTGGTCTCGCGACCTATTTGATTATGAGCGGGATGGCGATGCTGCAGTAAAGGCTTTGTCTTGCAGAGATGGCTTGTATGACACACAGCCCGCACTACAAAGTACGGGTTCCGTAACGCTATTTAATCGGAATCGGTACTTCAGTGCCGACTAAAGTGTTTGGGTTTTTAAAAAGCTGAACTGATACGCAAAAGTTCATTGTTACGCAGTGCAGTGAGCCGTGCTGACGGATTAGAACAGAGCAGTCTATGGCTACAACGTCTCTGTCTGGAAACGTTTTTTTAAAAATTGCAAGTGCTTCCTTATCTTGTGAAACACCGTAAACCGGTACTAAAACGGCACCGTTGACAAAAAGAAAATTGGCATAAGTCGCGGGCAGCCTCTCTTTTTCAAAATAAATCGCATCACACATCGGAAGTGAAACAAGCTTAAAATCATGCGTTTTTGCCAAGTGTTGCAGCTCTTCTTCCATAAGTTTGAGCTCATGATAATGTTCGTCATTGGTATCATCGCATTTTACATACATAATGGTGTTTTCATCTGTAAATCTTGCAAGGGTGTCTATGTGGGAATCTGTATCGTCTCCAGCCAGGTAGCCGTGATGCAGATATAAAATCTGTTCTGCGTCGAAAAATTCTTGGAGTTTTTTTGTAATTTCTTTGGCAGTGAATTGGGGATTGCGGTTTTTGTTAAGCATACATGCAGCGGTTGTTAAAAGGATACCTGCACCATTGCTCTCAACTGCACCGCCTTCAAGAACAAAATCAATTTTTTCAACCTTGCATGGCAGGTATTTGTGCGCAATTTTTTGCGTCATCAGATTGTCCATTTTGGCATCAAATTTGTTGCCCCAGCCGTTAAAAGAAAAATCAAGCAAAGCGGTTTTATTGGCTGTTTCAACAGATAAAGCAGAACAGTCTCTTGCCCAGGTGTCATCTGTGACACAGTGTACAAATTCAAGATTGTCTGTATCTGAAAAATATTTTTTTACCGCATCTGTGTCATAGGCGACAACAAGGCATTTTTGATATTTTCTGATGGCATTGATGATGCTGACAAAGGTGTTTTGTGCATCTTCAAGGTAGTCTGTCCAGTCTGTATCTGCATGGGGAAATATAATTTGGGTAAAACTTTGTTCTTCAAATTCGGCAATTAGCCTTTTTTTCTCTTTCATTGTGTATAATTCTCCTATGGCTTACATCGCATTAGATAAAAATCATTTTTTTAACAATCTTGATATTATTACCAAACTAACTAAAACAAAAGATAAAACAGCGCTGGTTTTGAAAGATAATGCCTACGGGCACGGACTTTTGCAAATCGCACGGATGGCAAAAGAGTACGGCATAACAAAAGCAGTGGTACGCACCTTTGAAGAAGCAAAACAGATTGAGAGCTTTTTTGAGTATATTTTGGTTTTGGCAGATTTTGCACAGGAGTCAAATGAAAAAATAAGATATACGATTAATGATTTGCAGGCAATTCTCAAATTTGCAAAAAACACAAAAGTACAACTTAAAGTAGATACGGGAATGTGTCGTAACGGTATTTTGATGGATGAACTCGAAGAAGCCTTTGTATTATGTGCAAAACAAGGACTCAAACTTGAAGCTGTTTTTACACACCACTCTTGCGCTGATGAAGAGAATGAATATTTTGATTTGCAAAACAAAAATTTTCAACAGGTGAAAAAAGAAGCAAAGGTGTTGGCAAAAAAGTATGATTTTGCTCCTTTAGAGTTTCATTCGTGTAATTCTGCCGCACTCTTTCGCACAAATGATTTTGATGAAGATATGGCGCGTGTAGGCATCGCAGCCTATGGTTGTCTGGAATTGCCGAATGCTTTACATGTAAAAGGCTTACATGTAAACGAATTGGCACCTGTTTTGTCTGTATATGCAAAAAAGATCTCTTCAAGAAAGCTTCAAAAAGGAGACTGTGTCGGTTATGGAGCAGCTTTTGAGGCAAAGGCCTCTTGCAGCGTGACAAATTATGATTTTGGGTATGGTGATGGTTTTTTAAGAAGCTGTTCGCACAATTTTATAACGCCTGAGGGCATTAAAATAGCGGGTAGAATTTCTATGGACAACAGTTCTTTTTTGACAGACAAAGAAGAACTCCTGATTTTTAATGATGCACGCGAAGTTGCCAAGTATGCGGGCACAATAAGCTATGAAATCCTGACCTCTTTAAAAGCACACCTGCGAAGAACAATTTAGAGGTGTCCTTAAGCTATTTTGACAATCGCCTCTGTAAATACAGCACCGTCTATTCCCAACAGTGCCATCTCTTCTATCTCTTCTTCATTCTCTATATGTACTAATATTTTTGCATCAAACAAATAGTTTTCGGCAATTTTCTGGGCAGTTTTTGCCAGTTTCTGCTCTACATGGATATAACTTGCACCCAGGGCAGAAGCATAAATGAGCTCTGTGACATCTTGAACTTTGAGTGCGAATTTTATAGAATTTTGATTGAGGTATTCAATAATATCAAGATTTTTCTCTTCAAATTCGAGGTAAATTATTGACGCAGGTGGTGTCTGAACAATTGCGTCTATATCAGACACATGATAAAATTTTTCACTCTTTATAAATCTATGACCAAATAAAAGCATTATTTCCTCTTTTGTAAACATTCGCGAGAGCAGTAGTATTTTCCGTTACTGAGAATACACTCTTGTATTTCCGCATAAACACCACAGCTTGCACATTCCACCATTTCATCGGCATCAGGCTTTTCGGAGTCTTTTTTCGTGTTCTTTTTTGTAACTTTTGCTTCTGGTTTTGTCTTGAAAAACAGAAAGTAAACCGCAGCAATAACTGCTCCGATTATAAGTATTTTCAGTATCATAATTCTTCTCCTAGAAGTAAATAGTGTCTGTTTTTTGTTTCAATTATTTTATGTTTTATATCAATATCAGCTTCAATTTCATCAAAAACTTTTTCACCTTTGTAAAAAAGCAGTTTTGAATGAGCATCCCGAAAATTTTTACTGAGAGATAAAAGCATTTTTGTGTCTGTGACGGCACGTGATGTGATAAGATCAAATACTTTCGGCTGCATCTCTTCAACCCGTTTTTTTACGACTTTTACATTGTCAAGTCCCAAATCAGCCTTGACAAACTGCAAAAAACTTGCCCGTTTTGTTAAAGGCTCTACAAGTGTTACCTCTGTGTGCGGCAGTGCAAATGCCAAAATCATTCCCGGAAATCCGGCACCGGTGCCTATGTCGAGGAGGGAGTCTACTTTTGGTAAAAAACTGACAGGAAAAACCGCATCATAAATGAACTCATTGATAGTCCGTTCACTTTTTGCACCTGTAAGATTATGAATTTTATTCCATTTAAAGAGATGCTCTTTGTATTTTTGTATGTTTTGAAAAAAATTATTTGGTAACTCTATTTTGTCATGAGCCAGTGTTGTTTTTAAATCCAATAGAATATCCTTTAAAAAGGATATTTTATCTGAATATTATTTAATAGAATGTAAATTGCAGGAATTCAGAATTTATTATGAAAATATTTTTTTCATAGCTGTAAAGAAAATTTTGAACAGACCTTTGTTTCCAACAAGGTCATTGATAAACTCGTCATAAGTGATTTGTTTTTCTTCAAAAAATCCTCTTAAGTATTTTTCACTTGCTTCCATCCCGCCTTCCTGCTCGATCTCAAGCAGTTTTGCATAAATCGGTTCCATTGTATCAACTGCTTTTTGCGGAGCGGCTTTTCTGTATGCCGTATGAGAGATGATTTTGTTTGTAATAAGATCTATTTTTGGCTCAAATTCTGTGACAACCCAGTAGTAACTTCCGTCTTTGGCAAGATTTTTCACAACAGCGATGATGTTTTTTGCCTCATTGATTCTGTCCCACATCATTTTAAATACAACTTTTGGCATATCAGGATGTCGTATGATACTGTGAGGTTTTCCGATAAGTTCTGATTCACTGTATCCGGAGATTTCTACAAAATAATCATTGCCGTATTCGATGATTCCTTTTGGATCTGTTTTGGAAACTATATATTTTTTTGGATTTAATTTGATTTGGTTATTAATTGGTTCTGGGTGTTTCAAGTTACATTCCTTTCTTAAGTTTTGACAAATTATATAATGATTTTTCTTAAATAGATGAATAAATTTAGAAATTTTATGTAATAATACAGGTACTTTATAAGGTGAAACAATATGACGAAAGAAAAAACAATAGATGCGATGGAACATGCCCGTGAGGCACATATAGAGCAGATGACAAAAATAAAGTTTTTGATTGAAGGCAAAAATATTGACAATTTAACACCTGTGTCGAAAATGAAGTGTGAATTTGGGAAGTGGTTTTATGATGATACCCAAGAAATAAAAAGTGTTTTAGGTGTTCAGTTTTATGAGAGTCTAGACAGGATACATGAAGAGTGGCATATACAGTATGCCAAAATCCATGCTATTTTTACGGGTGCAAAAGAGGAGGGTTTTTTTTCCAAACTGTTTAAAACACATAAGGTAGATGATTTGGAACTCGAAAAGGCAAAAGTATATTATAAAGATCTTGAAGAGATTACAAAAGATCTGCTGAGACTTCTTGAGACAAGCAAAAGAAGAGTGCAGGCCCTGAGCGCATCAAAGTTTTCCTGATCTTTATAAAAGATGTCCCATTCCGTCGCGCTTGACATCAAGGTATCCTTCATTATGCTTGTTCGGTTTCATAATAATGGGAATCCTCTCAACAATTTCAACACCGCTGATTGAGTTGACTTTGTCAGGATTGTTGGTCAGCAGTTTTATTTTTTTGATATTGTAATGATGCAAAATAAAAGTGACGACTTCATAGGTACGCTCATCTGCAGCAAAACCGAGTTGATGGTTGGCCTCTATGGTATTGAGCCCTTTGTCCTGCAGGGCATAGGCGTTGATTTTGTTTAAAAGTCCTATGTTTCTTCCCTCCTGCCGAAGATAGATTACCATTCCGCCGGTTTCATCAGCCATTTGCAAACCATACTCAAGCTGGTCACGGCAGTCGCATTTTAAACTGCCTATGGCATCTCCGGTAAGACACTCCGAGTGAACACGTACTATCGGCACTTCAGCCAACTCTTTTGCACAAATAACAAGATGCTCTTTTTGCCCTTGTTTAAAAGCCTGTACATTGAAATCACCGAATCTTGAGGGCAAATCTGCCACATCAGATATTTTTATTTGCATATATGCTGTCCTGTACAATTTTGCAGGCATTATAGTTAGATTATGATTAGAATTATATTATATGAATAAATTTAATCTTTAAAAGGGTAAAATAGCCTCTTTAAAATATAAAGGGTCAAAAATGTTTCAAAGATTTCGCAGAACCAGACTAAACAAGCATCTCCGTGCGCTTGTAAGAGAAACACATGTAACTGTAGATGATTTTATATATCCGCTTTTTATCCGTAGCGGTGGAGGTATTAAAACCGAAGTGGCATCCATGCCGGGTGTTTATCAGATGAGTATTGATGAGGCTGTAAAAGAGTGTGCGGTGCTTAAAAAATTAGGATTGTATTCGATTATTCTTTTTGGAATTCCCGATGTCAAAGATTCCATAGGCAGTGATGCTTTGTGTGAACACGGGATTATCGCTTCAGCAGTACGGGAGATAAAAAAAGCACACCCTGATATGTTTGTCGTCACAGATTTGTGTTTTTGTGAATATACCGATCACGGGCATTGCGGCATAATTGATGATGATCGTGAGACAGTTGATAATGATGCCACTTTGGAGATTTCCGGACAGCAGGCAATTATACATGCTAAAGCAGGTGCAGATATGATAGCACCTTCGGGTATGATGGACGGTATTATAGAAACTTTGCGAACATACCTGGACAGAGCAGGATATAAAGAGCTGCCGATTATGGCATACTCTACAAAATTTGCAAGTGGATATTACGGACCGTTTCGTGATGTGGCTGAATCAACTCCTAGTTTTGGTGACCGCTCCTCGTACCAGATGGATCCTGCAAACCGCCGTGAAGCAATTGTTGAGAGTAAAAGTGATGAAGAGCAGGGGGCTGATATTTTGATGGTAAAGCCTGCTTTGGCTTATTTGGACATTGTGCGTGAGATTAAAGACAACACTTCGCTTCCGATGGCTGTTTATAATGTAAGCGGTGAGTATGCTATGCTGAAATTTGCCGGTCTGAATAATTTGATAGACTATGAACGCGTGGTGATGGAGACGATGATAGCATTTAAACGTGCAGGCGCTGACATAATTATCTCATATCATGCAAAAGAAGTAGCACAAATGCTCAAAAATCGCTAATTTAAAGAAAAGTATATTAAAATAGCTGATAAACAAAAAAGAGGAAGAAACTGTGAGACATTTTTTAACACTCAAAGATTTTACCAAAGAAGAGATTTTAGAAATTATAGATATCGGTCTGAAAATAAAAAAAGAGCTCAAAGCGGGCATTTACAATAAAGAATTAGAGATGCAGACACTTGCTATGATCTTTGAAAAGAGTTCAACAAGAACGCGTGTAAGTTTTGAAACAGGAATGTTTCAGCTTGGGGGGCATGCGCTTTTTCTCTCTAGCCGTGATATTCATTTGGGACGGGGAGAACCTGTAAAAGATACGGCAAGAGTTATTTCGAGCATGTGTGATATGGTAATGATACGCACCTATGAACATTCCATGATAGAAGAGTTTGCATCGTATTCTCAGGTACCTGTTATTAACGGACTCACTGATACCTATCATCCCGTGCAGCTTTTGGCTGATTATATGACGATGATTGAATTTGGAGTTGCAAAAAATGCAATTGTTGCCTACGTCGGTGACGGAAACAACATGACAAATTCATGGTTGATGCTTGCTGCAAAACTGGGCTTTGAATTACGTATTGCAACACCAAAGGGATATGAAGTTGACAGTAAGGTTCTTCGAGATGCTTTGGATACAGCAAAAGAGAGCGGTGCGATTATCAGGGTAATGAATGATCCCAAAGAGGCAGTACGCGGGGCTACAATTGTCACAACAGATACATGGGCTTCAATGGGGCAAGAAGATGAAAAAGAGCAGAGAATCAAAGATTTCAAAGGCTTTATGGTTGACGGACTGATGATGTGTCTTGCACAAAAAAATGCAAAATTTTTACATTGTCTGCCTGCGTATCGGGGACAGGAAGTAAGCGAAGAGTTGCTTGAAGACAATGCGGATATAGTGTTTGCAGAGGCTGAGAACAGACTGCATGCACAAAAAGGGCTTATGGTCTGGCTTGACAGACAAAGGTAACTGTTGACAAATGGATAAAAATTTCAACTATTCAAATTTGAAACTCGGCATTATCGGAGGCGGGCAACTCGGCAGAATCATGTCACACAAAGCAAAAAAGATGGGATTTCATGTAACAATACTTGACCCCACATTTAACTGTCCTGCCGCACAGGTTTCAGACAAGCATATCCTTGGCGGGTTTTATGACAAAGAGAAGCTTGAACAGTTAGTGCAAGAGACAGATGTGACAACTTTTGAATTGGAACATGTAGACACTTCCATACTCAAAGAGCTGTTTGATCATGGGCATATCATTCATCCCTCTCCTTATATTATCGAACTTATTCAAAATAAATATGAGCAAAAAAAACTTCTTGACAAAAAAGGTGTTCCTGTTCCTGCCTATAAAGATGTGAAGAAAGAGGAAGATTTGGCTGCCTTTGGATTTCCTGTTATTCAAAAAGCAAAGATGGGCGGTTATGACGGAAAGGGCGTGCAAATGCTAAAATCCGAAGCAGATGTAAAAAATGCACTCCAGACCGAATCATTTATCGAAGAGCTTGTGGATATAGACAAGGAACTGGCCGTAATCGTCGCGAGGAATATTGAAGGCCAGATCAAATGCTACCCTGTGGTTGAAATGCTTTTTGATGAGAGAGTGAATATTTGTGACATTGTGATGGCTCCTGCAAAAATTTCAAAAGAAATTGCGGACAAATCAAGAGAAATTTCAATTGAAGCCATCAAAGCCTTGGACGGTGTCGGAATTTTTGCTGTTGAATTGTTTTTAACAAAAAAAGGCAAGATTTTGGTTAATGAAATAGCACCGCGTCCTCATAATTCTGGACATTATACAGTCGAAGCCTGTGCAACATCACAGTTTGAACAGATTATCCGGGCGGTAACAAATCTGCCTTTGGGATCTACCAAGCTTATTTCTCCTGCAGTTATGATTAATTTGCTCGGAGAAGAAGGATATGAGGGAGAACCTTTTATAGAAGGAATTCATGATGCATTGGAGATTCCGGAGCTGTCTTTTCATTTTTACGGAAAAACCTTTACGAAACCATTTAGAAAAATGGGGCATGTAACAATCCTTGATGATGATATTGACGAGGCATTAAAAAAGGCAATGAAAGCAAAAGATATTCTAAAAATTAAAGGAAGCAAAAAGATATGAGTAAAGCGTTGGTTGGAATTATTATGGGGAGTGACTCGGATTTACCGGTTATGAGTGGGGCTATTGAGATATGTGAAGCATTTGGTGTTGCCTGTGAAGTAGATATTGTCTCCGCACACCGTACACCGCAAAAACTTGTAGAGTATGCACAAACAGCACAAGCAAGAGGCTTGCGCGTCATCATCGCAGGAGCCGGCGGAGCTGCACATCTGCCGGGTATGATTGCTGCGCTGAGTGTCTTGCCAGTTATTGGAGTGCCGGTGAGAAGTTCTGCACTTGACGGAATGGATTCTCTGCTTTCTATCGTGCAAATGCCGGGAGGTGTTCCTGTGGCAACAGTAGCTATTAACGGTGCCAAAAATGCAGGAATTCTTGCAGCGCAAATTATTGGGACAGGGGATGAAGCCCTGCAGAAAAAGATTGCCGAGTATAAAACTGCAATGAAGGATGAGGTAGACAAAAAGTCAGAAAAACTTGCAAAAATGAAGTACAAAAAGTACTTGAACCAATAACAGACAAGGATTTGATTCAGATGAAATTTTTTCTTTTTTTACTCATTTTTTTTACTTCTCTTTTTGGAGCAAAAGCAGTCGAAGTCGGCAAACGGTTTGAAAGTTCCGAAAACTGCAAAGTCTGTCACAGGCGTATCGTAGAAGAGTGGAGTGCTTCATGGCATGCAAAAAGTCATTTTGAAAAAGATGAATATTTTAAGAAAAGTCTTAAATATGTCAGCCGTAAAACAAGAAAAAGTTTAAATGCTGTAAAAATTCAGTGTGCTACCTGTCATAACCCTCGAATCAGTGTAACAAAAACAGATGAAGATTATGAAATTGCTGCTGTTATGGGATTGGCAGATGAAGATGATCCTGTGAACAAAGCAGTAAATTCAAAGGTTATCAGTGAAGGAATTAATTGTGTTGTATGTCACAATATAGATAAAATACATGAAGAATATGACAAATCAAAACGAGGAATCAACAGAGTGGAGTGGACTCCGTCGGGTGTTATGACGGGACCTTTCAAAGATGCCAAATCGCCTTATCACAAGGTAGTCTCACATGAGTTTATGCGTTCAAATCCAAATAAACTCTGTTTTGTATGCCATGCAAATGACAGAAGTGTAAAAGGCGTGGTTTTTACAGATATGGAGAGTGAGTATGTCGGCAAGCAGACCTGTGTCTCGTGTCATATGGGTCCCAAACAAAAGGGTGTTGCCGCAACATATAAAATGTACAATGGTAAAGCAAAAATGCGAATGGTGAGAAAACACGGATTTATTGGTGCACATACACCCGGTTTATGGAAAGGCGCTTTGCGTTTGCAACTGAAAAAACAAAAAAACAGACTGCTCATAAAAGTTAAAAATCCGCAACCGCACAATATACCAAGCGGTTTTGGTTCAAGAGAACTTCTTGTTGAAATTGTCTATAAGAAAGGGACTGCAGTCATCAGTGAAAAAACTGTTTCTCTTTCACGCCATTATATAAGAAGACATAAAAAAGTCGGTATTGCGCATCTTGCGCTGAAGCAAAGTAAAGATACAAGCATAAAGGCATATGGTGAGAAAACAATACGTTTGCCGCTGGTCAATGGGGCAGACAGTGTTGAAGTGACATTGTATTATCGTCTGGTAAACGATGAGGTTCGCAGTCTGCTGGATCTGAAAGAGCCGATCTGGTCGAAAAAGAATTTTATAGTAAAAAGTTCTTTGCGACTTTGATAAAATACTTTTTTAGTATTTTATCCCTGTTACTGTTCTGACTTTGTCTATAGTCGGCGCTACAATCTCTTTTGCTTTGTGCGCACCCTGGAGGAGTATTTCTCTCACTTCGTCTTGATGCGCTGCAAAATATTCTCTTTTTTCTCTGTAGGGTCTGAAATATTCCCAAATCACATCATGCAGATAGAGTTTAAAATGCCCGTGTCCTTCCCCGCCTTTTTTGTAACGTTCCTGGAGTTCTTTGCATTCATTTTCATTTAAAAAGAGTTTTGCCATATTGTACACATTACAGTTTTCATACTCTTTTGGTTCTTCCATCGGTACTGCTTCGGTAACAATTTTTTTGATTGTTTTGAGCTGTTTTTTCTCTTCACCAAATATATTGACAGTATTGTTATAGCTTTTAGACATTTTCTGTCCGTCAGTTCCTGGAACTGTGGCAACATTTGCTTCTATTTTATATTCCGGAAGTTTAAAAATTTCACCATACTCATTGTTGAATTTTACAGCAATGTCGCGTGCAATCTCAACATGCTGAATCTGATCTTTTCCGACAGGAACAATGTCAGGCTGGTATAACAAAATATCTGCTGCCATTAAAACAGGATAGGAAAAGAGCGAATGGTTGGCGGCTATGCCTTTGGCAGTTTTGTCTTTATAGCTGTGAGCACGTTCGAGCAGCCCCATAGGTGTAAAAGAAGAGAGCACCCAGTAGAGTTCCAAGACTTCTTTTACATCAGACTGTACCCAAAAAGTTGATTTTTGCGGGTCTATGCCGAGTGCCAAAAAATCTGTTGCCGACTGCATAGTCAGCTCTGCCAGTCTTTTGCCGTCTTTTACGCTTGTCTGTGCATGGTAGTTTGCTATAAATGCAAAAGTGTCATTCTCTTTTTGTGCATCGACCATCTGTTTGATAGAACCAAAGTAGTTTCCTATATGCAAATCACCTGAGGGTTGAATACCGGTTAAAACTCTCATTATACAATTCCTGATTTTTTAAGGCGTATTATACCCATCTCAGCTTTATTTTGCTATTATATAGTTAAATATAATTAAGCCCTATGGCTTAAAATTAAAGGATTTATGATGATAGTACAAATTCGTGCAAAAGATATAACTTTAACAGACGAAAAGAAAGCACATATAGAACAGGGCATTGAAAAATTTAAAAAGTTTTCTTTAGATATTACAAGAGTAAACTGTATAGTTTCTGCTGAAAGAGCAGGTGTCTTGGTAGAGTTTGAAATACATGTAGCACACTCTGCTCCTATTGTCATCAGTGAACACCACAAAGACCTGGATGCTGCCATTGATGTGGCTGTTGACCGTGCAAATAAAGCTTTACGCCGCTTACATGACAAAGTAACTGATCATAAAGGGCCTTCTATTAAAGAATTAGAACTTACAGATGTATAAAGCAGCTATATGAAATTATTATTATTTTTGATTTTCACAGTAAATCTTTGGGCATCACAAAGTAACTATTCTCTTAGAGTGGCGGTTGGAAAACCTACATTCTATTCGGCAGCTGATATAGCGCTTGGAAAGTTTGGAGCTTACAGAGATGATTTAAAAGCGTATAATTTAGATGGAGGGTATCTTTTAGCAAAAGATTTATTTACTTTACCATTAGATTTGTATCTTAAAGGCGGATTGACATTTTATGATGAAACGGCACAAAAAGATGTATATGGTGCTGATATTTATATAAAAGCATATTACAATATTGATTTTTGGAATAACAGAGTGCGTTTTGGTTTTGGAGAGGGGGCTTCTTATGTAAGCCGTGTTTTGGAGATAGAACGCATAGATGCTCAAAATCATAATGACAACAATTCACACTTTTTAAATTATTTGGATATAAGCCTGGATTTTGATTTGGGAAAACTTGTGAAGTATAAGCCATTAGATGAAACATATATTGGTGTTTTGTTAAAACACCGGTCAGGGATTTTTGGTTTGATTAACAATGTAAGACACGGTGGTTCAAACTATGAATCTGTGTATATAGAAAAAAACTTTTAGGTGTCTTATATGTATAACTGGCTTTTATGGTTTCATGTCATCTCTTTTATCTCCTGGTTTGCAGTATTGTTTTATCTGCCTAGGCTTTTTGTCTATCATGTTGAAAACAGTAATAACAAAGGTTTTGTAGAGGTAGTTAAAATTCAGGAAATGAAGCTTTTTAAATATATAGGTGTGCCTGCTATGTGGGCTACACTCCTTAGCGGTGCGGCACTTATTTATCTTGGCGGATGGATGAGTGCTCCGTGGTTACATGTAAAGCTTCTGTTTGTACTTTTTTTAATTATAGACTTTTACTCAATGAATGTGTACAGAAAACAGCTTTTAGAAGACAGATGCACAAAAAGCGGAAAGTTTTTCAGAATGTATAATGAAGTACCGACACTTTTGATGCTTGTTATTGTAGCGATGGTTGTGCTTAAACCCTTTTAAATCGGAATCGGTACTTTAGTGCCGGCTGTTTTTTCTTTCTTCCTCTTTCATCTTTTTGTAAAAATAAACACTCAAGGCTGTCAGTCCGATTCCGCCAAACAAAAATGTAAACGCAAGCGCATAACTCATGTTTATTTGTCTCCTCTCTTTTTTGCTTTAAAAAGAAGCGGGGTTCCACTGAAATTAAAGGCTTCGCGCAGTTTGTTAGTAAGATAGCGTCTGTAGGTAAAATGCAGACCTTTGGGCTTATTCATAACAATGGCAATTTTTGGCGGTCGTGTTTCATACTGTGTTGCATAATAGATTCGAATCACCTGTCCGTGCATACTTGGCAGGGTGTGACGGCGCAGTGCCCGCTCCAAAACTTCATTGAGCCTGGATGTCGGAATTCTTTGTGAATAGTTTTCGTTTATTTCTAAAATCATATCATGAAGTTTGTCTACTCTTTGATGGCTTTTTGCCGAAAGGGTTAAAATAGGGGCATAGGCTAAAAACTTAAATCTGTCACGCACCTCTTTGATGATTTTGTCATGCTCTTCTCTTTTGGCAATATCCCATTTGTTAAGAATGATAATACAGGCAAGCCTGTTTTGATCAACAAGTCCCGCAATTTTTTCATCCAAATCCAAGAACGGCTCACTCGCATCCAAAACAACAAGTGCCATATTTGCATTTTCAAGCATCTCTTTTGTGCGCATTAAAGCATATTTTTCAATACCGACAATTTTTCCACGACGGCGAAGCCCTGCTGTGTCAACAAAGGTAAGCTGTTTGTCTTTATAGACTATGGTCTCATCAATCGGGTCGATTGTTGTACCGGCAACAGAACTCACAACAGAACGTTCTTCGCCCAAAAGAGCATTAAGCAGTGAACTTTTTCCGACATTGGTACGTCCGATAATAGCTATTTTTATATGGTTTATGTCATTTTCATCAAACTCTTTGATACGATCATTCTGAGCAAATATTGAGTCATCTTCTACCTCTTCCTCATCCCAGTAGATGAAACTGTCATCTTCTTCATCCTGGGCATATTGTGAGAAAAATTCTTCATCACTGAGTTCTTCTTTCTCCTCTGTGATGATTTGTACTTCTTCTGTTTCGTCTTCTTTGAGAATATCACTTTGTGGCAGTTTGTCATAGATCCAATCAAGCAGTTCAACAGTATTCCTGTTGTGTGCTACAGAGATACCGAAGATGGCATCTGTGCCAAACTCATAAAACTCCCAGAGCTTCTCTTTCATTTTGTCATTGTCTATTTTGTTGACAACAAGAGCAATCTCTTTACCCATATTTTGGAGTTCATAAAAAAGTTTTTTGTCTTCATCCTCAGGCAAACCTTTGCCGTCGACCATATACAAAATAATATCTGCTTTGTAGGCAGCTTTTAATGACATCTCTTTTATTTTATCAAAAAGCTCGCACCCTTTATCAAGTCCACCCGTATCTAACAGTTCTGCTTCTTTGTCAATAATTACGGCTGTTTTTCGTTTGACATCCCGTGTTGTTCCTGCCAAATCAGATGTTATGGCATCACGTTTTTTTACCAAACGATTAAAAAGTGAGCTTTTTCCAACATTTGGACGGCCTATAATTGCGATTTTTTTCATGAGTGAACCTTGTAAACTTGCGAAGAATTATAAAATATTTTTGAAATTATATCTAAATTATGGTTTAAATGGGGAGAGAAGCAAAAACTGCCTGTTTTACAGGCAGTAGGGAGTGCTGTTATTCAGTCGGAAATTCTTTGTCTAAATTTTCCAGTGCTTGTTTTGACTGAAACTGCTGCCAAAGGGCATTGTCATTTTGAAAACTTGAAGCAACAGTTTTTTTGTAGGCCTTTTTGACCTCTTGGTTAACGCTTGACTCAGGAACAGTTACAAGCATATAAATTGCACCGGATGGAGCCGTCCACATATCTATAGCTTTGGAGCCTTTTAAATCCACTTTCGCTACCTGTTTTGTGACAGCCGTTGTGACTTTGTCCACTGTTTCGGCAGAACCGTTTCCTGTGGCTCTCGTAAAACCTTCCATCTTGTCTTTGATTTTGCTCTCAATCTGTTGTGCCAAATCAGAACGGCCGTTCATGAGGGCAACACGACGCATATGGGCAATACCTGCTGCACTTTTCTCTGCAACACCCACACCTGCATAGTAACCGGGTACTTCCGGTATACAGGTCCATCTGGGAGCGGCTACTCCCTCTTGTTTACATGTAAAGGTGGGTGTGTAGACTTTCTGCTTTTTTGGTTCGGCTTTTTTGCTGCTACAGCCTGTAATCGCTGCTGCGATCAGTGTTGTTGCAATTATATTTTTCATTATTTTATTCATTAACAGTACCTTTTTATTAACATTACATGTAGTATACTACCATAAATCTTTACCATTACTAAGGAAAATATTGAAACAGTACTATTCTTATGAAAATTTCAGAAATGATACATGTAAACTTAGAGACAATGTGAAAACATTTAAACCTGAAACAATAGTTGCTGTTGCAAGAGGCGGGCTTGTCCTGGCGCATTGTCTGGCAGAAGGGCTTGATGTTCGAGATGTGCAGAGTATAAGAACAGAGCTGTATGATGCTACATGTAAACGCGAAGCGCTGTCTCTTTTTGGAATATGCAGTTTGGCAAATGTGAAAAGAGTGCTTGTTGTGGATGATATAGCCGACAGCGGTGATACACTTGCGTATGTCATGCAGCATTTGCAAAAAAACTTTCCTGAAACGGCATTTAAATCTTCGACACTTTTTTATAAAAAAACATCAATATACGAACCGGATTTTTGGATAAATGAAGCAGATGCATGGATAGAATTTTTTTGGGAGAAAGATTTCAGCCCAGCGGGTTAAACGGTTTTATGCTTTTAAATCCTGAGAGTCGGCACTAAAGTACCGACTGGTGTGACTTTTTTGCCACTCTCACTTCCTTAAAGGATGGGTTGTGACATATTCCCGGAATCCGTACTTCAGTGCGGACTGTGTTGCCTGGTAAAATCTGTTTCGTAAATATATGCAGCTATATCTTGTAAAACATCTTTTTCAAAGGCAAGATTGGGCATGAGTTCGTATTTGTCAATGGCATCTTGCATGATTGAAGTTGTTTCGCTCGGTTTTTGTACCCACTCTGCCATCTGTCTGACAAAATCTTTTTTATTGGGAAATGCATTCAAATATCTTGTACGCACTTCCATCATTGCCGGGGCCGAGACAGATTTCGTTTCAAAATGACAGGTTGTGCAGTTGCCGTGAAAGAGCAGGGCACTGTTTTGTGATGCCTGCAAAAGAGTGCCAAGGAAGCAAAGCAGTATAAAAAGAGATTTCACACGCTATCCTCTGGCTTTTTTTATCATCTCATAGGCCTGATTTATCTCTTGCGTTTTGGCGGTTGCTTCTTTGATATACTCTTCGCTTTTTCCCTGAGACTTGATGATATCAGGATGATACTGACGCACAAGCTTTCTGTAGGCTTTTTTGATGCTGCTCATATCATCATTTTTGCTGACACCCAAAATTTTGTAGGCATCATCCAGCGTAGCCTGCGGATGGATGTTTTTCATCATCGCTTCAAACTGGTCAAACAGAGCGTGATATTTTTGCGGATCAAATGCAAAAGCCTCGGCAATTGTGGTGAGTACTTCTTCTTCACTTTGGGTTACTTCACCGTCTGCAAAAGCGAGCTGAATGAGAAATCCCATAAACTGCTCTTGTTGGGCTTTATTACGTCTGAGTGCTTCTGCTAAAGCATGGGCAATCTGCTCTGTATTGTCACGGCGTTCTTTTTCTTCGTTGAAGATTTGTTTTAAAATATCTTTTGTTTTTGCAGGTTCCGGAAAGACCTTGGAAATGTCATCAAACATGATGCCTACAAGCTGTGCTTCAAGGGCATCGACATGACCGTCTGCCTTGGCAACTTTGGCAACAAGGGCGACAAAAAGTCCCAGCTCACTGTTTTTGAGTGATTCATACGAAACAGAAAAATTTTTAAATGCTTCTTGCGAATATTCGGCTGTGTATCTGCCGTAACTTTTAAATATATAATAAAAGACTGCCCCTAAAAGCAGAAATAAAAATAAATTACCCATAGTTTTTCCTATATTTTTATGAGATTATACAATGCTGAAGTAAATGGATATAATTGCATTTATGAATAGAATCAAAAATTTAAACAAAGGCGTACAGTATATGCTTATTGCCAGCCTGGCATTTGCTGTTATGGGTGCTTTTGCCAAACTTGCCAGTCAAAACATGAGTTCACTTGAAGTTGTTTTTTTTAGAAATATTGCAGGGGTACTGTTAGTCGGTATCGCAGTATTGAAAAAGCCTATGCAGCACAAGGGAGGAAAGCCTCTGTTGCTCTTTTTTCGGGGTTTCATGGGCTTTGTCGCTCTGCTGGCATTTTTTTACAATATTGCACATATTCCTCTGGGTGATGCAATGACCTACTCAAAAACATCTCCGATTTTTACGGCAATATTTGCCTGGCTTTTTTTTAATGAAAAACTCTCTTACAGGGGATGGATTGCCGTTTTTACAGGCTTTATCGGTATACTTTTTATAACACAGCCGAGCGGAATCGGATTTTCAAAATATGATCTGCTCGGAATTTTCAGCGGGGTGGGTGCAGCACTTGCCTATACCTCTGTACGGGAATTAAAAGCCTACTATGACACCCGTGCCATTGTGCTTTCTTTTATGATTACAGGAACACTCGGTCCGGTCATTTTGTTTGTTGTTTCTCCTTATCTGAACTTTCCTGAACTTGATTTTATGCTTGCAAAATTTGTAATGCCGCATGGTATTGTCTGGTTCTATCTCTTTGCGATGGGAATTTTTGCTACAATTGCACAATTGCTGATGACAAAAGCCTACGGAGAGACAAAAGCGGGAATTGTCGGTGCTGTAAGTTATACAAATATACTTTTTTCGATACTGGTCGGTCTGTTTTTGGGAGATGCTTTTCCGTCACTGGTAACGAGTTTTGGAATCGTACTGATAGTTGTTGCGGGTATTATGGTTGCACGCGATAAGTAGGGATTAAAATCGTTTAGCTATAATAAGCTATATTTTTGAAAGGCAGATATATTATGAAACTTTTGGCGGGCCCCTGTGTTATTGAGAGTGAAGAAAATATTTTTACAATAGCAAAAGCATTGGAAAAATATCATAATGACGAGACAATAGATTTTTATTTTAAAGCGAGTTTTGACAAAGCCAACCGAACATCTTTGGAGAGTTTTCGTGGTTTGGGTATGGGTGAAGGTCTTCGCATACTTCAAAAAGTCAAAGATGATTTTGGCTATAAAATAGTGACGGATGTGCATGAAACGATTCAGGTTGAGCCTGTTGCAAATGTGGTAGATATGTTGCAGATTCCTGCATTTTTATGTCGGCAGACAGATTTGCTCGTCGCTTGTGCAAAAACAGACAAAGAGGTAAATATCAAAAAGGGACAGTTTATTAACCCGCCTGATATGAAATACTCTGTTATGAAAGTGCTTAAAACCCGCGGATGTGATGAAGTGAGTTATGAAAATTCCCAAAAGCACGGGGTCTATCTGACAGAGAGAGGCAGTTCTTTCGGATATGGCAACATTGTTGTGGATATGCGTTCTTTGGTGATTATGAAAGAATTCGCACCGGTGATTTTCGATGCCACACACTCTGTACAGATGCCGGGTGCTTTAGGCGGAAAAACAGGCGGTGACAGCTCTATGGTGCCGCATCTTGCAAAAGCAGCAGCAGCCATCGGCGTGGACGGATTTTTCTTTGAAACACATTTTGATCCAAGTTGTGCTTTGAGTGACGGTCCAAATATGCTAAAATTAGACGAATTGGAAAAACTGATAGAGAAAATCAAAAAAATACAAGCAGTAATATAAATAACTCACAAGGAAGAAGTATGCAGTTAATTGAAGGTAAATTAAAAGTAGTAAACGGCAAAAAAATTGCCATAGTAAGTACACGATGGAACCACTTTATAGTGGACAGACTCGTAGAGGGAGCAAAAGATGCTTTTGACCGTCACGGCGGGAATGAAGAAGATTTGACACATGTATTGATTCCGGGTGCGTTTGAGTTGCCGATGATCGTCGATCAACTCCTTGCAAGTGGAAAATATGATGCAATTTGTGCATTGGGAGCCGTAATACGCGGTTCAACACCGCATTTTGACTATGTTGCGGCTGAAGCGACAAAAGGAATTGCAAGTATGAGTCTAAAATATCAAAAACCGGTTTCATTCGGTCTTTTGACAACTGACACGATTGAACAGGCGATAGAGCGAGCCGGAACAAAAGCCGGAAACAAAGGTTTTGAAGCAATGACGGTTGTGATTGAAATGCTAAATTTGTATGAGGTGCTGTAATGGCTACTCGTCAACAGGCGCGTATGGCTGTAGTCAGTCTTTTGTACGCATACGATCTTGGAAATGGCAATACTTCCGAACACTCTAATGAAATTCTTGAAGAGAAAAAAATCAGAAACAAGCAAAAAGATTTTGCTCTTGGACTCTATGAAGGTGTAATGGAGTATATTGAGGCAATTGACAAAGCTATTGTAGAACATCTCAAAGAGTGGGATTTTGAACGTCTAGGTGCCATTGAACGTGCAACATTGCGACTGGCTACGTATGAAATTCTTTTTAGCGGGCTTGATTCTGCCGTAGTTATCAATGAAGCAGTTGAAATTACAAAATCGTTTGGAACAGAACAGTCTCCAAAGTTTATCAATGGTGTTTTAGATGCAATAGCCAAAGACAAAAAGGCATAAACAGAGATGAGAAAGATACTCTGGTTCGGTGTTTTATTTGCAACATTTTTATCTGCAGCAGTCAATTACAAACAAACAAACAACTGTTTGAAATGTCACGGAGAGATTGAGCATATACGGGCGCCTGAATCCGGCATGGCAAAAGCGATTGCAAAAAAAGCAGCCAAAGCAGGGTATCCGAAAAACAGCTGTATTGTCTGTCACGGAGGCAATCCGGCAACAAAACATAAAAGCAAAGCCCATAAAGGAAGTCTGAAATACTTTTTGTCGCATGAAGGCCCCAAAGAGTTTTATCCGGCACCGGGAAGTACCTGGGTCAACAAAAATACCTGTGGAATGTGTCACAAAGAAGAAGTCGCAGCACAAATGAATTCTCTGATGATGACAGAACAGGGAAAAATCCAGGGAGCACTTTGGAGTTTTGGCGGCAAAGAGGGATATAACCATACAGTAGGCACATATCAAACAAAAAATCCGACAGACATTCATGCCAGACTCGGTACAAAAAAGTATCAGGAGTATATGCAAAAACTCTCAAAAATGGAACCGCAGGCATTTCCTAAAGAGATGACCCAGTTGCCTCCCGCTCCAACAGCACAAGAGATTGAAAAAGACCCTTCTTTGGCTGTGTATACCTATTTGCGTCAAGAGTGTCTGCGTTGCCATACAGGAAGCAAAGGGCGTCAAAAAAGAGGTGATTACCGAGGTATAGGCTGTGCAGCCTGTCATATCCCCTATTCAAACGAAGGCTATTATGAGGGTGGCGACAAAAGTATATCGCATAAAGAACGGGGCCATTTGCTTGTGCATCAGATACAGTCATCACGCGAAACAAAAGTTACGGTGCATAAACAGAGTTATTCGGGCATTCCGACAGAGACATGTTCAACATGCCATAATCGCGGAAAGCGTATCGGGGTTTCATATCAGGGACTGATGGAAACTGCTTACAAGGCAACTTTTGACAGAGACGGAAACCCCCAGCCCAAACTTCATACCAAACGATACATTCATATGCAGGGAGATGTGCATTTCAAAAAAGGAATGCTGTGTCAGGATTGCCACACATCCAATGATATGCACGGAGACGGTTTTTTAAGCGGAGCCAATGCCGGTGCTGTAGAGATAGAGTGTCAGGACTGCCACGGAACAACAAAAAAATATCCCTGGGAACTGCCATTGGGTTACAGTGATGAGTTTAAGACATCTCCACAGACAGGAGAAGCCAGAGGCGTTACAAAGACGATGGCAGAGTATCTAAAACAGGGAAGTGTCAATAAACCGGATGAGGGTTATCTGCTTTCGGCACGGGGAAATCCTTTGATACATGCAACCAAAAAAGGCAATGAAGTTATAATGCATTTGGCAAGCGGAAAAGATGTGGTGCTCAAACCGCTCAAACTGCTTAAAAAAGAGGAAAAACTCTCAAAAGCCGGACTGCTGGCAATGGACAAGATTACAGCACACAATGACAGACTTGAGTGTTACACCTGTCATGCAACATGGGCACCGCAGTGCTACGGTTGTCATGTGAAAATTGACTACAGCGGCGGAAAACAAAACCCTGATTATCTGCAGTCTTCTCATGATCATGATATACACGGACAAACAGGTATTATGCGAAAATCATTGAAAAAATATCTGGTTGACGGACAGGTTACCGAAACAAGAAGTTTTTTACGCTGGGAAGATCCGGCTCTGTCCCAAAACGGAGAAGGACGTATAAGCCCGACTGTTCCGGGATGCCAGACAACGATTACCGTTATCGGGAAAGACGGTAAGGCGCTTTTGCAAAATCACATTTTTAAAATACCAAATGTCGAAGGTGCAGGAGCTGAAGGTCAAAATGCCATTGATATGGCACCGATTCAGCCTCATACCATTCAAAAAGAACCAAGAAGCTGTGAAAGCTGTCATGCAATGAAAAAAGCACTCGGGTACGGTATAACAGGTTCGCAAACAACATTTGATCCTTCTGTGGATACTATAGTCGATATCATGAGTGCTGATGGAAAAATAATGCCGACGATTGTAGATGAACAAATTCCTGCCATACCGAATCTTCATTTTGACTACTCAAAATTTTTAGATGAAAACGGAACGCAACTGCAGACTGTCGGGCATCACTGGAAACTTTCACAGCCTCTGAGTCAGGCACAGATTGATAAAACAGACAGAGCCGGAGCCTGTGTGGCCTGTCACCAAAGTATACCGGAAGGAAATCTGGCAGTTTCCGCAATGGCACATATTGCAGAGATGGCAAATATAAATATAGACAACAAAGAACATGCCGATATTTTACATAAAGTTTTAAATTTAGCTGCATGGCTTCAGGTAATTCTGGGTGTATTTATTGGTATGCTTGCAATGTACATTTTTTACAGGCTTTTTATTAAAAAGAAGTCTATCAGTTCACGAAACAGAGGATGGAAATAATGAAATATTTTTTACTGTTGGTAACACTTTTAAATGTTACTCTTTTTGCAAATGATATCATTATAAAAGAGAGTACAAAGAGTGTTGATACAACAATACAAAAGATAAAAGACATTGTGACAAAAAAGGGTTTGCGTGTTTTTACTGTAGTTGACCATCAGGCAAATGCAAAACACATCGGGATGCAAATGCGAAGCAGTAAACTGATAATTTTTGGCAATCCTGAAACAGGCACACAACTGATGCAGCAGGATATTGTAACAGGTGTTGATTTGCCTATGAAAATTCTTGTCTACCAAGACAGAGACAAAAAGGTGAAAGTTGCCTACAGAAACGGAAGTTGGCTCAAAGAAGAACACCCGTTGCTCTCAGATAAACTGGTGCAAAAAATAGATAATGCACTTGATAAAATTACAAACAAAGCGATACAATGAGCAGACTGACAAAAGAAGAAGCACTGGATTTAATCCGCAATGCGGATTTAAAAGAGTTAGGAAAGATGGCGACGAACAGAAAAAAAGAGTTGCATCCAAAAGGAATCACGACCTTTGTCATTGACAGAAACATTAACTATACAAACATCTGTTGGGTAGACTGCAAGTTCTGTGCCTTTTACAGACATGAAAAAGATGCGGATGCCTATGTGCTGAGCTTTGACGAGATAGATGCAAAAATAGACGAACTCTTGGAAATCGGCGGGACACAGATACTTTTTCAAGGCGGTGTGCATCCAAAACTCAAAATAGAGTGGTATGAAGATTTGGTGGAACACATTCATCAAAAATACCCGACGATTACGATTCACGGATTCAGCTCCATCGAGTTGGACTTCATCGCCAAAGTTTCGCGTATCAGTATTCAGGAAGTTTTGGCACGTTTAAAAGCAAAAGGACTGGCTTCCATTCCGGGTGCGGGGGCTGAGATACTTTCAGACAAAGTGCGTGACATTATTGCACCCAAAAAGATAGACGCTGAAGTCTGGGTGGATGTTCACAGACAGGCGCATAAACTCGGTATAATGAGTACGGCGACAATGATGTACGGAACAGTTGAGAGTGATGAAGACATCATAGCACATTTGGATATGGTGCGAAATCTGCAGGATGAAACGGGAGGATTCCGTGCTTTCATTATGTGGAGTTTTCAGGGCAAAAACACGGAACTGCTGCGTCTGATTCCTGACATGGAAAAACCCTCTTCTAACAGATACTTGCGTTTGTTGGCTGTTGCCCGTCTGTATCTTGACAATGTGCCAAATATTCAAAGTTCCTGGGTTACGCAGGGTCCCTATATCGGTCAGATGGCACTCAAATTCGGTGCAAATGATTTGGGAAGCACGATGATGGAAGAAAATGTCGTCAGTTCAGCCGGTGCGGCCTACCACATGGCAAAAGAGGAGATGGTACATCTCATCAAAGACCTGGGTGAAATCCCGGCTGTAAGAAATACGGCATATGAGACTTTAGAGATATTTCAATAATGAAACTTTTTTTTATAATATTAGCAATAGGACAGATAATCATGGCAGCACAAATAGACTATATAGAAGTAAAGGGAATCAAAGTCCCGCTTATTTTTGAACAGGACAAAAGACTTCCCCTTGTAAACACACAGATTGTGTTTACAAACAGCGGAACGATAACAGATACAAAAATACCGGGATTGGCAAAATTTTCTTCAAAACTTCTCAATGAGGGAACAAAAAAACTGGGTTCAAACGGCTTTTCTGAGGAGCTTGAGTCTCGGGCGATTCACATATCTGCAAATACAGGCAGTGAGACCTTTGTAATTGAAATGAGTTCGCTTAAAGATGAGTTTGAAAATGCCACAAAGTTTTTAAATACTTTACTGAAAGATCCAAACTACAGTGAAGCAGCGCTTTCCAAAGTCAAGACAATGACGCTTGGTTCACTTAGCCGCAAAGAGAATGACTACGATTATGTTGCATCAAACGAACTCAAAAAGCTTCTTTTCCCAGACACACCGCTGGCACAGCCTGCATCGGGCACGGTAGAGAGCGTAAAAAGCATAAAACTAGAGGATGTAAAAGAGTTTGTGAAGCAGCATTTGGTTGTGGCTAGAGCTATCATTGTCATCGGAGGTGATCTTGATATAAAAGAAGTCAAAGAGAATATGGCCAAAATTTTAAATACACTGCCAAAAGGCAAAAGCGAACCTCTGCCGCATTTTCAAGCGAGTGACAAGCCAAAAGAGAGTATTTTAAAAAGAGAAACAGAACAGGCATACATCTATTTCGGCTCACCGTATAATATGGCTGTAAATGATGAAGAGTATTACAAAGCCAGAGTGGCAACCTTTATACTCGGAACAGGCGGTTTTGGCAGTCGTCTGATGGAAGAGATTCGTGTCAAACGCGGACTTGCCTACTCCGCCTATGCTCGGGTACATGTAAACAAATCTGTTTCGTATATGGACGGATATCTGCAGACAAAACTTGACTCAATGGATGAGGCGAAAAAAACAGTCATAAATGTGATTTCGGAATTTGTTCACAAAGGTGTAAGCAAAGAAGAGCTTGAACAGACAAAGAAATTTCTTCTCGGCAGTGAACCGTTACGGGTAGAAACCATGAGCCAAAGACTGCAACGCACCTTTATGGACTACTACAAAGGTTTTCCTCTGAATCATTCAGAAACAGAACTCAAAAAAATTAAAAAATTAAAGCTCAAAGATTTGAATGATTTTATCAAAAAGCATACAGAGATCCTAGAGCAGAGCTTTGCGATAGTAACGAAGTAGTTTCGTGACACTCATAGGGCAAATCGACAGAATTCTTTTTGAATCCGAGGGCTTTTTCATTGCTGTTTTAAAAAGCGGTGAAAAAATCAGCGGGACCTATTTTGAAAGTGATGTTGAGAGTATTAAAGGGTCTGCTATTACGCTTGAGGGAGAGTGGGTTGAGCATAAAAAGTATGGCAAGACTTTTAAATTTGAGACACTCAAAGTCAACCAGAATGAACTCTTTTTCTTTTTAAATAAAATCATTAAAGGCTTTACAAAAAAACTCTCTGCGGATCTGATAGAACATTTCGGCGCGGAAGAACTTGTAGAAATTTTGGACAATGACATAGAAAAACTGCTGGAGTTCAAAGGCATTAAAGAAAAACGGCTCAAAAAAATCCAGGCTTCCTGGAAACAGTTTCGTTCCATGCGTCGGCTGGGGGAGTTTTTAAGCCCTTATGATGTAACACCGGCACTGTTGACAACGATTGCCACCGCGATGAAAGATGTGGACGAGCCGTGCACAAAAATCAAAGAAAATCCCTACATTCTGACAAATATCAACTCCATAGGTTTCAAACGTGCAGATGAACTGGCACTGAAAATGGGCGTGACTCCTGAGAATGAACAGCGTATCAGTTCGGCGATGGATTATGTGCTCTTAAACTACTGTGAGGCACAGGGAAACAGCTGCATAGCAAAAGAGGTGCTTTTTGGCGGATTGGATGAACTGCTTGGCTTTGTCAACAAAGAAAATCTGTATGAGGCGGCTTTGGTGGAGCGGGTGGCTGAACAAAGCATAGTGATTATGAAAAACGATCGGGTTTCTCCTGCACGTCTGTATGATGCAGAGAAGTTTTTGTATGATGATTTTACAACGCGAGCAAAACTTGACAGCGGCGGATTTGTCAAAGACCTTGATGCTTTTTTGTCTGAGAGTTCTCTCAAGCTCGGCGAACAGCAAAAAACTGCCGTGGAGATGATAAATAAGGGCGCTTCTTTACTTTTTTTGGTCGGCTATGCCGGAACAGGAAAGAGTACGACAAGCAAAACAATTTTAGAACTGCTCAACACCCGATATGATAAAAAAGAGATAATTACCTGTGCTTTGAGTGGCATTGCTTCCCAGCGTATCAGCGACACAACGGGTTTTGAGTCTGCAACAATTCAGTCACTGCTAGTCAAACATGAGGGAAGTGACAAATTTCCCTATTCGGTTGTATTGATTGATGAAGCCTCTATGATAAACTCTTCATTGTTTGCACGGGTGATGCACAAAATTTCTAAAAAGGCCATTGTCATTATTGTCGGAGATGATGCGCAGTTGCCTCCTATCGGAGCGGGAAATGTTTTGAGTGATGTGCTGACACTCGCACTTGCGCCTACTGTGAAACTGACACAGATTTACAGACAGAGTGAAGAACAGGCGATTACCCTCATCGCCAACCAAATTCGTCAGGCAGAGATTCCCGAGTATCGGCAAAAATATGAAGATTTCGAGTTTGTCGATGTCAGTATTCAAAACTACTACGCCTTGAAAAACCAACTCTCACAGGAGGAGCTGAAAAACCTCAGAGAGGACAACTCACAACAGATTATTGCGGAGATTATTCACCGGGTTGTCGAGTCTATTGAAAAAGCCAGATACCGGCTGAGCAACAAACAGATTAAAGAGTATCTGAACTATTTTCAGGTTATTACGCCTATGAAAGGCGGAATATTAGGCTCGAATAATCTCAACAAAGTTTTGCAGGAGTATTTTAATCCCAATCCGAAAAAGTGTGTCAAGCGGGGTGAACTTGAATTTCGTTTGATGGACAAGGTCGTGCATACGAAAAACGAAAATATGGTTTCCTGGAGCGGCGAGGGCTTTAAAGAGGGGGAGGAAGCAAATGAGCGGAGAATTTTTAACGGCATGAGCGGACTCCTTTTTAAGATTGATGAAGAAGAGGAGCAGGTTTTTGTTTTTTACCCCAATGAAGATGTAGTGGTTCGTTATGAGTATGAAGAGCTGAAATCACATTTGATGCTCTCTTATGCCCTTACCATTCACAAAGTACAGGGCATGGAGTATGATATAGTGGTGATTCCTATGAGTTTTACGCACTATATTATGCACAATACCAAGCTGATATATACCGCCATTACGCGTGCCAAGCACAAATGTATTGTCATAGGCGAGGGCGGAGCCTTTGAAAATGCCTGCAGACGGGTTGATGTAACCAGGAGAGACACGGTACTTTTGGAATTAAAATAATCTTAATTGTGTTAAAATATCTTAGAGTGACTTTTTCGGAACCCGTACTTTTAACGCTAAAGCGTAACTTAGAAAAAAACTAAATTTTTTTCTGCAGTGCGGGCTCTGTGGCTTAAAAGGATAAACCGATGGACTACCAACAAATTCTGCAAGATATTGAAATTGAAATACAGCCGCTTTTTGGAAAAGGAAAAGTGGCCGACTATATTCCTGCACTTGCAGAGGCTGATGCAAAGCAGTTTGCGATGAGCATTACCTTTTTTGACGGAAGTTCTTACCATGTGGGTGCTTCAGAGACACTTTTTTCCATACAGAGTATCTCCAAAGTTTTTACCTTTACGATGGCTTTAAAATATTTCGGTGCAGAGCTTTACAGGCGCGTAGGACGTGAACCTTCGGGAAACCCTTTTAATTCTCTTGTGCAACTCGAATATGAAAACGGCATTCCGCGTAACCCTTTTATAAATGCCGGAGCCATCGTGATTACAGACACGCTTATCACGCATTATAAAAAAGATACGCTCGCCTTTGATGCCATAGTGGATTTTATACGCTCTATTGCCGATGATACAAGTATAAGTATGGATTCAGTCGTAGCAAGTTCAGAAATGCAGCATGCCTACAGGAATCTGGCACTGACAAACCTGATGAAAAGTTTTGGCAATATCGACAATGAAGCGATAACACTGGTGCAGACCTATTTTAATCACTGTGCCCTGGAGATGAATACAAAAATGCTTTCACGCTCTATGCTCTACCTTGCCAACCACGGTATAGACCCCATAAACAAAAAAACCCATGTAACCAAAGCGCAGGCAAAGCGGATAAATGCCGTGATGCTGACCTGTGGACATTATGATGCCTCGGGAGATTTCGCTTTTAAGGTGGGTGTTCCGGGAAAAAGCGGTGTAGGTGGGGGAATTGTAGCCGTCATTCCTCAAAAAATGGGAATCTGTGTCTGGTCACCTGCACTGAATGAACAGGGAAACTCACTCATAGGTACAAAAGCGCTGGAACTTTTTACGACAAAAACAGGGCTTTCGATTTTTTAAAGAAGGAGAGAATGATGTTTGATGAATCTGTTAAAGCAATATTATGTGACATCGGCGGTGTGTTGTATGTAGGCGAGGAGCCTATAAAAGGCGCGGTTGCGGCAATAAGAGAGATAAAAAAGCACTACCCCATACGTTTTTTGACAAATACCACCCAAAAAACCTCTGCACAGGTTGTCAAAAAACTGCAAAAAATGGGCTTTGACATTGAGAGTGAGGAAATTATTACGGCGCTTGACGTGACAAAAATGTTTTTAGCAAAAGAGAAAAGTTCTGCGGAGTTTTTACTGACGGATGATGCGCTCTCTTTTTTTAACGAGCTGAAATATTATGACAAAAAGTATGTCGTTGTCGGAGATGCCCAAGAAAATTTCAATTACAAAAATCTCAACCGTGCATTCAGAAAGCTGATGGAGGGGGCTTCGCTGCTTGCCATTGCAAAAAACAGGTACTTTAAAGATGCGGACAACGAACTGAGTATGGATGCCGGCTGTTTTGTGAGTGCCTTGGAGTATGCCAGCGGACAGAGTGCTTCGCTTATAGGCAAACCAAGCAAAGAGTTTTACCATTTGGCCTGTGCGAGTTTACATGTAAAGCCAGAGAAGTGCGTCATGATAGGCGATGATATAGAGAGTGATATAAAAGGAGCACAAGACGCCGGTATAAAAGCGGCTCTTGTCAAAACAGGCAAGTTTTCAAAAAAAGATTTGTCTTTGGGTATCAAGCCTGATTATCTTTTTGATTCAGTTGCTTCTATTTTGTAGCGTTGTCTACACTGTCCATAACTTTGTTGATAACAGGGGCGATGTAAGACATAGCAGACTTATCTTCAACCGCTTTTTTCAACTGCTCGGTTGTAGAGATTGTTTTGATGTCGGTAATTTTTTTGTTTAAGAGTGTCACGACAACTATTTTTGTTGTATCAATCCCTTTTCTGTACGGGGCGGCAACTTTTTTGTCATCCAAAAGCAGAACAACATGTTTGAAATCTTTGAGTCCAGGAAGAATAAAAAGGCTTCTGATAATGGAAGGTGCCGCACTCACATCGGCTACAAACTGCACATGATGCTCTTGCAGGTAGTTCGGTTTTTGTGTGTTAAAAAAGTCGTTACATGTATGTGCAGGCTCTTTGTCAAAAGCAAAAATCACTTTGTATGTGTCTGCATTGAGTGTATGCGGCTTTTCAAACTGGTCTTTGAGTTTTAGATCTGCCAGACTTTTTGAGACAACGAGTTTTGGTTCTACATTTTTGTTCTCATCACTTTTTGAGCTGCAGCCCAGCAGCAAAAAAGTCGCCAAAAGTCCAATAATTATATTTTTCATATATCTTCTCCGTATTTTTTCAGTATTATAGGTAAAAGTAGTTAATACAAAAGTCCTAAAGTGTAACTATAAGTAAAAATAGAGTAAAATTTTATAAACAAAATGTGGAATAAAGTCGTACCAGTACGACGGGCTTCCTGCCGAAGGAAACCTAGTGTTAACGTAGAGAATGAAATTACTTTCATACTCGTGATAAAATCAATAGACGGTTTCCTTCATTTTGTAAAACAAAATTAAGGAATTAAAAGATGGCATGGGCAACAGCAAGACATATACTTGTAGAGAGTGAAGAAAAGTGTAATGAATTGAAAAACGAAATACAAAACGGAGCGGATTTTGCGGAGGTGGCAAAAGCAAATTCCACATGCCCTTCTTCGGCAAACGGCGGAGATTTGGGGAAATTCGGACCGGGACAGATGGTGCCTGAATTTGACAAGGCTGTATTTAGCGGGGATGTCGGTGTCGTGTACGGACCGATTCAAACACAGTTTGGCTACCATCTTTTAGAAGTAACAGGCAGAGGATAGGTTATGAATAAACCGGTAAAAGCAGCTGCAATTCAGATGAGTATGAGCGAAGACAAAAACGCCAATGTTTTAAAAGCTGGGCAGTTTGTCCGTGAAGCTGCTGCAAACGGAGCAAATATCATACTTTTACCGGAACTTTTTGAAGGGCTCTATTTTTGCAAAGATATGGACGAAAAATACTTTGCATGGGCACAGCCTTTGAAAAATAACGCACTGATACAACATTTTGCGGCTTTGGCAAAAGAGTTGCATGTAGTTGTCTTAGTGAGTTATTTTGAAAAAGCGGATGAAGGGTACTTTAATTCACTTGTCGTTGTCAATGCGGACGGAGCGGTGCTGGACAACTATCGTAAAACGCACATTCCTGACGGTCCGGGGTATGAAGAGAAATTTTACTTCAAACCGGGAAATACGGGCTTTAAAGTCTATGAGACAGCCTATGGAAAAATCGGCGTGGGCATCTGCTGGGACCAATGGTTTTGCGAAACGGCACGGGCATTGACTTTGATGGGTGCGGAGATTATTTTTTATCCGACGGCTATCGGCAGTGAACCGGAGATTCATTTGGATTCAAAAGAGCACTGGCAAAGAGTCCAGATGGGGCATGCCGCGACAAATACGGTACCGGTGGTTGTTGCAAACCGTACAGGAGAAGAAAAAGGGCAGAGCTGCAGGCTTACTTTTTACGGTTCTTCTTTTATTACAGACTATACAGGGGCAAAAATTGCAGAGGCTTCCCGTTGGAGAGAAGAGGTTGTTTACGCTGAATTTGACCTGGCTGAGAATGCCAAACAAAGAGAATACTGGGGACTGCTAAGAGACAGACGTCCTGAGATGTATGCTAAAATCTGCTCAAAATAAGTTCTTCCAAATCTTCAAGCTTTGCATTTGTGACATTCCTAAACTGCGTGCGGTTAAAAGTCTGTTGTCTTTTTGCAAGCTGTGCGGTGTGTGTAGAGATAAGAGAGAGCATTTCATCTTGTTTTATTTTGCCGTCTAAAAAATCAAGCACTTCCATTATGCCGATGGCGCCCATGGCATGGGGTGTTCTTGTATATTTTTGTTCCAAAAAACAAACCTCGTCAATCAGTCCTTGTTCATACATTTTCTGTGTTCTTTTTTGGATGCGTTGGCGCAAAAGATCTCTTTGGACGTCAATATTGTAAATATCTATGTCCTCGATAATGGGCTTTGGCGGATTTTGTCGGAACCATTCACTCGCAGAGATACCCGATGCTTCATAAATCAGGAGCGCTTTTTCTATACGGTATCTGTCACTGGAGGCGATTTTTTGCATATATTCTGGATCTGTTTGTACCAAAAATGCATAACAGGCATCCAGATTTTGCAGTTTCTTCGTTACATGTAAACTGTGTTCCTGTGTAATATCGGGAAGTGTCGAGAGCCCTTCAAGCAAAGATTTGAGGTAAAAAGAGGTGCCGCCGACGATGACGAGATTTTTGTTTTCTTCTTTACATGTAAGGCGTACTTTTTTATACAAATCTATAAAAATATCAACACTGAAATGTTCATTGACAAAAAGTTCATTGATACCGTAATGTTTGATTTGTGTGAGTTCTTCAGAAGAAGGCTTTGCCGAGACGATGTCAATTTCTTTATAGATGCTCAGTGAATCTATGGAGAGAATACAGGCATTTGTCTGTTGTGCAACGCTGATGGCCAAGTCACTTTTTCCCGAGGCCGTTGGTCCTATAATGGCAATCTGTTTGAAACTCATTTGTCTTGATCGATTATTTGCGCGTCTTGCGTTGTTTCATCACTGAGCAGTTTAGGTTCATCTGCAGGTGAAATATTGCCGCTGAGTGCTTTTATAAGCTCACTCTCCTGTTCTTTTCCCAGCTTGCCGCTGGCGACAGTGTCGATAATTTTTTCGGCTATACGCATTTTTGTCATGTTTTCCTGCTGATGAAAATATTTGTCCAGGTTGTCCTGGTAGGCTCTGAGTTTATCATCGTGTCTGCGCTTGAAATAGAGGTAGATAAAATAAGTAGCAATAAGCAGTACAAAAAAGAGTATCAACAGGAGGTAGCGTTTTAATTCCATAGCATCCTGACGCTCCAAATCACGCAGTTTTGCCTCAAAAGCCTCTTTCTCTTTTGCCTGGGCCAAAAGCATTTTTTCTTTCTGTGCTGCTGCTTCAAGTTTTATTTTTTCCAGCAGTTGTGCTTTTTCCATTTTCGCCAGAGTAGTCTGTGCATTTATCTTTGCCAGCTCCTGCTCTTTTTGTGCATCAATTTGTTTGAGTTGTATCTCTTTTGTGTCGGCAACTTTTTCTTCAAAAGCTTTTTTTTGTGCAAGCTGTTTTGCTGCAAGCTCTTCTTTGGATTCAGTGAAATTGCAGGCACTGA